>CAZWMN010000088.1:0-1939 GCA_964635075.1 uncultured Pirellulales bacterium | reverse complement strand
TGCGACTCCCTTTGCCCAATTCTCCATTTCGGAATTTTACTTTACCCCCCCCCCCCGCAGCGTCAACAGAAAAATCTTAATTTTTGCAAAATTTTTTAATTTTTCGCAAACTCAGTAAAAATACAGATAGCAAGAGGGGCACAACGCAAAAGCCGGCCTTCGTTAAAATATTTTTACAATACGGCTTAAACAGGTCAAAAAACGACCTAATTTCCGAGTTTGCCGGCGTCTTTGAGCAGTTTGTATTCGACGCTGTCAACCAGCGCAATCCAGCTTGCCTCGATGATGTTTTCAGAAACGCCCACGGTTCCCCAGAGGTTGTCCTGGTCGCGGCTTTCGATGACGACGCGAACACGGGCGGCGGTGCCGGCACGGGCGTTGACCACGCGAACCTTGTAATCAATCAGGCTCATTGTGCGAAGATTCGGATAGAACGGCTCCAGCGCTCTGCGTAAAGCGTTATCCAGTGCATTGACCGGGCCATCGCCCTCGCTGACGACATGTTCGGTCTTGCCATCGACTTTTAACTTGACGGAGACTTCGGTCACCATCCGTCCGTCCGTCGAACGCTCCACATCGATGTGGTATTTTTCCAGCTCGAAACAGGGGACGTACGAGCCGAGGGCCTTTTTGATGAGAATGTCAAAGCTGGCCTCGGCGGTCTCAAACTGATAGCCTTCGTTTTCAAGCTCCTGCACCCGTTCCAGAATTTTGCGAACGACGACCTTGTCGGTAATCATTTTTTTCTTTTCGAGTTTGTCCAGCACATTGGATGCCCCGGACAATTCGGAAATCAGAAACTTGCGGCTATTACCAACCGATTCGGGATCAATGTGCTCATACGTTCTCTGATCTTTGCGCAGGGCATCGATATGCAGACCGGCCTTGTGAGAAAATGCGCTTTCGCCGACATAAGGCATATTAACCGCCGGGGCGAGATTGGCCATTTCAAAAACAAACCGCGAAAGCTCGGTGATGGTTTTGAGTCTTTCTTTGCCCACCGTTTCAAATCCCATCTTCAGCGACAGATTCGGCAGAATGGTACACAGATTGGCGTTGCCGGCCCGTTCGCCCATTCCATTGACCGTACCCTGGACGTGGCGTGCGCCGGCACGGACAGCAGCCAGCGTATTGGCAACGGCGCAATCCGTATCGTTATGACAGTGAATACCGATTTCTACGCCGGGCAACAGCTTAACCACCGCGGCGGCGATGTGATGGACTTCATCCGGCAACTTGCCGCCGTTGGTCTCACACAGCACAAGACATTTGGCCCCGGCCTCGGCGGCGACGGCCAAAACCTTCATCGCATATTTGGGGTCAGCCTGGTAACCATCAAAAAAATGCTCAGCGTCAAAAATGACTTCTTTGCCTTTTCGAGTCAGATAACGGACTGAATCGGCGCAAAGGGTCAGATTTTCCTCATTCGAACAACGTAAAACGGTGCTGACGTGCAGGTCCCAGCATTTGCCGACCAGCGTACAGGCCGGGGCGGATGTATCGAGAAGCGCACGAATACAGGCATCGTCTTCAACTCTCGTATCAGCTCGACGAGTGCTGCCGAACGCAACAAATTTGGCGTTTTTGAGCGGATTTTCGGCCATCTGCCGGAAGAACTGGACTTCCTTGGGATTGCTTTGGGGAAAGCCGCCTTCGACGTAGTCCATTCCGAACTCGTCGAGCCTGCGGGCGATTAAGACTTTGTCCTCAAGGGAAAAACTCACACCCTCGGCCTGCATACCGTCCCGCAGCGTCGTGTCGTAAATCTTTATTTTTTGCATTGTTAGACCTGTTCGTAATCTGAGGTGATATTATAGACAAAATAAAAGGTAAAGTAAAGCCGCAAAGTGGGCCGTTGCCGGATTGTAAATTTCCAACAAACCGGCGGTTAAAAATTGACAAATTCTACTCCAAAAGAGAAAATATATATTGGCCATCG
>CAZWMN010000087.1:0-2170 GCA_964635075.1 uncultured Pirellulales bacterium | reverse complement strand
CAAAACCAGCTTAAAAAATTGCCAAAAAATCCAAAATTCACTGACTACCCCTATATACCGCCGTGGATGGGGCTTACGAACGATTTCGCGGATTTTTACACGACTATAGGCAAGTCTGCCCCGTTAAAAAGGGTAATCGCGTATAGCAATTATCCTTTCTTTTAGGGATGCAGCGTTCCACGCAAACAGCCGAGCCGCCTGACGAATGCCGACGCACCGCCTATGATTTCATTTTGTATGCCGACCTGAAACCGGTTGTTTTTGTCTAAACAGTTTAACTATCCGTCAGCTTTTTTTCTCAGCGCATCTTTTTCATTAATTCATCAAGATATTTTGCCGCGGCGTCTTTACCGCCCAATCCAAAGGCCAGCGCCAACGCAAGACAAACGCCGCCAAGGATGATATTGAACGTGGTCGTTACCAGAAGCGTTGCAATACCAAGCTCTCCCAGTGAAATCGTGACTGCGAAAATGATAATGGCCCATCGGCTGATACCAGCAAATATCTCCGGTCTGGGCAGGTTGGCGTTGCCTGCGGCGGTACGAACGATTCCCGACACAAAGTTGGCCAGAAACATTGCCACCACCAGAACCAGCAAGGCCGCGATGACCTTTGGGACGTAAGCAAATAAGCTTGCAAGAACATCGGAAGCCTTGGGCAGCCCCAGAGCATCCACCGCCATCACGAGCACCATAATTATAATCAGCCAATACACCAGGCCGCTGATTACCTCCCCGGCGGAAATTTTCAAATTGCCCTTCCTGAGCACTTCGGATATCCCTGTCTTATCCGCCAGCACATCAAAACGTACGGTCTTAAGCAGCCAGCCCACGAGCTGTCTGATTGCCTTGGCCACAAGCCAGCCTACAATCAGAATGACCAAGGCTCCCAGCAGGACGGGGAGATAGGCCATAATTTTGGTCAGCATTTCGCGTACCGGCTCAGTAATAAGAGTGTTCAATTCTACTTTCGCTAACATGGTCGATACCTCCAAATAAATTGATAGTATTCAATACACATCCCTTTGTTCCCTGTTTTCGAACGCAGTATGCTCATCGAGGCAAATGACTCAGACCGTTCAAGAATGCTTATCCGTGATGCCTGGTAAAAATGTCCTTTGTGATGTCCATTCGAATGTGCCGGTATTATATTTTCTTCTTTTGTCTGATGTCAATTATAATTTTCTCTGACGACAGTAATTTTTTACCGATTTCTGAGTTTTTCTCTTTTTTGCCTGCTTGGCCCGGCAGCCGGGAACATTTAATTCCGGTATCACACAACAGGGTTTATCATTGGGGTATATTTTAACGCAGGCGTGAGAGGATCGCTTCGACGCTCTTTTTTGTCGCGCCCTGGTTTTGGCGGATGATTTTTCAATTCCACCACTGTGATAACATCTTCATTCCCTCTATTTTTGGAAGGGGAGGTCTCCTTTTTTCGCCTCTAAAAGGATACGTTCGATTTGGTTTTGGAGCGTCGGCACTTTCCGAGTAATAATATCCCATAAAATCTGCATATTAAGGCCAAAATACTCATGAATGATAATATCTCTCAGTCCGGCGATTTTTTTCCATTCCACGTCCGGGTACCTGGTACGAATCAGACGGGGGATTTTCTTGGACGCTTCGCCGATGACTTCCAGATTGCGCAAAACAGCATCTACCGCCATAGAATTTTTTTAAAAGTCGTCAAAATCCAGCGCCTTTGTATAATCCTGAATCTTGCCTGCGGCGGTCAGAATATCTTCCAGATAGAGTCTATACGGCCTCGGCATAGACGGCTTCCTTGCGCAGATAATGCAGAGCGGGTTTTAAGTCCTGCTCTATCACAAGATCGACCTTTCGGCCAAAAAGGTCTTCCAGATAGAATTTCAGCTCCATATACCGGTCAAACGTCGGCTGGTCAAAGGCCACGAGAAAATCAATATCGCTGCGGGAATGCGAGGAACGATGCAGAAAGGAGCCGAACAGACCGATTTTGGTCACGCCAAATTGGTGCAGAAGTTTCGCATCGCGGTTCAAGCATTCGAGAATTTCGCCCGCCGTCAGCAGAATGGGCCTGGTTATGTTGCCTCTTGCTCATAATAACTATTATACTCAAACTGACCGATTGGTTAAGGAAAAATATTATAACTTCTTACCATAAAAGAAGATATAACAAAATGTCATTC
>CAZWMN010000086.1:0-2294 GCA_964635075.1 uncultured Pirellulales bacterium | reverse complement strand
TACAGATACGCCTGTCCATCGTCGTCGATAAACACCGAGGGGTCGATATATCCATTTCCTGTAAGCAAAGGCTTTCCGATGGCATCGCGAAACGGTCCTTGCGGAGTATCGGCTACCGCAACTCCAATGGCATTTCCACCTGATTTTTGATTAACCGGAACATAGAAATAAAATTTGCCGTTTCTATAGATACATTGACCTGCCCAGGCATCCCCTCTTGACCAACTGAAATCTTTATAGGACAATGGCGAGCCAAGATCGGTCCAGTTGACCATATCCGTGGTGGAATAACACCGCCAGTCATTCATGGTGAAGAAGTTACGCACGATTACATCTTCGTCGTGGCTGGTATACACATAACACACCCCATCATGCACCATCGGGGCTGGATCGGCGGTGTAAAGGGTCTGTACGATCGGATTGTCCGCAAAACATACAGTACAGAAAGTTGTTGTAATAGTCAGCGTAACGACTACGACGAATTTTTGAATAATTAACTGCTTCATAGATTTATCCATCCTATTTAAATCGGTTTTAGTTAAAAGGGAGAACTTCCGGTGCGCCCGGCTTGAGCAGACGCACATCATAAACTCCCCCGGCAAGCCACTGTTTGGCGACGAATTTGACCGTGAGACGATTGCTGCCGGCGGCCTGAAGGATGTCGGCGGGAATCGGATACCGTTTCTCAATGAAGTGGCTGGGTTTTTCACGGGTCAGCTTCTGGGTGGCGATAACCTTATCGTTAACCAGGATGTCAAATTCCCGGCCGTCATCGTCACCGGAATACATGACAGACAAAATAGCTTCTTTGGCGCCTCGCGGATCCAGCGTGTATTGAATCCACGCACCGTGACGCCAGCGCCGACCATTGTGAATGCCCGATTCCATGCCTTCGCCTTTCAGGTTGTGTTCCACTTCGGGCTGCTGCTCACCCACGGCAATCGAGTCAAGAGTCGCAGCCTCGCGTGCCGCACGGGCACGTTCCTCGGCGGCAAGTTTTTCCTTTCTCGCAGCGATCTTTTCGGGTGTTGTGAGTTCCCAGTACATCTGATAGCGCCGTTCGTGCAGTCTGAAAAACGGCACCAGCGGCAAGCCCTTGGGTTCAGCCGGCTCTATCACATCCGTGATACGGAAGTGCATCGGCCCGGCGGAACGATCAGGAACCACATGTGCAAGCAACTCTTCTTCCGTTGCAAGCAGGACCGGAACCTTGTCAAGTGGAATCATCGGACCATTCGCCACATGCGCCATGCGGCCATCGTTAGCAAACAGACCATCCATATTTTCAGTGCCGTCGGGATTCGCCAGAACGATCGGGCCATACAGGATGGCCACCCAGTTGGAGCCATCGGGGAGTCGCTCGATCGTGGTGTGCATCGGCAGACTGACTCCGATCCGATCTCCATTCTTCCATTCGCGGCGAATCGCGGCGTAGGAAGACGGAGTCGACTCGACGGCAACGGGCCGCCCGTTGACCTTGACTGCGAAATCGCCCGCATTGACCCAGGCAGGATGGCGTATATTCAGCGTAAAAGTGGTCGGTTTCTCGAGTTGAAGACTAAGCTGCGTACTCGCCTCATCCGGGAATTTCGTCTCCTGTTTCAGAACCATTCCGCTATCAGACACAGAGAGCTGCGATGGGATAAAGAGGTTCACATACAACTCATCTTTGGCACGGGCATAAATGAACTCGCCGTATTTTCCGGGATTCTCCATGCCGGTGCCCACACAGCACCAGAAGGCCTGTTCGGGCTGGGAATACACTCTGTAGTGGTCCGGACGGATCGGGGTGAAATAGACGTATCCGGGATGCTTCGGATTGATGGAGGCCAGAATATGATTGTAAAGGGAACGCTCGTAAAAGTCGGCATAAGCGGCCTTCGGTTCCGCCTTGAAAAGCGCCTCGGTGAGCCTGAGCATGTTGTAGGTATTGCAGGTCTCCGGTCCCTCCCGGTGCCCGACCATGCCGCTGAAGTCCTTGGGGTCATTGAAATGCTCGCTGACGCTGTTGCCGCCAAAGGCCACGCTGCGGTTCCGCGTAACGGTTTCCCAGAAAAACGCGGCCCCGGTGTGCAGCTTATCGTCGTTGACCAACGCTGCTATACGCTGCATACCGACAATCTTGGGTATCTGGGTATTGGCATGAAGACCGGAGAGCCTGTCCTGGCGATTTTCCAGGGGATCGAATATTCTCCGGTGGTTGAATCGTTTAGCCAGATCGATGTATTTCTTGTCTCCAGTGATCGCATAGATATCGGCCAGCACCTCGTTCATGCCGCCGTATTCCGTACCAA
>CAZWMN010000085.1:0-2504 GCA_964635075.1 uncultured Pirellulales bacterium | reverse complement strand
CAACCTTCTTTTGTTGCGCATCGATTTCGACTGTTGCAGCAGGCAGGGTATTCAGCGCCGTCATGTCGGCCCAATGGTCCTGGCGCAGAGTCATGTAAACATCATTGGTTCTAACCCCCAGGTCGTCATCTTTCTGAGATTGCCAATAGGTGTTGTCCGTCACGGGTTTTCCGCTGACGTCAAATAATTGACAGCGTACGAAAAATACAGGTGAGCTTTCCGGATAACGTGGCAGCGTCATGACCTCTGTTGCGCCGTTGAAAGGAACCGCTATGTCCTTTGCAGAACGATCATCGCGCACCTTGCCGTCAAGATCATAGACGCGCACACGAACGCTCAGCCCGTGAACGTCAACGGGACTTTGATTGAAAACGAGTATCCTGGCCTGGCTGTGATCGCCGGCCGCATACGAATCAAAAACCACAGAGAGCGGCCGTAAACCTTTTTTCGCCCCGAAGTATACGCCGCCCGGACTCAGGTAATAATCAATGAGATTGCCGTAAAACGAAGGCCAGTGACTGTTCAGCATCCAATAGACAGTCATTTTGCGGTTGGCCCAGCCGCTCGCGGCAAAACTTTCAAATTGCGCGCGGGCGTTCTCGTAATGGGCTAATTGTGCCTTCCGCACAAAGTCCTCCACGTTGGTGGAAGGTCCGTAGCGTTTTTGCAGTGCCAGTTGAATATTGCCAAGGGTACAATTATCAGCCCATGCCCCTGCGTGCATGAACCAGGTGTTGTTGATTGGCCAGAGCTTGTCCTCCGGGATGAACTTTTTGAGGCTCTCCAGAGTAGGAATTTGCTCGTTGTCGCCCTGCTCGACGGTAGAGCCGCAGGTAGCTGGGTATTTTCCGCTGAACCAGTAAGTTGGAGGCCGCCAGCAATAAGGACCTTCCATGCGAATACCATCCCATATGCGGTTTCCGTTCGCATCTTTCGCAAAAGCAGAGACCGTATTCACCACGGCGTTTGGCCAGTGTAATTCGGTAAGAATCTTGTTGTATTCCTGGTAAATTGGCTCTGGAGGTATGCCGTCACTTGCGTTTGCCCAGACAAACACGGACGCATGATGGCGGAGCATCAGAATTTGCGACCGAAGACTCTGCAACGCGACACGATGGTCTTCTTCGTCCCATTGTTCCCATTTCTCCCATTGATTGCAGCACATCCAGCCGAACATGGTCGGAATGCCCTGCTCATCGGCTAATTCGATAATGTGTTCGCTTGAGATTTTCGATTCCCACCGGAGAAAGTTGAGGCCAATGTCCTTTACATATCGAAGGATGTCGGCTTCGCGCTCCGGGTCGTAGCGATAGAGAAGGTCAGGAGCGTAGTTGCCGCCGCGGACTGGAAAATCACGGCCGTTCACCTTCAGGTAAAAATTGCCGCCCTTGCCCATGTCGGGAAATTGTTCATTGTTATCGCGATGCTGCGTGATGCTTCGGATTCCGAAGCGAAGATGAGCAGAGTCCGAAAGAGTTTCTTTCTGCACAAACTCCATGTGAAGGTCGTAAAGAGCCGGTGTGCCCATGGTGTATGGCCACCAGAGGTCCGGGTTCGTAACGACCAATTCCGGAAATTCTTCCGGTGTGAACACGGCTTGGCGAGTGTTGCCGGCGGCAAGACTGGCGACAGGTTGCTCGAAACGGATCGTCGGCTTGCCTGGCCGCGAAATCGTTCCTTTTAACGTACCGCTGACCGGCTGTGCCGAGAGATTGTGCAGCGTGGCGAAAACCGTGAGCCGGGCGGTGGACTCGGCGAGGCGCAGTTCCGTATTCACGAGAGCGTTGTTGACTGAAACGCTGCTGGTTGCCCGTAAATATACCGGTTTCCAGATACCGGCATTACGATCGGGAACGAAAGAAACACCCATCCATGGATTTTTCTTCTTCGGACCCTTGTAACCGAGGTATTTCCAGTTGAGCCAGTCAAACCAACTGTCGGCTAATTCCACGCCGTTCACATCCTGGATCATTTGCTCGGGTGTCACCTTAACAGCTAATACGTTCAGCGAGCCTCGCTTGATCCATGGGGTCACATTGAATTCGTGAGCGGCATACATACCGACCACCTGCTTGTTGTCGGCAATCTTTTCGCCGTTAAGCCAGATTTCAGCCCGGTAGTTGATTCCCGGAAATTCGAGCGTGTAGAAGTCGCTGGCGGGCGCACTGAAGGTCGTGCGATACCACCAGTCCTGCTTGTATAAATCCTGTGGAACATTCAGCATGTTCTGTCCGACATACATGTTCGGATAGACACCGTCCTCCTGAAGTATTTCAAGAACCGTCGCCGGCATTCGGTGAATCGGGTGCCATCGGTCATCCTTGTAATTGGCAACAGAAATCGCGGCGCCTTCCGATTGCACTTCCTTCGAAGACATGAGCTTCCAATTTTCCGCGAGTTCAATCCGGCAAGGTTTCGCTGCAACCGCAAATAACGGAAAAACGCCCGTGCCGAGCAACAGCAACACTATTGAGATGACGCGGAAAATGATTTCAGATTTGTTC
>CAZWMN010000084.1:0-2862 GCA_964635075.1 uncultured Pirellulales bacterium | reverse complement strand
TCGAACCGTAAATACATTAAGGCCGACATCCGAATCTGATGGAGTTCCGGAAATCGTACCATTAGCGGTTATGGTAAGCCAGGCCGGGCCGCTGATTTTACTGAAGGTCAGTGGGTCGCTATCAGAGTCGCTCGCATCTCCTGCCAGTGTCTGTCCAGTATATGCGGCATCCTCAATTGCGTCGGGCTTGTCAATCGGATCGCTGATGAAATATGGTGCGCTGTTCGAAGCCAACGCTTCTACCTCCGCGGGACTCAAGGCGCTGGAGTAGATGCGGAAGTCATCCACGCGTCCATTAAGGTACGGATCCCCGTATTGAGACTTGCCAATATAGTTTTGCGTAGTAGCGCCGAGTGAGTCCGGAGTGAGGCTCATCGAGCTGTTGCATCCGACTTCCGCGCCGTTGACGTAAAGAATACCCGTACCGCTGCCCAGCGTTACGGCCACATGCGTCCAAGCGCCCGACGGAAGCGCGGCGCCGCCATTTATTTGCTGTTCTCCGCCGGCTCCACCGGTGGTGATGGCGAAACGGACCGTACTCGTTGAGCCGTTGCGGGGTGTCAGGAACATATTTACAGTGGTGCCGGTTCCGAAGTCAAACACACGCGACCAGGTGCTGACCACATCCAAGTAAACCCATACAGCCACAGTAAAATTAGTCAGGCCATCGACCACGCCTGTGGGCAGGCTGACGTAGTCGTTCATTCCGTCCAAATCAATGGCATTGTTGTACTTTCCTGCCTTCCAGAGTGGGCCATTGACAAGCGTGCCTGTCCATCCGTTGCCGGTGGCATCGGAGGCGGTTGTGCCGCTGGTTTCGTCAAATCTCAAGTGTGCTGCCGGCACCAGCTGTGTGGTACTGAACGACCAGACCGAACCCTGATTGGAGCTGGAGTAAGCGATTTCATCCACGCGCCAGTAATAGGTCGTCTTTGAAGTAAGCGCCGCCGGCGTAAAACTGTTGGTGGAAACAGTGTCTTGATATTCCGGCGAAGCCACAGTGGCGGCGGCTACCGCATTGTAATCCGTTCCCAAATATATCGCATGGTTCATTGCGTTTGTACCTGGCAACCATGTCAGGGTCGTATTGGTGGAGACTTCTGTCGCGCCGTTGACTGGCGACGGATTGGTCGCGGGACCGACTGTCACTTCCTTATCCAGGAGGACTGTGGTAAGCGATAACACAGGCAGTGTTAATTGCGAGCCGACTATTGGACCGAGCGACTCGAAGTAATTTGTCCCTTCGGTCTGATAGACACTCGAGTAATCGTATGCAAAGGAAACCGTATTCAGGTTCACCGTGGCAGGTGTGGCCGGACTCCGGTTGATAAACACGGCAACAAGCCGTTTATTGTCGGGCGAAAGGTAAGCTGACACCAGGACATTGGAGTTGTCGGAATTGGCCTTCACCCGCCTGAATCCGGGAGTGATGTAATACGAAAAATGCTTCATGGACCAATAGGACGGATTGAGCCAATATCCTTTCTCGGTAGTCCAATTGCCCTGGTCATAGGGATTCTCTATTTCTACCAACCCAATGTCTCCAGGCCACATCAAACTCCAGTGGTTGTATCCGCTTACCTGCTCGACAACGAGGGAGTTGTGAATCAAATTCGCAACATTGATCAGGCCTTTGATGTCGCCAAATTCAGTCATGAATCTTGGTTTGCCGGGAAAAAGAGTATTGGAGCTGTTTAATACGGTAGTAAACGCGGAGTTGTATCCATCCGGGGTTCCATCCGTGCTGCCGCCGTAGAGGTGGTGCGCGATTCCGTAAAAGGTGTTGGCGTTCATTTGTGCCATATAATTCCGAAGGCCGGCGGCGTTACCGTAAAGACCGACGCACTCAGGTCCCAGCAATTTGGGAGGCGATGTCATGTTCGCCTGGAGTATCTGATAAACCGTATCCTGTGCCAGGGCAAAGCTTGCGTAGTACTCTCCGTTCACGGGAGCCTCGGATGGATTAAACCGGCAGGAATCGTAATCCGCCGTCCAGTCCGGTTCGTTCTGGATGCCGATCCAGGTAGGGGTAACACCATGTGCAATGTAATCCTGAATCGAGCTGTACCAGTAGTTCGCGAATCCCGCATAGTCGTAAGCGCCGTTTACCTGTATCAGCGTTCCACCATTGGCAGTTTCGCCATTGCTCTTGAGATACGCAGGAGGCGACCAGGAACTTATCAAAATCGGTACGGGATGCCCCAATCCCTGTTTGGCTGCGGCAACAATTTCATAAATGGCGGTATCCTGGCCATTGACACCGCGCCACCAGTTACCAACCCGCAGCATCGAAAGATTCAGCCCGCTGAAAGCATAGTCAAAAATTTCCTGCTTATAGGGATGTGCTGTAAACCATCCGTTATAAAAACATATCGCTCCGCCCAGACCTTCAATCGTCTGATAGCTCGTGGTGTGATCGACTACAACCGTCGCAGCCGGTGACGTACCGCCGGAAGGTATTCCAGCCATTATCACCATTAGGACTGTTATAGAAAACCATGTTCGTCTAATCATTCTACTTTTCCTTTTTTTGATCTGCTCGACCACATCATTTGATTTACAGTAACCCTGCCGTTTTACCTGCCATATTTATATCTATCGGCTGACCAATGCAATGCTATCGCGTGGGCGCTTAATGTTATGCCAAGGACCACAATGACTAACGTGATTGTAATTATCATTGTTACTTTCTTTTTCATAGTATTGATTATTTCCTTGTGCCGCCACCCGTTTTTATTGTCAAGCAACCCTAAATAGATTAAAGTAGATTTTCTTATTATTCTGCAAGCCAGTTATTTGCGAATACGGCAAAATCAAAAAAGTCAACATCCTTGTCACCGTCAAGGTCTGCGCCGTCACAGG
>CAZWMN010000083.1:0-3144 GCA_964635075.1 uncultured Pirellulales bacterium | reverse complement strand
GCATTTATGAATGACTTCCGTCTGGCTGTGGAAGCAAAATATAAACTGATGCCATACGTTTATGCCCAGGCAAAAAATTGCACTGAACACGGACTGCCTATGGTTCGGGTGCTGTTCATAGAATTTCCCGACGACCCAGGTTCCTGGCTGGTTGAAGATGAATACCTGTTCGGTTCTGATATTCTCGTAGCGCCTCTGATGGAGGAAAAAACAACCGGACGCAACACCTACCTGCCACCCGGACAATGGATTGATTACCAGACCGGCAAAATATATACCGGCGGATGGCATCATATCGAAGCCGGCAAAATTCCCGCGGTTATTCTTGTGCGTGACGGCACGGTCATCCCGCATATCAGGCCGGCACAATCCACAATGCAGATGGACTGGTCGGCTCTGGACTTTGTCGTTTATGCAACCGATGTGCAACAAGCACAGGGGTTGGTTTGTCTTCCGTCAGATAACAAACTGCACCGCATTCGCCTATCCAAGAAAAATAATACGTTTGTACTGGAAGACGACCCGCTGACGGGAAAAGTCATCTGGAAAATACAATCGTATTCAGAGTACGGACGGTGAAATCATAATTAGCGGATGAACAAAAAGGAGTAATATTTAGGTGTTCATAAAAGGCCGACGGTCTGAAAGAAGGTAAAACCGAGCTTTATTCCGGAGATGATCCGCCGCAAAATACCGGAGCAAAATAAAACTGCATAAAAATAACTTTATGCAAGGGGAGAAATCCGATGATTCACAAGTCACAGACAATAGTGCATGCAGTCGTCATGATTTTCGCGTTGTCCACATTGACATTCGGTCAAACTATGCGTAAAGACAAAATCGGTATTACGCTGGATACGCCGGGCGGGTTGACACGACTGGAACTCTGGAATGAGCAGACGATTCGCGTCCTTCACACTCCAACACGGGATTTGCCGAAAAATTCGAGTTTAACCATCTTTGCCAAGCCGCAAAAGACCGAGTGGCAGTGTCAGGACAATAAGGATTATGTGCTGTTAACGACAGCAAAGCTTGGGGCGCGTGTGGACAAGGCAACCGGACGCGTTTGCTTTATGGATGCAAATGGCACAACGATTCTGGCCGAGGCGGCTGACGGAACTTGTTTCGAACCTGCAACAGTAGGCGGTTTGGCGTCATATCGCGTCAGGCAGCAGTTTGAATTCGACCTGCAGGAGGCCTTTTATGGGCTGGGGCAACATCAACAGGGTCTGATGAATTACGCCGGCAAGAGCGTACACCTTCAGCAGAAAAACATGGAAGTTGCCGTACCGGTCCTGCTGTCATCCAAAGGATATGCCATGTTGTGGGACAATCCCGCTGTAACTGATGTCGATATGGGCGCAGGCGTTCAAGAAATCATTCCGTCCGCTCAGCTCTTGGATGAAGAAGGTCAGCCCGGCGGCCTGACAGCCCATTATTACAAGGGCAGTAATTTCGAGGAGCTCATCGCTACGCGAACCGATACAAAAGTGGATTTTAACTGGAGCAAGATGCCGCCTACAGGTGTGCCTCACGATAACTACTGTGTGCGCTGGACCGGCTTTATCGAAGCCAACGAGGCCGGGCAATACACCCTTACTGCATCGGCCGACGATGGCGTGCGCGTATGGATAGACGAGCAGAAGGTGATAGACGAATGGAACACACAGGCCGTCAGCACCTTCCGGGCCAGCGTGAACTTTGCCGCCAAAAGCCGACACCGTATCCGCATGGAATATTTTCAGGGTGGCGGCAATGCTGAAGCGCATCTGGCGTGGCAATTGCCGACAACAAAACCTGCTTTCTTCTGGTCCTCTGAAGCAGGCAACGCAGTGGATTATTACGTGATGTACGGTCCACAGCCGGATGAGGCGATTTCCGCATACCGGCAGCTTACCGGCGCCGTTCCGATGTTCGCCAAATGGACGTGGGGCTTCTGGCAATGCAAAGAACGCTATCAAAGCCAGGATGAACTGCTGGGCGTTTTGTCTGAATATCGCAAGCGAAATATTCCGCTGGACGGCATCATCCAGGATTGGCAATACTGGCAACCCGGCCAATGGGGCTCTCACGAATTCGACCCAAAGCGTTATCCAGACCCAGGCGGGATGGTCAAGGCCGTACACGAAGCCAACGCCCATATCATCATTTCTGTCTGGCCGCGGTTTGATATGGCAACAACTCATTTTAAAGAACTGGAAAAAATCGGCGCGCTCTATCAACCGGCTTATAACAATGTTTATCCCAAGGGACAGGGCAAATGGTATGATTCCTTCAATCCCAAAGGACGCCGGCTCTACTGGGCACAAATGAATAAAAAACTCGGCAAGCTCGATTTTGACGGCTGGTGGCTGGACGCCTGCGAGGCCGAACTCAGCGGCAACTGGGGGGAGATGCGCGACTTGAAGACGGCCGCCGGTTCCGGCACCACCGTGTTTAATGCATACCCGCTGATGCACACCAGCGGGGTGTATCAAGGCCAGCGCACCGACATACCACAAAAGCGGGTCTTTATTCTCGCACGCTCGGCATACGCCGGTCAGCAGCGCAATGGCGTCGTTACGTGGTCGGGGGACATTACCGGCAACTGGAAGGTATTTGCCTGTCAGATTCCGGCAGGGCTTAATTTCAGCGCATCAGGTATTCCTTATTGGAACACCGACATCGGCGGATTCTTCGGAGGCGACCCCGCCGATGCCAAATACGCCGAATTATTCACTCGCTGGTTCCAGTTCGGTGCATTCTGCCCGATGTTCCGCGTGCACGGCACCAACAAAGCCAAAGAAATGTGGCGTTTTGACGAAGCCACACAGAAAATCCTGCTCGATTACGACCGGCTGCGATATCATCTGCTGCCCTACATTTATTCTGTGGCATGGCAGGTCACCAGCAGCGATTACACGATGATGCGGCCGTTAGTGATGGATTTTCAACACGATGCTCGGGTGTACAATATTGCCGACCAATATATGTTCGGCCCGGCGATAATGGTCAACCCCGTCATTAGCGCCGGGGCATCAAGCCGCACAGTTTATCTGCCCCAAGGTTCTCTCTGGTATGATTTCTGGACAGGCCAATCCCACACTGGAGGCCAGACCGTTGATACGGCGGCCCCGATTGAAACTATGCCGCTGTTCGTCAGGG
>CAZWMN010000082.1:0-3277 GCA_964635075.1 uncultured Pirellulales bacterium | reverse complement strand
GCGGCAGCATTGAACTGCACCTTGACAGCGTGACCGGACCGCAGATAGGAACCTGCGCGGTTCCAGACACGGGCGACTGGCAGACATGGGTTACTCAATCCTGCCACATCAGTGGCGCAACCGGCATACATGATCTGTACCTGAAATTTACCGGCGGCGGCGGTTACCTGTTAAATGTCAACTGGTGGCGGTTTATCCGTTATGGTGATATGAATGCAGACAATATTGTAAACGCCGATGACCTTTCGGAATTTGCCGGTTACTGGCTGCAGGCCAACACTACCCTGGATTTAAATGCCGACGGCATAATCAATCTGTATGAATTTACGAAATTTGCCCAAAACTGGCTGGATGATTCGTCTCAGTAATTGTCAACATATGTGAATAGCAGAAAGTGAAGAACGATTATGAAACGAATCTCATCAAGAACCATTTGCATGACCTTCGTGAAAGTATTCGTTACGGCCATCGTCTGTATGACAGCTTCCCTGGTACAGGCGGATATACAGCGCGGACGTCCGGTACTCAATGCGACGGGTACGACTTTTGTGGGCGACAATGGGCAACTCTTGCGAGGTCCCTACACTTCTTCGGAATGGGGCGACCCGGCACCCTACGCCCAGATTGCGAATATGAAGAATCTTGGTTTCAATGCCGTGCATCTCTATGGGGAGTGTTTCGATATCAATTACCCTAATCCAGGTTCTACCGCGCCCGGCTACGCGGCTGCCCGGGTTGATAGCGTAGTGCAGGCGACGCGGGATTTGGGTCTTTACCTGATCATCACGATCGGCAATGGTGCTAACAACGGAAATTATAATCTTAATTATGTCGTGGATTTCTGGAATTTCTACGCGGCGCGCTATGCCAATGAGACACATGTGCTCTTTGAAATCCAGAATGAGCCGGTGGCATGGGGCCCGCCTTATTCGAGTTCGAGTGCCACTCCGCCTGGGGCGATTAATATGGAAGCTGCGGCCTATAATGCCATCCGTTCGCATGCCCCGGATACGCCGGTGCTGCTGTTTAGCTATGCCGTGTTTGGTGGTTCCGGCGGGGCATCCGCTGCCCTGACGGATATCAATGCGTTTAACACCGCTGTCGGCGGCGATCCGGCCGCGATCTGGAGCAAAACCGCAGTAGGTTTCCACGGTTATGCCGGCTGGAAGGAGACTACGACTGCTGTTACAGCGCTTCTGAATGCCGGCTATCCATGCTTTATGACCGAGTATGGAGACAGCGATTGGGGCACCGGGCGTGGAGGTTTTGCCGTCATGCAAACATCCGAACTTGAACGTCTTGGGGTGTCATGGCTTGGTTTCCAGTTTATTCCTCCCTGGGGTGTTTCCGATGATGTTGCCATACCGGAAGTCTATAAAGATCGTGTTAACAGGGCCGGCATGTCCTGGGTGCCTGATTATGGGATTTGGCCTGAACAGCGCGGTGTTTATGGCAATAGCGGCCAGCCGCGAGCCACGACCGGCACCTTTGTGAACAATTTCCTAACCGGTACCCTACGTATCCAAGCTGAAGATTTTGATACAGGTGGTCAGGGTGTAGCATGTGACGATATGGACACTACCAACCAGGGCGGTCAATACCGTACAGGTGAGTGTGTAGATATTCAGACAACAACTGACACAGGGGGAGGTTATAATGTCGGCTGGACGGCTAATGGTGAATGGCTGGAGTACTCCATTTACGTTCCGGAACCCGGCTTCTACAACCTCAGCTTGCGTGTGGCCTCTTTGAATACCGGATGTGCGGCAAGGGTGATTTGTTACAACCTGGATAAAACGGGAACGTGGACAATACCGAACACCGGCGGCACGCAAACATGGACAACGATAACCAAACAGGTCTTTCTCGAATTGGGGAGGCAGAAACTGCGTTTTGAGATTTTGACCGGCGGTTTTAATCTGAATTGGATCGAACTTTTGCCGTCCACGACCGCCCCAGTTGCCAACGGTACCTACAAACTGGTTAACCAAAACAGCGGACAGGTGATAGAGAATGATACGAGCACCCACCAACTGGTGCAGAACACCTATTCAGGGGCGAACATTCAGAAGTGGAATCTCCTGCATCTGGGCGCTGGTGAGTACCGTGTCCAGTCTGTAGAGGACAGCTATTACTGGAACACCTGGTACAGCACCATGACCTGGTGGTGGGGCACTGACGCCCAGGGTCAGCGTTTCATCATCCGATCGGTTGGGGATGGTTATTACCGCATGATGCCTGTTGATTCAGGTTTGAGTTATGAGGTTCAGAATGCATCTCTGGCCGGCGGGGCAGCGATTGTACAGAGTACATATAACGGGTTGGCCAGCCAGAAGTGGGGTATTCTGGCTCCATCCGCGCCGGCATTTCCCACAGGTTTGAGTGCTGAATGGGCCTCCTCCAGCCAAGTCGATTTGGCGTGGACGGCCTCTACCGGTGCGACAAGCTACAATGTCAAACGCTCCTCCACCAGCGGCGGTCCCTACACCACCATTGCTGCGAATGTAACTACGACGAGTTATAGTGACACCGACGTGGTTAACGGGCGAGTTTATTATTATGTGGTTAGCGCCAACACTACATCAGGTGAAAGTCTCAACAGCAGCCAGGCCGTGGTGACACCCTGGAAATCGCAGGACATAGGTACGGTGGGAGTGACAGGCAGCAGTATTTATAATGGTGATGCGTTCACGGTGAGCGGGTCGGGAAGCGATATCTGGGGTACGGCAGACGCATTCCGCTTTACCTATTTGACGGTGACCGGCGATTGCAGTATTGTTGCACGGGTCGCGTCGGTGCAAAACACTGATGCATGGGCCAAAGCCGGCGTCATGATCCGCGAGAGCCTGAATGCTAATTCGAGAAACGCCTTTATCGCGGCCACTCCTGGTAATGGCGTGACCTGGCAATATCGCACCAGTACCGGCGGCAGCACTGCCAACAATAACACGACCGGCCTCAGTGCACCCTATTGGGTCAAACTGGTACGCAGCGGCAGCACCTTCACCGGGTACCGTTCTCCTGACGGCACGAACTGGACGCAGCAGGGGACACCGCAGACCCTCAGCATGGCAAGCACGGTTTATATCGGTCTGGCGGTCACCAGCCACAATAATTCAAGTCTTTGCCAGACGGTCTTTGACAATGTGACTGCCCCGGGCTGGCCGCTGCCTTTGGGGCCTGTGGCACCAACAGGTTTGTATGCGACGATGATATCCGTCAGCCAGATCAATCTGGCCTGGACCGCCGCACCCGGTGCGACCAGTTATAACATCAA
>CAZWMN010000081.1:0-3278 GCA_964635075.1 uncultured Pirellulales bacterium | reverse complement strand
GACGGACAGCAGTGGATATGGTCAGGCAGCTTCGGCCGGATGTGGTGGTGATGGATATTGGGATGCCGAATCTTAATGGGATTGAAGCTACCCAGCAAATGGTTGCCGAAAACCCGCACATTAAGGTGATGGCTCTTTCCACGCATTCCGACGGTTCGGTGGTGGCCAAAATGATTAAGGCCGGTGCCACAGGTTATATGCTCAAGGAATCGGCTTTTTCCGAGTTGCTGGACGGCTTACGCACAATGGCTGAAGGCAAAACTTATCTTTGTTCCAAAATCTCCAAAGTCGTCTTTGCGGACTATATTAACCTGCTGACCAATCCGAGGAATGAGGCTATTGACGGCCTGACCGGTCGGGAGCGGGAGATCCTTCAACTGGTGGCCGAAGGGCACACGACCAGGGATATTGCCGAAGCCCTGCGTTTAAGTCCCAAGACAGTGGATTCCCATCGTGAACACATTATGGAGAAACTCGGTATTCGCAATGTCGCCGGCCTGACCAAATACGCCATTCGCGAAGGCCTGACCACTATCTAAAACACACATCTCCTGTCTTTTCTGAAGACAGAAAATCGGCCGATTGGGTTTGACCTGTCAGAGGGGCTTGTGTTTTCCTTCTTTTTGATTTATACTATAGCCATAATTGGGGGGCGAAAAGGCTTCGACCGGACAGGTTGACGGTCGGCTGGCGTGTCGAGGATGACGGTTGGCCTCGTTAAATATCCGTCAAAAAATCTAACTGGCAACTACCAGTACAGACTGGCTGCGTAAGTAACGCGGCCCGCATCGGCGGGTTTCTCCTGCGGACCTGCCGCCTGCGTCAGACTGCGGGATAGTCGGGGCGGTTTTCCGTAACGTTTCGATGACCTGTTTTTTAACGGAATAGCGAAGCAGACAGCCTGTCATTAGGCGGTTTGTGGGGCGAATCTTAAACTAACGACTACACACGTAGAAGGCCGGCCTGAAATGTCTCGGGACGGGGGTTCGAATCCCCCCGCCTCCATGGGAGTAGAATAGAGTATTGTAGTTCAATTTTATTAGGTGAGTTTAATAGCAAAAATTTCTTGCAATTTACGCAGCTATCGAGTATAATATTCCTCAAAATAGGGGTATATCGTAACATATGACAAATCAGGTTAATCTTGTCTTGACAACACAAAGTTAAAGCATAAAAATCCGACTATGACCAGCCTTTTTCCAGCAGAGAACTCGTATTTGAACTATCAGCCGAAACCGGCTTCGTTTTTCAAACCTGAAACAATTGTACTAACAAAAGGCAGTTGTCAAACCGCACAGCAATGTGATTTCGTGCAGGCGATTTGTAATCTATATCCCCAGGCCCGTGTTGTTGAAAGACTTGATATCTCTCACAACCGCTTTGAGTTTAGCAGTTCAGACCCGTTGAAGCTGCATTACAAGGGTAAAAACACGTTGGTATTTGGAGTGCATAAAAGCGCCCTTAGATTCAGCGATGAAGATGGCAACACCTGCCCAAACTACTGGCATTTTTCTCCATACGGGTTTTGTCCTTACGATTGTCAGTATTGCTATTTGGCAGGTACGCCAGGCGTAAAATTCTCACCTACGGTGAAAATATTTGTGAATATCTATGAAATTCTTGACCAGATTGCCAGTTCTGTTTCTAAGTTATCCGAACCAACGGCTTTCTATTTAGGCAAACTCCAGGACGGATTGGCACTTGACCGGCTTACCGGTTATTCCCGCATAATGATTCCTTTTTTCGCCCAACAGAAATATGCCAGATTAATTTTATTAACCAAAAGCGCAGAGGTGGATAACCTTCTCGACCTCGACCATCAAAGCCACACCATTCTTTCGTGGAGCTTAAATCCAACTGAAATTTCCGATCAATTTGAATCAAATGTCCCCACATCTGACGAAAGAATCCCTGCAATGCAAAAATGTGCAGATATCGGCTATCCGTTACGTGCTGTTATTATGCCGATTATCCCTATTGAAGGTTGGCAGAATATATACACCCGCTTTCTGGAAAATCTCTTGGAATCGGTGCCGCTCGAGCGTATCACGCTCGGGCAGATTTGCAGCTATTCCGGAGCCCTGCAACTTACCGAACAAAAATTAGGCAAAGACAACCCTATTTCAAGAATGCTCGAAAAAGGCAAATCTGAAGACGGACGAATCCGCTTCCCCTTAAAGTTAAGGATTGAAGTCTACAGGTATCTCATTAACAGGATAAGAAAACTACAACCCCAGCTACAAATCGGCTTATGTATGGAAGAAATTGACGTCTTCAAAGCGTTGAATATGGAAAGCTCTATTGGTTGCTGTAACTGCGTACTCTGATGCTCAATGTTCACTTACAATAAATACATCTAAACTTTAAATCGGTTAAAAACACTGGGTAATTCGTCCCTTCAATGTTTCGATCTGATTTTGAAAGGAAGAACTGTGGGTAATTTTTCATTAGAAATTGGAACTATTCTTCCACCTTTACTTGAACAGCAAATTTCCCCGCCATATAGAATTGTTGCACGGCACCTTGATTATCTTCAAAAATGGCGGGAGTATTTGTTATGGGCGTGGACTGGCGATTTAGATAAAGACATAGATAGGACGAAGATACAACAATCTGTTGACGATATTATTTCTACAATTTTGCTCATGGATTTTGTTGGACGGTCGCATCCTACGACAATTCCCTCACTTGAGGACGTTTTAAAAATAGTTAATAAACCCACGGCTTTCAACCTTTGTGAAGCTGTTTACAACCAGGTATCCTGCAAATTGCTCAAAGCAGCTTTTGCCCCGGATCAATTAAGTGCTCCAATAATGGAACCCCAAAAAGACATTGAATTATCGTCCCTAACTAATATCTCGAAAGCTGTTGAGCCACTGTATGGTTCTCAAATGCCAATTACACTCTTGGGGGATTTTTACCAATTGTGCTTAGCTCGCCCCGTTGCAGACAAAACAATTCGTAAAAAGGGTTCGGACCGTCGCGGGAAAGGCGTATATTATACTCCCGCCCCTTTAGTGGATTACCTCGTGTTTAACACTCTTAAGAATGTTTTTCACGAATTGCAACCTGAGCGGATTCAACATATGCAAATTCTCGATCCTTCCTGCGGTTGCGGAGCATTTTTAATAGCAACCGTTCGTTTCATACTGAAATGGCTCAAAGACAAGTACAATAACAAAAAATTGCCATGTTTCTCATTACAGGAAAGCCTCGAACTTCTTGAATCTATGATTTATGGCATAATTTTGTAGACTACGACATTCGGCACTGCGACA
>CAZWMN010000080.1:0-3438 GCA_964635075.1 uncultured Pirellulales bacterium | reverse complement strand
TGTTTGGCTATACGATGGATATGTTCTGGGTCAGCGCCGTGGGGCTGGTGGTGATTACCGGCATTTACACGGTGATCGGCGGTATGAAGGCGATTATGTACACCTCCGTGCTTCAGACGCCGGTGCTGCTGATTGGTTCGATTTTGATTCTGTTTCTGGGGTTGAGAGCCGTTGGCGGCTGGGGCGAAGTGGAACGTCTCTGCGGACAAAACATACACCTGATTCGTTCAAATAGTGATCCGGAGTTTCCGTGGACGGGCGTGATATTCGGCTCGATGATTATCGGTTTCTGGTACTGGTGTACCGACCAGTATATCGTACAGCGTGTGCTGTCCGGCAAGAACCAGGCCCATGCCCGTCGCGGCGCCATTCTGGCCGGCTACTTCAAACTGACGCCTGTCTTTATCTTCCTGGTTCCTGGAATGATTGCTTACGCGCTCAGTCAAAAAGGGTTACTGAATATGCCGCTGAACAGCTCCGGTCACCCGAATGCGGATTATGCGTTTTCCACGCTCGTGGCGCAATTGCTTCCAATTGGCTTTAAGGGCGTTGTCGTGTGCGGATTACTCGCAGCCCTGATGAGTTCGCTGGCGTCGCTGTTTAATTCTTCGGCGGCTTTGTTTGTCGGCGATTTCTACAAGAAATTTCGTCCGCAATCCAGTGAAAGACATCTGGTTATCATCGGCCGGATTGCCACGACGACGGTCGTTATTCTGGGGATTATCTGGATTCCCGTAATGAAAGGCATGGGCAATGTGTTGTATCGCTATCTGCAGAACGTTCAGGGTCTGCTGGCTCCGGCGATTGCGGCGGCGTTTATTATGGGTGTGTTCTGGAAACGAACGTCTCCGGCCGCGGGTCTGTGGGGATTGATTGTCGGATTCGTATTGGGAATGTTCCGATTAGCGCTGGATGTGATTATCGGCGGCAGGATTACGGACGCGGGCAAACTGCCGGCAGCCGAAAAGCTGGCTAAACTGGATGCGCTGAAACAGCAATTCGGCGTCCTCTACTCCATTGAGGCGGTTAACTGGCTGCATGTCTGCGTGGCGCTGTTTATCATCTGTATTATCACGATGGTTCTCATCAGCCTGATGAGCAAAGCGCCTACCGAGCAGCAATTGCGTTATACTTACGGTGCTGCCACGCCGGCGGAAAAAGCTGCGACACGCGCCAGTTGGAATGGCTGGGATATTCTGCATACGGCGATTATTCTGGGCATTATCGCGGCGTTCTATGTGTATTTCTGGTAATCGAAACTCTGTGAGGCGGGGCCGACAGCGGCTCCGCCTTTTTTTGAAATATGAGATAAAAGGTGGGTGGAAACCACCCACCCTGCAAGGTTACGAGAGCCAAGAGCAAGTAATTGATGGAGAATGGTGGGCACGGCCCACCCTACAAAAGTGAAATTTTTTCAAGAGGGTTGATTATGCCTTATGCGATAGGATTGGATTACGGCACAAATTCGGTGCGGTGCCTGATTGTGGATACCGCCAATGGAAGAGAACTGGGTACATCGGTTTGGAACTATGAAACGGGAGAAGCGGGGATTATTCTGGACCGGGCCGACCACAACGTCGCCCGTCAGAACCCGGCGGATTATCTCAAGGGTCTGGAAATCACTATCAGGCAGGCTCTTGAGGAGGCGAAAAAATCGGAGCCTCAGTTCTCGTCGGCGCAGGTGGTCGGTATCGGTGTCGATACGACCGGCTCAACGCCGATTCCTGTAGATGCAAGTGGTACGCCGCTGGCGATGCTGGATGCGTTCAGGAACAATCCCAATGCCTGTGCCTGGCTGTGGAAAGACCATACGGGTTATGCCGAAGCGGCGAAGATTACGGAAGTCGCCAAAAAGATGCGGCCGAAATATCTGGCCAAATGCGGCGGGATTTATTCTTCGGAATGGTTCTTCAGTAAGATTTGGCATTGCCTGAAGGCGGATAAAAACGTATTCGACGCGGCATACACGTGGGTGGAACACGCTGATTGGATACCAGCGGTGCTGACGGGTACGGAGCATCCGAGTCAACTAAAACGCTGCCGGTGCGCGGCGGGCCATAAGGCGATGTTCAATGAAAAATGGGGTGGCTATCCGGACAAACAGTTTCTGATGAAACTCGACCCGAAGCTGGGGCGTGCCCGCGATGCGCTGCCGAATGTGACTTATACGGTGGATACCGCCGCCGGCGGGCTGACGGCGCAATGGGCCGCCAAGCTGGGGCTGCCGGCGGGGATTCCTGTTGCCATCGGCGCGTTTGACGCACATCTTGGCGGCGTCGGTTCCGGCATCGGGCCGGGGACGCTGGTCAAAATCATCGGCACAAGCACCTGCGACATGGCGGTTTCGTCGAGCGCCAAAAAGCTCAAAGACATTCCGGGGATTTGCGGGATAGTCGATGGTTCGATTCTGCCGGGCTACTGGGGTCTGGAAGCGGGGCAGTCGGCGGTGGGCGATATTTTCAACTGGTTCGTCAACGTGGTCAAACCCGATCATCTGGATCACGTGGCCCTGACTAGCAAGGCAGAGAAACTCAAACCCGGTCAGTCAGGCCTTCTGGCCCTGGACTGGAACAACGGCAACCGAACGATCCTGGTGGACCAGCGTCTGACGGGTCTGTTGCTGGGCCAGACCCTGCATACCAGGCCTGAAGAGATCTTCCGGGCACTGGTGGAGGCAACGGCCTTTGGAGCATTGACCATTATCAATCGTTTTGAAGAATACGGCATCAAGATCGACCGGGTGGTCAACTGCGGCGGCATATCTGAAAAGAATGCCATGATCATGCAGATCTACGCGGACGTCACCGGCCGCGAGATGAAGATATCCAGGTCCGGCCAGACCTGTGCACTAGGTGCTGCCATTGCCGGTGCCGTGGTTGCAGGCAAGGCCAAGGGTGGTTTTGACAACTTTTCTGAGGCTCAGAGTGCCATGGCAGGCCTCAAGGACAAGACGTTCAAGCCTGTTGCGAAGAACGTGGCAGTGTACAAGAAGCTGTACAAGCTGTACAAGCAGCTCCACGACTGCTTTGGCGTGGCCGGTCACAAAGAAGACCTGTCCGGACTCATGAAAACACTCCTGGATATCAAAGACAAGGCAAAGACCTGAACTAATATTAAAAATCAAAATGCAAAAATCAAAGATGTGGAATCCTGTTTAGACAGGATGATCTTTTTAATCTTTGATATGTCATTTTGATCTTTAATTTTTGATATGATTATGTACGAATCTCTTAAAGAACGGGTCTGTAGGGCCAATCTCGAACTGGTCAAACACAACCTTGTGGTCTTTACCTGGGGCAATGTCAGCGAAATCGACCGCCGGGCAGGTGTGGTGGCCATTAAGGCCAGCGGCGTATCCTATGACGACCTGACCCCGGACAAGATCGTGGTCCTGGATATGGACGGCCACGTTATGGAAGGCGATTTACATCCCTCAAC
>CAZWMN010000079.1:2481-3770 GCA_964635075.1 uncultured Pirellulales bacterium | reverse complement strand
GACGGTTTTTCAATGTGGGCCAGCAAGGTCAATCCCTGGAACGCAAAGGATACGGGACCGAAACTGGATTTGGTCGGTTTGTTAACGGATGCCATCCGAAAGAAAAATATGAAGATCATTCTTTCAATGCATCATGCATACAATATCACAGGATTTTATGATGCTGTGCCGAAAACAAACGATCCAAAACTTCAAATGTTATACGGGCAGCAGGGAAGAGAGAAGAACGAAGCATTGTGGTTGAGCAAGCATCAGGAAATCATTGATATGTATCACCCCGATATCATTTGGCAGGATTTCAATCTTCACGTGATTTCCAAGTCCGTTCTTCTTGAGTTCTTGTCTTACTACTACAACCAGGCGGCCGGATGGGGCAAGGAAGTTGTCGCTACCTATAAAGATGGACTGAACTCCAAATGTGCGGTTCTCGATTATGAGCGGGGAGGGCCTGCCGATATCACCGAAAATTACTGGCTGACGGATGATGCAATCAGTTCTTCAAGCTGGTGTTACACGGAAGGGATCGGATATTATACCAGGAAACAGATTCTTCACGGTTTTCTTGACAGAATCAGCAAAAACGGCAACCTGCTGCTTAATATATCGCCCAAGGCAGACGGATCAATCCCTCAGGAACAGAAAGATATACTGCTCACTATGGGCGCATGGCTCAAGAAATATGGCGAAGCGGTCTATGCCACCCGCGCGTGGGAACAATATGGAGAAGGGCCGACGAAAATGGGAGGAGCGCATGGCGTAATGGGACCACCGAGCGAAGGAACAGCCAGGGATGTTCGTTACACAAGATCCAAAGACAATACGACACTTTACGCCATCTTGCTCGGCTGGGAACAGGGACAGGATGAAGTCATTCTCAAATCGTTGTCTTCTGAGAGAATGGATGGTCAAAAACCGAAATCGGTTGAATTACTCAACGGCCAGGCTGGCAAATACCTGCCATTGGTTTTCAAACAGGACACAAAGGGATTGACCGTTCGCTTGCCCGAACGCTCTTTCGAAGAACTTGCCTACATACTGAAACTCAATTTCGGGGACGGCATTGGGCCGCTCGACAGATATGCCGACCTTGACTGTACCCCGCATTATCACATTGTTCCGGCCAACAGCAGAGGTAGTTGGGTGCTTGGTTCAGATTTTGTACTGACTGACAAAAGGAAAGAGGGGGCGAACCAATGGAAATTGGAGTCTGCCGGTAAAGGTATTTACAAAATACTGAACCGCGAAGACCGTACTAAGGCATTCGAGTATAGCACATCCGGTCACGACCT
>CAZWMN010000079.1:0-2381 GCA_964635075.1 uncultured Pirellulales bacterium | reverse complement strand
TTCGATTCCGGATGTCCGGGCGACGCTTTCTATGACAGAGACGATAGAAACGAAGGCGGGCAGTATCGTCTCAACGAAGGTGCGGATATCGAAAAATGCAGCGCCGGCGGTTACAATGTGGGGTGGACCCATACCGGCGAATGGATGGCATATACAGTGATGATCAACAAGTCCGCCGCATACCGGGTTTCATTCTATGTTGCCTCGGCCCAGGATAGCCCCAAGCTGCATCTTGAATGCGACGGCTCAGACATAACGGGAATCATTTCAGTTCCCAATACGGCGGGATTTCAAAACTGGCAAGTCGTTACCAAGACGGTTAACCTTGATGCGGGTGAGCATTTGCTGAAACTGGTTATTGACGGCGATTACGTTAACCTCGACAAAATGGTTTTTGAAGAAATGGAATAATGAATTAGCTCTTTAGAAGAGCCACAGAAAAAGCGGATATCTACATCCTGTCCAGTGACCGATGCAAAGGGTGCCCGCGATTTATACTTAAATTTATCGGAAGGTCCGGGAACATCGAGTAGAAAGGAAACAAGATTAATATGGCCCGATATATTTATTTCTTAGTCTTTGTTGCGCTGGCATTCATAACAGGCTACTCTATGCCGTCGGCCCGGACATGGGTAAAAACCCCGCCGATGGGGTGGAACAGTTGGGATTGTTTCGGTACCACGCTTACGGAGGAACAGGCGAAGGCCCAGGCTGATGCTATGGAGAAGTACCTGAAGCCGTATGGCTGGACTTATTTTACGGTGGATATCCAGTGGTACGAGCCTGATTCGCAGGGACATTCTTACAAACGGGGCGTTCCCCTGGAGATGGATAAATACAGCCGTCTCATACCGGGGTTGAAGAAATTCCCTTCATCTTCCAATGGCAGGGGCTTTAAGCCGCTGGCCGACTATGTCCACTCAAAAGGCCTGAAATTCGGCATTCATATCATGCGTGGTATCCCCAAACAGGCGGTCCGTGCCAATACACCTATCCTCGGAACGGACGCCCGAGCAGCCGACATTGCCAATACCCGCTCCACCTGTTCGTGGAATCCGGATATGTATGGCGTCGATATGAGCAAGCCGGGTGCACAGGAATACTATGATTCGCTTTTTGAGTTGTATGCTTCATGGGGTGTGGATTTCGTGAAGGTTGACGACATCGCCCGTCCCTATGACGATGTACAGAAAGCGGAAATCGAAGCCATCCGCAAGGCGATCGACAACTGCGGTCGTCCGATGGTGCTGAGTCTTTCGCCGGGCGATACGCCGATTGAGCGGGGTGGTCACGTCATGAACCACGCCAATATGTGGCGCATCTCCGACGACTTCTGGGACCGCTGGCAGCCGCTCTACGGAATGTTCGGCCGTCTTGAGAAGTGGACAAAATACCGTGCTGAAGGCGCCTGGCCCGATGCGGATATGTTGCCGTTCGGCATCGTGGAGTTTAACCGTCCCACAAGGTTTACCCAAGACGAGCAGAAACTATGTATGAGTTTGTGGTGCATTGCCCGATCGCCGCTGATTCTTGGTGCCGATATGACCCGTATGGATGATTTTACACTCAATCTGCTGACCAATCCGGAGGTACTGGCCGTGAATCAGGCGAGTACCGGCAACCGGCAGATTTCAAATGAAAATAATCTCATTGTTTGGGCCGCCGATATACCCGGCAGCGACGGTCGATATGTCGCACTGTTCAACGCCCAAAGCAATGACGATCCTTTCGATTTATCCAAGCCTGATTATCAAAGCCGAGTGATTCGCGGCGAACCCAAGACAGAGGTGGTTGATATTTCCGTGCCGATCCATAATGCCCGTCGGCTGGTATTGGTGGTCAGTAATGGTGGTGATAACGATTTTTACGATCATGCCGCATGGATTGAACCGAAGGTGACCGGGCCGCAGGGGACTCTGAAACTGGCTGATATGGACTGGGGGGTTGCTACAGCGGGTTGGGGAGAAGTTCGAAAAAACCGTACCGTTGACGATCGCCCTCTTACGCTGAACGGAAATCCGGTCGAAGGCATCGGGACGCATGGGATTTCTGTGGTCGAATTCGAATTGCCGGAAGGCTGCGATAATTTCACATCGAAAGGCATAATCACAGAGGGAAGCCAGGGAAGAGGGTCTGTCCAGTTCTGTGTACTTATCGATCCAGATAAACAGATTAAACCGAAACGCAGCAGCGTCCCGGTTTCCTTTTCGGATTTGGGAATCACCGGAAAAGCCCTTGTACGAGATTTGTGGAAAAAACAGGATATTGGTGTGTTCAGCAATGAGTTCAGTCAGGAGTTGCCTCTTCATGGCGCCGGACTGTTTTGCATCTCGCCAAGACCCTAAGCTCAAAAGTAAACGAAAACATTTTGATTTAAGGAT
>CAZWMN010000078.1:0-4394 GCA_964635075.1 uncultured Pirellulales bacterium | reverse complement strand
CGGCTTTGTTGGCGGAAACCTTCATCGTCTTTGGCCCTTCACCCTGCATCCGCACAATCAATTGCTTGACGTTAAGCACGATGTCGGTGATATCCTCCATCACGCCTTTGATCATGGTGAATTCGTGACCCACGCCGGCGATTTTAATCCATTCCACGGCACAGCCTTCCAGCGAGGACAGCAGCACGCGGCGCAGACTGTTGCCGATGGTGGTTCCAAAACCGCGCTCAAACGGCTCAATCGCAAACCGGCCGTAGCGGTCGTCGGAGACCTGCTCATCGCGAAGAATCCGTGTCGGTAATTCCAGTCCTCTCCAAGTTACTCTCATGTCAAGCCTCCCAATCGGGGGCGGATGTTCTCAGCGTCAAAAACAGAAGGCATCTTCTGACACTCTCTGGTATCCGCCCTGTCAATAAAACCGTTTCCCGTTTTCTTATCTCGAACAGAATTCCACAACCAGCTGTTCTTCCACCGCCAGTTGAACATCATCGCGCGTCGGAATCGCAACGACTGTCGCCATCGGTCTGGAAGCGTCCAGCTGCAGCCAGCCCTGCACGGCGAAATTGGGGTTGCTCTCCAGCTGGGCTTTGACTTTTTTGCGGGTTTTCTCGGAATTCTTCAACGTAATCTTGTCGCCCACCTTGACCAGCATACTCGGAATATCCACACGACGCCCGTTCAGATAAATATGGCCGTGCGAAACCAGCAGTCGGGCGGCCTTGCGGGACGGCGCAAAATTCAGCTTATAGACCACATTGTCCAGCCGCCGTTCCAGAAATTCCAGCAACTGCTTGCCGGTATCGGTAGTTCCCCTTTCCGCCATTCGGAAGGTCTTCATAAACTGTCTGTCGAACAGACCATAATAGCGTTTGACTTTCTGCTTTTCACGCAGACGAACCGCATAGTCACCGCTACGGCCCCTTCTCCAGCCATGCTGTCCCGGAGCCTGACTCCGCTGACGTTTTTCAATCGCACACTTGGCAGTTTCACACCGTGTGCCTTTTAACATCAACTTCATCCTCTCCCGACGGCAAAGCCTGCATGACGCACCCAAGTAACGTCCCATACTCGATTCGTTTCCTTAGTTTATTTTATTCGTTCACTCTGTTCTATTTTCACTATACACGACGGCGTTTGGGCGGACGACAGCCATTATGCGGTATTGGCGTCACATCCTCAATCGAAGAGATACGAAGTCCGGCCTGCTGAATGGCCGAAATCGCCGATTCGCGGCCCGAACCGGGGCCTTTGACACGGATTTCCACTTCGCGAAGGCCGTACCGCATCGCCATGCGGGCACACTTCTCGGCAGCCCTTTGCGCCGCAAAGGGTGTGCTTTTTCGCGACCCCTTGAAGCCCACCGAACCGCCTGAATCCTGACAAATGGCGGCGCCTTCGGTATCCGTAATGGAAATCAGAGTATTGTTAAAACTGGCCTTGATATGAACAATGCCCCGAATTACGCTTTTTCTGACTTTCTTCTTGGTACTTTTGGCCATTTTGTCTGTAATCCTTAATCGCTTGTGATTTTCTTTTTGAATATTGATTAGGAGCGTATTTCTTTGACGCTCTTCTTGCCGGCCACGGTTTTGCGTTTGCCCTTGCGGGTGCGGGCGTTGCTCTGGGTCTGCTGACCCCGAACCGGAAGACCTCGTTTGTGGCGGATTCCGCGATAACAGCCAATATCCCGCAATCTGGCGATATCCTGCGAGACCTGCCGGCGAAGCTGTCCTTCCACCACGAGGTCCCGGTCGATAATCTGAGTGATACGACTGACCTCATCTTCGGTCAGCTTGCCTGCGCGAATCTGCGGATTCACTTTGGCCTCTTCCAAAATTCTGCGAGCCAGATACTTCCCAACGCCGTGGATATAACTCAATGAAATCCACGCCGGTTTATCATTCGGAACGTCCACACCAACAATACGCGGCATATAGTCTCCTGTAATTGACTCGTTTTAACTGTAATTTAACCCTGACGCTGTTTATGGCGCGGATTGGCCGGACAGATAATCCGCAATACGCCTCTGCGCCGAACCATTTTGCACTTTTCACAAATCCGCTTGACTGAACTGCGTACTTTCATAATCACACCATCACTAATTGCTAACTTCGCAAAATAATTCTGCCCTTGGTTAAATCATAAGGGCTCATTTCTACAACCACTTTATCACCGGGCAGTATCCGAATAAAATGCATCCGCATCTTTCCGGATACATGTGCCAGGATGCGATGGCCGTTTTCCAGCTCCACCCGAAACATTGCGTTGGGCAAAGCGTCAATCACCTTCGCATCCACCCGGATTGCATCTGCTTTCACCATATTTTTTATACTGCTCACGAATCAAAATATCCATTAAGCAGCGGCTATATACCCTATCGAGGCTTCTGTTGCTATCCTCGCGGGCATATTGCTTTGGAAAAATCTCCAAAAACTCATCCGCTCGTTAAAAATTCATTCTCATAGGCCGCCTTCAATTTTCATGTCCATCTGTCAATATCTCGCAGCCACCCTGCGTAATCGCGATGGTGTGTTCAAAATGTGCCGAACACTTGCCGTCCCGCGTCACTACTGTCCACCCATCGGGTAACGTCCGCACTGCGTATTTTCCGGCATTGACCATCGGTTCAATTGCCAGCACCATACCTTCCTGCAACAAAATATCATTTCGCAGCAGGTCTCGGCTCACAAAATTGGGCACTTTGGGGTCTTCGTGCATTTCCGTACCGATGCCGTGTCCCACAAAATCCCGCACCACCGAAAATCCAGCCTGTTTGGCAAAAGCTTCCATCTGTCCTGCGATAGAACTCCACAATACGCCGGGGGCGGCGTTTTCAATCGCGATATCCAGCAACCTGCGAGTTACCTCCATCAACTTTTGTTTTTGCGGCGAAACCGAACCGACTCCAAACGTCACCGCCGCGTCGCCGCAATAACCGTTCAGCTTGACGCCGAAATCAATACTGAGAATATCGCCCGGTCGTAAAATAACCCGGCTGGACGGAATCCCGTGAACCAGTTGTTCATTGAGCGATGTACAAATCGCTCCGGGAAAGGGCTTCCCGCCATAAGGACAGGGTACGCCTTTAAACAAGGCTCTGGCTCCCGCCGCTTCGGTCATCTGCGTCGCCAACTCATCCAGCTGAGCCGTGCTGATCCCTGCCTTGGCATACTCCTGAAGTTTTGAAAGAACCTTCGCAACCAGCAAACCGGCCTTGCGAATCATCTGTATTTCCCGGCGGCTCCTGAGCGTAATCGCCATAGGCAACCAACCCGCTACTTCAAGCTATCCAGCTTTTGGAAAATCGCCTTGGAAACCTGACTGATTTCCCGGGACGCATCCACATTCAAAATCACGGCGTTTTTCTTCTGATAATATCCCACCACCGCCGCCGTCTGATGATGATAGGTTTTCAATCGATTGGAAACCACTTCGGGTGTATCATCGGGCCGCTGTACCAGATCACCGCACCCCTTATCACATTTGCCTTCCACTTTGGGCTTCAGGGTCGCAATATGATACACTGCACCGCATTTAGGACAACTGCGACGACCGGTCATCCGAGGCAGAATCAACGCATCGTCCACCGCCAGATTGACAATCGCGTCTATCTTTTCGCCGGCCCTGGCCAGCGCCTCATCCAATCCTTCCGCTTGTACCGTAGTACGGGGAAAACCATCCAGCACATAGCCTTTCGGGGCTTTTTTCATTGCCGCAACCATCATATCAATAATCAGGTCGTCCGGAACCAGCGCCCCGGAATCCATATAGCTCTGCGCTTTTTTGCCCAGGTCGGTGCCGGCGGCCCGTTCAGTCCGCAGGATATCCCCACTGGACAGATGCGCAATCTGATATTTCCCAACGATGCGTTTGCACTGGGTGCCTTTGCCGGCGCCGGGCGGTCCAAGCAGTATTAATCTCACCGGAAGGCTCCTTTGATTTTACCCGCTTCGGAAAAACCTTCATAATTGCGCATCAGCAGATTGGCCTCAATCCGCTGGATTAAATCCAACGAAACGCTCACCACAATCAACAAGCCCGTCCCGCCCAGATAGGACGAAACCACATAGTTCACGCCAACCAATCCGGTCACCAGACTGGGAACCACGGCGATGAACGCCAGAAACGCCGCACCAAAAAACGTGATGCGAATCATCACCGTTTCCAGGTACTCGGCGGTACGCTGTCCCGGACGAAGACCGGGGATGAAACTGCCGCGGTCGCGCAGGTTTTTGGCCATATCTTTGGGCTGGAACTGCACTGTCGTCCAGAAAAAGGCAAACACAAAAATCATCACGATATACAGCACGTTGTACGTATAAGACATCGGCTGGAACGCCTCGTCAATCATCGCCACAGCACGCAACGTTGGAAACGCGTTTTTGCACCAGCCG
>CAZWMN010000077.1:0-4489 GCA_964635075.1 uncultured Pirellulales bacterium | reverse complement strand
ACCTGGTTCAGGATGGTGACACGCTTAAAATCATAAAAGAGTTGAACAACCAGTGTACTTCTTACGACATAGCCACTCCCAATTGGGGCAGTACAGCGGAATCAACCCTCAAGGCAGTCAAAAGCGCGCCCTGGGTTGCGGGTGAATTCGTGTGGACGGGTTTTGATTATATCGGCGAGCCCTCGCCATTTAGCTGGCCATCAGTCAGTTCTTATTTCGGTATTGTGGATTTATGCGGATTTCCGAAAGACCGCTACTACCTATACCAGAGCCAGTGGACCGACAAGCCAATGGTTCACATCCTTCCTCATTGGAACTGGCAAGGTTTCGAGGGGCAAAAGATACCGGTTTGGTGTTACAGCAATTGTGAGTCGGTCGAATTGTTTTTGAATGGAAAGTCCCTTGGCGAAAAGAAATTCAGTGATACAAAGGATTTGCATTTGGTATGGAATGTTCCTTACTCTCCGGGAACATTAAAAGCCGCTGCAAAAAACAATGGGCAGACAGTGGCCACGGACGAGGTACAAACCGCAGGCGCTCCGGTTAAAATAATGCTGACGCCAGATCGTACCGAAATCAATGCCGATGGTGAGGATCTTTCGTATGTCAAAGTCGGGATAGTGGACGAGGAAGGCCGTATCTGCCCCAACGCCGACAACCTGGTGAAATTCAAAATTAAAGGCGAGGGCGTTATCGCCGGAATGGATAACGGCAATCCCATTAGCCATGAGTATTTCAAGACCAGCGAGCGAAAGGCATTCCACGGTCTGTGTCTTGCCGTGGTTCAATCAAAACATAAACGAGGCACAATCCGTCTTTTCGCAGAATCCAAAGGGCTCAAGGCAGCAGATATTTTAATCCAGGTAAAATAAGGGATACTCATAATGTTATATAAAATTACTGATGCGGTTAAATTGATGAAAACAAAAGAGATTCCTTTTTCAATTTCGATCCTATTTGTTTTTAGCTTAATGTTGAATGCCCAAGAATTGTATGTCGGGGCGAATTATCATCCCCACGATGATAAAAATCCCGAAAAAATACAACGTGATATTCAGCTCATGAAAACCGCCGGACTCAATGTTGTGCGCATGGGACATTTGGCATGGGACAGCTACGAATCGGCTGAAGGGCAGTTTGACTTTGACTGGTTTGATACTGTAATGGATATGATGAACGAAGCTGGAATCAAGGTGATCCTTGATATTGCCATTCGCCCTGCCCCAATCTGGTTGCACCAAAAATATCCATCAATCAGCATAACAGATGAAAAGGGAAATGTGCTATACCCGAACCATCGCTATATGGATGACGTAGGTGATCCGATGTACCAGAAATACGCCTTGCGTTTTACAGATGAGATGACAAAACATTATGCCAACCATCCGGCATTGCTGGCATTTGGAATTGATAACGAATCCGGCGACGGCAAGATTTCATATTCTGAAACAGCCCGGCAAAGATTCATTGCATGGTTAAAGAACAAATATTCGAATTTGGACAATTTGAACAAAGCCTGGGCTACCCAACGCTGGTCGCGCAGGATTAATCAATGGGAAGAAATTGGCTTCCCGGTGGCGACACACACTACCGATGTGCCCGAACGGATGCTCGATTTCAGACGATTTGTTTCCGATGAAATCAATCAACTTCTTTTTAAAGTGATTGCGAAAGTAAATGCCAACGCTCCAAATGCCTTGGTGAACACCAACGCATGGTATTACAGTCAGATGAAGTATTTCGACTATTCCCCAATCGCTTATTCCGGGAAAATGACCCGTGAAGGCTGCGGTTTTTATCCGGGACTTTCACTAACAACCAATTGGGGGGTGATGAACGCCGCGTTTGGAATCTCCCGAATCCAATTCGAAAGCACAAATCCTTTCTGGTGCAATGAATTTACAACCATGACCGCGGTTCCAAATTCCATCAGAAAGTCGGCTTACGCATCGCTGATGTATGGCAACCAGATGGTTTGCGGATGGACCTGGCAAAGCATGTGGGCCGGCGAGGAACAGTATTTGATAGGCATGATAGACTGGGACGGCGTTCCAAACCGCAAATACGATGAATACAAGAAAATTGCTGCGGAATTTAAAAAGATAGAAAAATACTTCCCTTACCAGCTTCAGGCAGAAGTAGGACTGGCTTTTTCATTTCCCAGCCAGATTGCGAGCAAGTATTTCCCGAAGCAACATGAAAACCAACTGCAAGCCTGCTGGGATATGTTTTACTGGCGCAATATGGATGCCCGCGTGGTGGAAATCAGCCGAAGTTCATTGAATTACAAATTGCTGTTCGTTCCAGGCGTCGCAGTCATGGATGAAGCAACAGCCACGAGAATTCGAAACTTCATTAACAATGGCGGTACAGTGATCATGACGACTAATTCAGCAATTGTTGATGAATCCGGACAAGTATTTGCCACCACCCGCCCGGGTATGTTAAGCGATGTCTTTGGCATTCGGCTCGGAAGCTACGAAGAAATGGAAGCGCTAAATGAAATATCACGGAAATCATACACAGGTAATAAAATTGAGTTCACGTACAAAGGGAAAGCCATTGATACAGAATCTGCACGGTTTGATATGATCGACCCACAAGGTGCTGAAATTCTTGGCAGCATAACCAGTCTGGATAATGATTATCCGGTCATGACTTCTCATAAATACGGCAAAGGCCGGGCCATTTATGTGGGATTGCCTGCCAATGGCGAGGTACTTGGTGCTTTGCTCGACGATCTGATCGATGAACTGGGCATCAAAAAAGGGCCTGAGCTGCCATCCGGCGTTATGGCCAGGCAAATTGACAAAACCCATTTCTTATACCTAAATGTAAGCAGTGAGCCCAAAATGATCCCAATCCAAGGCAACTCACGCAGTATGCTTTTTGACAAAAATTACACCGGCAATTTTACGATTGAGCCTTACGAACCGGAATTCATTGAGATAAAATAAGTCTAAAAAACAGGATAATCTAAAAATGAAAAAACGACTTTCTTTCTATTACTTTTCAATAGACTTTTGTTGCAAAACCCAATATCAAACCAATACCAAAGATATAGGATCTAACGATTTTTATATAAGGGGCTTGACTAGTTGAGGCCCAAATTCTTTTGCTCATACAGAAAGGACAATCACATGAGAAAAAAACATTTTAAAACGAATATGATTATTCTAATCATTCTTGTCAGTTTGTGCACTACTGACACATTTGCACAACCAGGCTTTCCTGAACGGCTGATCAACCTTAATTTCGATCAAGTCAAAGGTCCTTTTAACACAATGTTTAAGGAATGTGTCGGCGCGGGCCGCGCCAATGAGGGCTTGCGTGCGGACTGGCAGCAGCAATTGGCGTACGTCAAGAAAGAATGCGGTTTCAAATATATTCGCATGCACGGACTGCTCACCGATGATATGGGCGTTTATCGGGAAGATAGAAATGGAAATCCGCAATACAATTTTCAATACATAGACGTGTTATATGATTTTATTCTCAGCATTGGAATGAAACCTTTTGTTGAATTAGGTTTTATGCCTGAAGCGCTGGCAAGCGGGAAGCAAACTATTTTCTGGTGGAAAGGAAACGTCACGCCGCCGAAAGATTACCAAAAGTGGCAAGAGCTCATCCGTCAGTTAACGCTACATTTTACAGAACGCTATGGCGCTGATGAAGTAAAAACCTGGTATTTTGAAGTGTGGAACGAACCCAACCTTACGCCGTGGTTCTGGACAGGAACGCAGGAAGACTATTTCAAATTGTATCAGTATTCCGCCAATGCCATAAAGAGTGTCAATAAAGAATATCTGGTTGGCGGACCTGCCACTGCGGGGGCGGCATGGGAAGTTGAACTGATTGACTTTTGCCGTAACAATAATCTTCCGCTGGATTTCATCAGTACCCATGCCTATGGCGTAGACCAGGGATTTCTCGATGAATATGGAAATTTCGGAACCGTTCTTGCTAAAAATCCAATGAGTCTGAGCATTGATGTTCTGAATTCCAGAAAAGAAATTGCCGGTTCTTCCATGCCAAGTTTGCAATTGCATTACACCGAATGGAGCGCGTCGTACACGCCCGCCGATCCGATACATGACAGTTATCATGAAGCCGCATACGTGCTTGATAGAATTAAAAAAGTTAGCGATGCGGCCACTTCAATGTCGTATTGGGTTTTCACCGATATTTTTGAAGAACCCGGTCCGCGCTTCACCCCGTTTCATGGCGGATTCGGCATGCTCAATTATCAGGCCATCAACAAGCCTGTTTTCTATGCCTACAAATTCATGAATCAACTGGGGAATAAAGAGTTGGTGAATGCCGATTCTTGTTCATGGGCATGCAAGGATGACAAAGGAAACATCCAGGTTCTTCTCTGGGATTTTACCTACACACTTACTGATTCTGTCAATAATCAGGATTATTACATCCGCGACTTGCCGGCCAAATCAAAAGGAAAAATAAAAATAAATATCCTGGATATTCCTGC
>CAZWMN010000076.1:0-4557 GCA_964635075.1 uncultured Pirellulales bacterium | reverse complement strand
CTACGGGAAATCCTCGGAACGCTGCCGTCGGGATTATACTTGAACTCCTCCACGCAGACGGAGCGGCGTTTGTCGATACCGTTGGGCAACGAGTCGGTCTGATAGAAGAGGTAAGACCGACCCTTGTAGTCGATGATGCCGGGATGGTTGGACCCCGAAGTCTCCTGAATATCCATCACTTCGCCACCGTACTGCCAGGGCCCGACCGGGCTCTTCGCGACCGCGTAGTGGATGGATTCCGGAATGCTGGAAGCGTACCAAAGGTAATACTGGTCTCCACGATGATACAACCACGGAGCCTCCTCGAAATCGGGACCGAATGCCTCCTTGGTCAACGGGACATGAGAGATGTCGCCTTTGAGCGAAATCATGTCCTCGTTCAGTTCGGCGAAATAGCAGGCGTTATTGCCCCAGTAGAGAAAGGCCCGACCACCGTCGTCGATGAATACCGTGGGATCAAGATCGTCCCAACTGTGGCGGGCATAGGTCGTCTGGTCATTTGTCACCAGTGCGTGCCCGAGCGCGTCCTTGAACGGCCCGAAAGGACTGTCGGAAACCGCAACGCCCAGGGCCACACCGGGGTGCGTTTTGTCCGCAGTGCTGACGTAGTAATAGAACTTGCCGTTTCGATGGATGCACTGCGCGGCATTAGCGTCACCGCCGGACCATTTGAATGCCTTGCGAACGTCGAGTACCACCCCATGATGAGTCCAGTTGACCATGTCGGTTGTTGTGAAGCACTGGTAATCGTGCATCACAAATCGACTGTCCGGGGCGTCATCTTCATCATGCCCGGTGTAAAGATAGAGCATTCCATCATGCACTAGCGGAGCGGGATCGGCTGTGAAAATCGTCTGCACAATCGGGTACTGGGCGGCACAATTCAGCGCAAGCCAGAGTAATGCCGTTAGGATAAACACAGGATATCTAAACAAAGGAAACGGATTCCATTTCCTATAAGGTTTTCGGGTTGGAACCAATTGCTTGACTCGGTGGATTTTTAATGCGCAAGTTGAGGAATTCGACTTCATAATTCTTTCCTTTTCTGTTAATTAAATTTTTACCTCGACAGTTTTGCCGGTGTAGCTAACCGTCTTGACTTTAAAGTTCCCCTCCGCCATGCCGGCGTTCCGGTCTTGTGAGGCAATTATAATATTAAGCTCGCGTTCGACAACCATGCCGGGAAATGATCCCACGCGGGGACCGACAGTCAGCGTTCGGGCCGAATCATCCCAGACCATATCATACACAGCATATTGCCCTTGTTCGTAGTTGTAGGTTTCATTGTCGTCTTCGTAAATTGTGAATTTGGCATCGGCTCCCGGATAAATGCGAATTTCATACGGAGCGTCCGGTTTTTCGGTCGCATACTGCATCACCGGACCCATCGGCACTATCGATCCGGCACGTACATATAAGGGAAGGATATTAAGCGGACACTCTTTCTTGACCGTCCCTCCGCCCTTGTGTACCTGGTTCGTCCAAAAATCATACCAGTCCGCACCTGCGGGAAGATACGTCTCAATCGTGGTATCAAGGCTCTTTATCTCCGCTTCCAGCCTGCGGATATCGCTGGGGGTGCGCCATCCGAGGCGGATGACACGGTCCAGTCCGCCCTGGAAGAATTCCAGCTTAAGCGGTATCTCCTGTCCTTTTTTGAAATTTACTTTGGCACTGCGGTATCGCTTGGCCCCCTGACTCCAGTCCTCCACGACCTTTTTACCATCCAGATAAAGCCGAGCGCCGTCATCCACTTCAAAGCCGATTTCATATTCGCCGTCTTCCGGAGCCGTCAGGATGCCCTCCCAACGCACGGAAAAATGCTCGAAACCGTCCAGACCGCCCGGAGGGCCTGCCAGCGGCGGGCCGGGCCAGTCGTGATCTACAACCTTATCAATCTCTTTTCCCCTGGGTGTATCGAAGTTGACACCTGCAAAATACTGCACGGCCAGCCCGGGCTTGCCGTCCGGCGTCCGTAAGAACTCCATCGGCAGGGTTGGGGCGGGTGTGCTTCCCGTACTATACATAGCGTGGGTAACAGGATGCACCAGAAACGCCGGCCCGAACATAAAAGCGTCACTGATATTACGTACCTTGATATCATCCGGGAAATCCAGCGGCAGGCCTCGCATCAGCGTATCCCCTTCACTTGTAACCTTCCAGCTCTGACTGTAAAGATACGGCATCAGACGATAACGCAGATGTGTGATATCCAGCAGGGCCTTATAGATTTCCGGATCCATCTCCTTGAAGATATAGGGCTCCCGTTCAATGGTGGTCCCATGAATGCGAAAGATAGGATTGAAGGCACCAAACTGATACCATCGCAAAAAGAGTTCACGATAGGCCGGATTTTGTTCACCGCCGGGGAAGTTGTTGACAAAGAAACCACCGATGTCCTGGGTCCACCAGGGATTACCGGCCATGGTTACATGAAGTCCGCTGGCCATCTGGGCTTTGAGTGTGTCCCAGCTTGCGAACGAATCCCCCGACCAGGATGCGGCGGCATAACGCTGGGCTCCGCACCAGGCAGAGCGGGTCAGCGTGAACACACGCTGGTTGTTGATGGCGCGTTGACCTTCATAAGTCCCCTTAGTAGTCATAAGCGTGTAGGGATTCAAGTAACGCGAGAAATCGCCCATGGCGTTAATTCCCAGTCTTTTGATATCGCGAGCAACTTCATTGGGATTCCAGCAGGCCGTGCCGACTTCAACTTCAGTACCGTCCATCCAGAGAGCGTCCACACCCTTGTCCAGAAGACCGTTCTTAATGTGCTTGAAGTAAATTTCCCGACCTTTTTCACTGAAGGCGTCATAAATGCGGGCTTTTCGTGATATCCAGTGCAGCGGTTCAAATCGCAGTTTATACTGGTCGAGTTCATGGGCCAGCGGAGTATCATTGCCAACGGACGGCCAGATGGAGATCATCAGTTTCATATTCAGATCATGAATCGCCTTGGTCATCGCCTCCGGATCGGGATAGCGCTGCGGATTCCAGATCATGCCGCTCCATGTGCCGTCTTTGTCGGAACCCCAGTATTGCCAGTCCTGCACAATGTAATCCAGCGGGAACTGCTCCCTGCGGAACATTCCGGCGACTTCAACAATTCGTTCCTGAGTTTTGTAGCGTTCCTTGCTCATGAACAGGCCGAGGGCCTGCTTTGGAATCATCGGTGCGGCGCCGGTCAAATTGCGGTACCCGGCAATCACATTATCGAGATTGTCGCCGGCGAAAAAGTAGTAGTCCACCCCGCCCGGCGCGCTTTCGGCCCACAATGTGGCGCCATTGGCGTCATCCTTGAATTTCATGATAGAGTAGATATCCCACATGATACCATAACGCTCGGTGGAAAGAATCATGGGAATAACAATCCCCATATTGGTCTGGATCAGCAACAGTTCCTGCCCGCGACGGTTTATCTTGGTCGGGGCGGCATCGACGTAGCCAAATCCATACCAGCCCTCATCCGGCTTCAGGGTAAAAGTAGTTGACACTTCATAGGTTGGCGCTCCGGAAATTTCAATTTTTTTGATTTCAGAGTGATTTGCGCTGCGTTCCTGCGTAAACGTCTTACCGGCCGCATTCATAAACGTAAGCGCTCCGCTCTTTTTGTCGGCCTTGATCTGAAGCTTATCTGATACAATCGTGACAATGTCTTGGGATTCTTGTACCTTGAACGGAACCGTCGCCGGCTTGCCCACAACTACGATACTGGGATGCTCCCAGTAGCTGCGGCCAAGGTTTTCATTGACGCGAACTGTGGATGGCCCATAGAAGATCACGTTTTTGATGACCCCATTGACATGCAGTTGAACGCCGTTTTCCAGTGTGGAGCAGAAAAATCCGTTTTCTTTAGAACTTTCTATCGCTTGTAAATGTCCACACTTATCTAAACCGGAAGCCGCTGCCTGCAGCATGGCGCCAGTGAAGAAAATCATTAGAACATTAAGAAAATGGATTGTTATTCGAGATCGTTCTTGCTGGCAAAAAGATTGACATTGGATTTTCATTTATATTCTCCATAAACACAATTTGTACGGCACAGAGACCGTTATACCGTTATTTACAACACATGAGAACCGTTCTCAAGTACTTTATTTCTATTCTTGCCTGCAAAGTCAATCTCGTAATCAATCATTAGCAAACTTCACCGTTATCGAACGATTAGAACATCTACAGCTATCAAGCCGGGATTACAATTGACAACAGCGATGGTGTGGTTACCTGAGACCGGACCGGCCACCTCATACACCATCTGCCAGGGCCCGAAAAACGCCTTTTGGTATACAAATCAAGGTTCCGAGAGATTCTTGGTCTTGTCAGTCGTGAACTTCCACCAGTTCACATTGAAGAGATTTCCCGCTCCGCCGGTGAATCGAAGATAAAGGTCATGCACACCGTGGACGTCACTCACACCACAGGATTGAGTGACCCACGTCTGCCAACCGCCGGTACCCGGCACAGCACAGATTCCCACCAGCGTCCCGGCTGGACTGTCCAGGCGAATCTCGATGTTTCCGCCATTCGTTTCTGAGGCAATCCGGGCTTCAAAGGATG
>CAZWMN010000075.1:0-4653 GCA_964635075.1 uncultured Pirellulales bacterium | reverse complement strand
CTTCAAATACTCTTGCAGTAGGGTCGGCTGTAAACTGATCAAGAATCAGAGGATTGTCTGAGAATCCCCAATTTGCACCGATCACGAAGAAAGCACCAAGTATAAGTGTATAACAGGTAAATTGATTCATCTGGAATTTCCCATTTACACTCTTGGACAACATGTTTTTCTCCATATAACATAATCATTCTTGGGGATAAATGCCCCAAAACAAAATATTTCTAATCCCGGTGCGAATATGTCAAACCAGTGGTACTTATTTTTGATTAATTCTTATTTTCTACGGCTTTAATCACGACGTCAAAAGCCTGTTTGGGCTGATAATTCCTGTCAAATAGCAAGGGAGAACCGCCAATCCATGATGTTTTATCATAAACACCCCAAAAGGTAACACGTGAAATATCCTTCTTGTGCTTAATGAATACTGCAAAAAGCTCAGCATACTTTTGTGCGAGTTTCTGCTGAACCTGCTGGGTCTCTGCATTCGAATCGGACGTGCTTTCTCTGTTGATTCTGCTGATATCCGCTCCCCTGTAACCCCGGGTCTGCGTCCGGACATCCAATTCGGTAATCATAACCTTTACGCCGGTAGCTGCTAATGCGGCAATGCTGTACTCGAGTGTTTTCTTGTCGGGATAATTCAATCCGGCGTGGCACTGGATTCCAACACCATCGATGCGGAGACCTTTTGACTTGAGGTATTTCACGATCTCTACAACACCATTACATTTTGCCTTGCTTGTATCAAGATTATAGTCGTTATAGTATAATTCCACGTCCGGATCAGCCTGATGGGCGTATTCGAAGGCTTTTGCAATATGATCATATTTCTGTTCCGGCTTACCTTCACCAATGATTTTTAGCCATTGACTGTTGCGCAATGTCCCGTTTTCATTAAGGGCTTCGTTCACAACATCCCAGCCTTTGATGCGGCCTTTATAACGGCCAACTACGGCTGTAATATGTTCCTTCATTCTGGCAAGCAGCGCATCACGGGTCAATGGTTCTCCGGAATCATCCTGAAACGTCCAGCGGGGAACCTGGCCGTGCCAGACAAGGGTATGGCCGATGGGGACCATATTGTTTTTCAGGGCAAAATCCACGAAACGGTCCGCCGGTTCCCAGTTATATTGATCCGGCTGAGGGTGAATCAGCGACCACTTCATATCATTTTCAGAAGTGGCGGTATCGAATTGCTTGATGGCGATTTCTGCCGCATTTGGATCTCGGCCTGTGACAAGATTACGGTTAAAAGCACCCCCAACCAGAAAATAATCTTTATACACAGCCTTCAGTGTCGGCTTGCCTGCATCCACGGCACATCCGGTAAAACAGCATACTGTAGAAACCAGCAGGATCACATTGAATAGTTTGTCATACTTCATAATTGTCTCCTTATGTTTTTATTTGCATAGGGATACATTTACACTTATGCACTACATTATTTTCTACAAAAACATCATAAACTTTATCAAAATCATCATTTTACGGTATAGAAATAAGGCTCATTGAGTTGACAACCTGCCGATCACTTCAATTTCTGCAAGTTCAGCAGGGTTTTCGTCCGGCTTTCCGACAAAGACTACACGCAGAAACCGTCCGGACACACTGTTCATGGCGGACAGTGTTTGAGCTTTTTCTCTGCCGGCGTTTTGAGTTTGATCAGAAATCAATTTCCAGCCGTTATTGCCGTCGTCAGATATTTCGACACGATAATGCCGATTGCCTTCGGATGGAAAAATAAGCTTTACACTGCTAACGGTCACGATACGTTCCAAATCGATGCTCAGCCATGCGTTCGTGTCGTTGATATCGGCTTGCCAGAATGTGGCGTCATTGCCGTCGTTTGCGAAACGCCCGCTATGGCCGGCTGTTTCACTGCTGGCACGAGTCGGATTTGCCCGGCCGAATATCATTAGTGAACCTTTGCTCGCCATTTCAGTGAAACGCACATACGGACGCGGTTTTACGGAGGGCGTCTTGCCGGCGATAAATTCTGGTTCTCCTCGCGAAGTGATTTGAATTGTCGCGTCTTTCAGGCCGGGCGATGAAGCACGTATTACCGTTTTGCCGGCATAGTAAGACCGGAATTCCATCGCGGCCTGACCGTCGCGGATAGCAATGTCAGAGTCCGGCGCGAAGGTAATGCTCGGTCCGGTCGGAAATTCTCCGGGGCCGGATTCAACGGTCAGGGTCACGGGTGGACAGTTGCTTATCGCATTGCTGTCTTTATCCACAACCGTCACGGTAATTAGCACATCGTCGGTACCGTCCACTGAATTCAGCGTGGTTTTGTCCGCGGTCAATTTCAGAGCGGCGGGAATTCCATCGACCGGCCAAGTCGGCGGCGGAATGTGCAGATATTCGTTGCGATACCAATACCATTGCCGTTTCGGCAGTCTGAAATAATCCACCAAACCCATAGAGCCGAAGCGTCTGCCGGCGAGACTGCCGTGATCGAAACCACACCAAATCACTTCGCCGCTGCGCCACGGCAGACGCCATGAACCGGCAATGTTTCTGTCCGCGCCGGGCGTAGTCGGCAAATCGCCCCAACCGGGTTCATATTTCCCGGGACGATCCGCGATGGTGGAACCGTATTCACTTACGACGCTGGCCACGCCGGGATTCACAAACAGGCGAGCGCCGTCACCATTATAGCCCGCCACATCGCCGAGTTTGTCAATGTCACCTCGCTGGCAGCCCCCGATTACAACCGGCCGCGTCGGATCGAGTTCATGTGAGTAGGCAACCAACTCTTTCAAAAACTTTTGTACTTTCGGCATTACAGACCTATCGCTGAAAAAAACCTCGTTGCCCATGCTCCAGGTAATGATGCTTGGGTGGTTGCGATGAATACGGATCATATCCCGCAGGCTGGCCTTCACACTCGCTTCAAATTCGGGTTCGTCCGCCGGATTCGTCGGATACGCACTCGAAGCCCACGGACTTCTAAAACCGGCGGTGCCCCAGAAACAGTTCTCCGACCAGAACAACATTCCCAATTCATCACACGCCCTGGAAAACGCAGGCGCGTGCGGATAGTGTGAGCCGCGAATGAAATCGAATCCGACGTCCTTCATCATCTTTACATCGCGGAAAAACCCGCTATCGGCCACCGCATCACCCCAGCCGGCGTGGTCCTGATGTACATTGGCCCCTTTGAAATACAAGTGCTCGCCGTTGAAGAAAAATCCCTGGTCGGCGGTGAATTTGAACCAGCGAAAACCGAGCGGCGAAGTGTAATCGTCCACCGGCTTTCTGCCGTCCAGCACGAGAGTTTTTACCGTATATAAATTGGGATGTCCCGGTGACCATAGATTTGGATTGGCAATCGTTTCGCTGGTTTGATCAAAAACCCCAGTCGCACCTACCGCGATGGTTTGTGTGGATTCCATTTGAGTGACGGTTTTTCCGTTGGCGTCCTCAACACGGGTTTTCACAGTGACCGATTTCGCCGCGTTAGATTCATTCACTACTTCGGTTTTCACGTTTACAGAGGCGGATTCCTTTGATACCTGCGGTGTGGTAACGAATGTGCCATACCAGGCGACGTGCACCGGCGCGGTAGCAACGAGGCGTACATTGCGATAAATGCCGCCGGAGAAAACATGCTCCCCGGCGCGTGGAGTCAGACGGGGGTCCCAAATATTGTTCACGCGAATCGCTGCAACATTGTCTCCGGTTTTTACCACATCGGTGATATCGAAAGTGAAACCGGTGTAGCCGCCTTTATGTTCACCGATACGCCGGCCGTTTATGAACACTTCCGCGACTTGAAACACACCGTCGAATTCCAAGTTGATGCGCTTGCCCGACCACGCCTTCGGCACATCGAAATGTTTGCGATACCAGCCGTAGCCAACATAAAATTTATCCGCCGCGAAATAAGGCATCGAAAAGGAGTGCGGCAGATTCACATTGTCCCACATGGTATCATCGAACACCGCCGCTTCTGCACCTGTGATGTCGCCAAGATGGAATGTCCACTCGCGATTGTAATTGAAAATTTCGCGTATCTCATTCGATGAGGCACAAGACGGTCCCATCATAAGTACAGCCAATAAAAATGGAATTTTGTAAAATTGTTTTTTATTCATTGTTTGCATCTTCCATTAGCCTTTTCGAAAAAATATCAATAATACAACTCCACTTCGGCACAGCGGCAAGAATGGTCTGCTGCTTACGCTGAACCGACCATGTTAATTGGCCTGAGGAATCACGCCGGATTTCAACCTTAATCATTTTATCAGGGCTGGACAGCGATACCAGATTAACATGGGAATCAACCGGATCCAGTCTATATGACATTGCCGACGAACTGGTTGATTTGTCACCAAAAGTTATTCCTGAAAAAACAGAAACCAGAAAAAAAATGAATAAACTTTCAATCTTTGTCATCTGCTTACAGATAATTATTAAATATATCATATTATGGACTCTCAAAAACAGTAATTAATCAATGTAAAATACTATCGAATATACAACTCTCTGTTCGTGTTAAGATTGCCGTGATCTTGCAACATTAACAGCGTCACCTTTGTACTTAACAACTGCATCCGGCTGCTTGGTCAAGGCTATACCAACACCATGATTCTCTGATACCCAAACAATATGAAAAGTTCGTTCCTTGAGCATGCCGGGAAATTCGCC
>CAZWMN010000074.1:0-5062 GCA_964635075.1 uncultured Pirellulales bacterium | reverse complement strand
GTAGCTCAACGGTAGAGCACGGCTTTCGTAAAGCCGGGGTTGTGGGTTCAAATCCCATCTTCGGCTGTTGAAAAAGTTCTTGATCGGAAGTCCTTTGATTTCAGCAGACGAAAAAATGAATCAGGCAGAAGTATATTGAGGGACACCAAAAAGCCCTTGAAGAACTCAAACGTGATATTGAAGAACAGAAAAGCAAATCAAATTTGAAATAATAATCTCTTATGCAACAGACTCTATTTGACGATGTAGCGATCGAATCGCCTTCTACGGAAGGCATTAAATACGCGGGGTCAAAGTTAAAACTGCTTCCGCATATTTTTTCTCTCGCAAAGCAATGTGAGGCAGAAACAATTTTCGACGGTTTTTCAGGCTCTACGCGAGTTTCTCAGGCGTTCGCCAAACTCGGATACCAAGTCATTTCAAATGACGTCTCCGTCTGGTCGAAAGCCTTCGCCCAGTGTTATCTCCTGAACGAACGTCCTGCCGCATATTACCAGCCGATGATTGACCACCTGAACCATTTGCCCGGCGTTGACGGCTGGTTCACGGAGCATTACGGGGCGAACGTTCAAAACGGAAATTTTTTATCTTCCAAATGTACCAAAAGGCCTTGGCAAATTCACAATACACGGAAACTGGACGCAATTCGCAGTGAAATTGATAAAATGGCCCTGCCGGAAATCGAAAGTGCGGTTCTCCTGACCAGCCTGATTCTGGCGATGGATGAGGTTGACAGCACCCTCGGCCATTATGCGTCTTATCTCAATGACTGGTCGCCAAGGTCGTACAAGACAATGACGATGCGGGTTCCGTCGTTGATTTTATCCGATCGGAAACACGTCGTATTCCAGAAGGATACCCTCTCTATCTGCGATAAAATTAAGTGTGATTTAGCCTATTTTGATCCGCCCTATGGCTCCAATAATGAAAAAATGCCCCCGTCCAGAGTACGATATGCCGCCTATTATCATTTATGGACAACAATTTGCCTTAACGACAGCCCTGCTCTCTTTGGTAAGGCCAATCGAAGAACAGATTCGTCCGACACGGTGGCGTCTTCCATATTTGAGGACTTCAGAAAAAGCAAATCGGGTAGATTCATCGTCGTGGAAGCCATTGAAAAGCTCATCCAAAACACCCGTGCCAAATATATTATTCTCTCTTACAGTTCCGGCGGCCGCGCAACCGCCGAGGAACTCCAGCAGGTATTGGAACATTCCGGCAACATTCTTGATACCATTGCCCTGGATTACAAGAAAAATGTAATGGCCCGTATGCGATGGACGAATGAATGGATTCGGGAAAGCGAACAGCCCAACAGGGAATTCCTGTTCCTCCTCAAAAAAACAAACTCATAACTTATATTTTTTCAGACCCCGAAGGGGGTCACAGGACAATTGAGCGGCAGCCACCGAAGGTGGATGGTTTTATTTTTTAGACCCCGAAGGGGTCATAAGTTTAATAGCCGGGCGGCGTAAGCCCCCGGAAAGAAGGATTTTTTCTCTTCTTTTAAGCCCCGAAGGGGCGACACAAAAAGCGTAATTAAAACATGGTGTAGTAAACTATGAGTGTCTTAATTCAGAATAAATTTCAGCTTCTCAAAAAAAGACTTTTAAGTCTTAACCGTGTCCTTATCGCTTTTTCCGGTGGAGTGGACAGTACGTTTCTGCTCAAAGTCGCCGTTGACATCCTCGGCAAAGACAACGTCCTGGCCTGCATCGCCGTCAGCCCGTCGCTGTCCGAATATCAGCATCAGCAGGCCAAAACGCTGACCCGCCAATTCGGCGTCCGCCTTGAAGAAATCCCCCTCGACGAAATGCGCGACCCCGCCTATCGCGCCAACAATTCCGACCGCTGCTTTCACTGCAAAAGCCGGCTGTACAAACTCCTGACCGAAAAGGCCAAAGAAAAGAATATCTTACATATCCTTTGCGGCAGCAATGCCGACGATAAAAACGACTATCGCCCCGGCAATCGCGCCGCCGAGGTTTTCAAAGTCTTGTCGCCAATGATGGACATCGGCCTGACCAAACAAGACATTCGCGAGTTAAGCCGTCAAATGAACCTGCCGACTGCCGACCTGCCCGCCTCGCCCTGCCTTGCCAGCCGTGTGGCGTATGGTCTGGAAATTACAGAAGACAGACTATCACAGGTGGAAAAGGCGGAGGATTTTCTGCGAAAACTGGGATTTGTGGAGTTTCGTGTCCGCCATCACGGCGACATCGCCCGCATCGAAATCAATCCCAATGAATTTGCCAAACTCGCCCCCGATGCCACTCGCCGACAAATCACCGATGAATTGAAATCCCTTGGCTTCCGCTATATCACCCTCGACCTCCAGAGCTTCCGCTCCGGTTCATTGAACGAGCAACTGTCAGATGACCAGAGGCAAATACCCAATAATCATAAAATATGCTGAGCAAACGATTGACTATGTATGACCGCAAACTTATAATATGATGAAGAATACAGGTAAACAGGTTAAACGACCGTGATAACAAAAGAAGAAATCCTCAAAACTCTCACTAAAGATAAACCTGACCTGCAAAGGCAGTTCAATGTCCGTAGTCTGGCGTTATTCGGCTCGTACGCGAGAGGAGACCAGCAGGCGGACAGCGATGTGGACATCCTTGTCGAGGTTGACCCCTCTATCGGATTAGAGTTTGTCACCCTCGCGGAAACAATTGAAAAATTGCTTGGCGTATCCGTTGACCTTGTATCGAGCCGGGCGATTACCCCAAAGGCATGGAAATTCATCGAGTCGGAACTGATTTATGTCTAAAAGACCCGTCAATTTACTGCTGGACGACATTTGCCAGGCCATCGACAGGATTGAAGAATATACAAGAGGCATCTCTTTTGACGCTTTTTCAAAAGACCAGAAGTCCATTGACGCAGTGGCGAGAAATTTTGAGATTATCGGCGAAGCGGCGAACCGCCTGCCGGATGATTTCAAGACAAGCCACCCCGCCGTCGAATGGCACAAAATCGTTGGCCTGCGGCACAGGATTATTCACGAATATTTCGGCGTCGATATTGCAATGATCTGGCAAATCATACAAAAAGACCTCCCCTCCCTCCGACACGCCTTATCCCAAATCCACGGCGATTAAATCGCTATACTTCCGCCCTATTCCCCTTGCCCTCCAGGGCTTCCGCTCCGGCTCATTGAACGAGCCACTATCTGAACAAGATAAGCAAAAGCACAACAAGTAAAAAATGAAAACCTCCTAAAACTTGCTTCGCATGCTCCATTACGCTGCTTTGTTAGCAGCGCGCTATCCTGTTATTATATTGCTATTTGACAGTATCATTAAAGGAACCACACTGGTTGCACCTGACTACCACATTTACGATTTGTTCCAGTGCCAAGCCAATTATCAGCGGCGCACCACACTTGCCGCAGTCCAAAGATATACTCGTATCGTGGCCTTGAAACAATATCGTACCATCACCAGTTTTGATAAAAACTGAGCGAGTACATGGATCAGGTTCTGGAATAACCTTCAATGCCACCCTTTGTGAAATAGCTGGTGGCTGATTATAAATAACTCTGGGACCATGGCACGCAGCGAATTCTTTACCGGAACCGCAGGGACAAAGTTCGTTTGGTTTAATCTTCGCCATTATTCACCTCAAGATTCTCGAAAGATCGTTACCGGAAGGTCTGGATCGAGATAACGACCTAAATCTGGTACGCTGAGCTTTATTCTGGAAAGCATAATTAACAAGTAAACAAAAAATCTACCAAAACTTCTATTTCCGATCTCTTCTTTAGTTACACAAGTCACTATTTCATCTACAGGTTCCTCATTTGCGTTGCGTTTATGAATGGTTAAAACAAGATTCACAAATTCATCTGTATCTAAGAGCATTCTTTTTCCGCCTTTTGTGAGATTTGCTTGATCATAATGAAGTAGCCCGACTCCCAGCACACACACTAAATTCACGAAGTAGTTTACATCGTGTATTCGTTTGTTCTCTTCAAACCAATTTGAGGAGAGTGAATCCAAAGAATTCTTGTCAAGTTCATACCCGATAACTATTCCGAACGGTCGCGACGGACGATGAACAGTTACGTACTCTCTTGTTTGGATAACGGATAAGTCACGAGGAACAAGACGTTTGAATGATTCTATTTTGTGGGATGCATCCAAAAACTCCGCCTTAGATAATCTGGATTTAACCTCAATAATTCCGTATACTCCTTCAATTGGCAAAACTGCTGTTCTCTCTCTGTATAGAATTGGGCAATTCAAAGCATCATGGATAATTATATCTGCTGCATGGCTGTGCACTCCGTCTTTGGTTACTATCTCTCCTTTAATCACCCCATATCTTTTAGGAAGATGCGATGATAAGAAGTCCATCAGTACTTCTTCACGGTTCTCACCTTTATCCCCGGCATGTTGAGTGAAACCCGATAACTTAAATCTTGCCAGCAAAGTTTCCTCAACACACGAAAAAAACTCGTCTATTTTCATATGGTAGATATCCTTTCTTGTATAACTATTTTCTTCAATACGGTGCAAAGCAGAAATGAAAAATTCCTGTTTTACATATTATTGTGAAACTGCCGCCAAAGGCAAGGGGAATCCGGCTTATTTGTCCAGTTCTTCTCGAATGCTGGGCGGCAGTGTTGTTTCAAGCCGGGGGAACATTTCAACGATGCGAAAGATATCGGCCAAATCCTTTTGCCGTTTGCTTTTCCGCCGGGTTTTGTCCATATAAGCCCAGACTTTGCCCTGTAAGACATCCTCAACCCGTGCGACCTTCATCGCATAACCCAGCACATTCCTGCCGTCGGCGCTGGAAACAAACTGCTGGTATCGCGGGTCAGTCTGAAGCCGAATACGCAAATCCGAACCGACGCTTATGATGTCCACACGATGATCGAATTGCTCAATTTTTAGGCCGCGTTCTTTGGCCGCTTTGCAGATAGCATCGAGGTCTTCCACGGCCGCAACAATATCCAGGTCTAAGCTCACAACCGGCTCAACATAAGCATTTACGGCAAGTCCTCCAATCAGGCAATACCGCGAACCCGTTTTGGAAAGAATGT
>CAZWMN010000073.1:0-5285 GCA_964635075.1 uncultured Pirellulales bacterium | reverse complement strand
GTCTGGGTCGAAGACGAGAAAGGCAACAACAGGGCAAGGTTCCTCGAATGTTTCGACTACGCCTACATTGACCCTTCGGATGTGGACTGGTATTCAATGATACTGCTTATACTTTTCCCCGATATAGAAGAAGAGCTCTGTCAGAGTTTTATTGACTCGATAAATAGGGAGAATACAAACGAGCGTTACTATCATTACCACGCCTCTTTTGTTGAAGCGAGAAAGCATTTTGAAGACCATCCGGAAGAATACAAGAACGTATCGCTGACACAGATAAGAGATGTTGTTAAGGTTAAAGGTTCTGTGTCGCATGATGTAGGAGCTTTGCCGAAAGGCCATGCCCTGCGCAATGTCAGCGATTACGCCTGGTACAATGACAATTATTGGGTGGACCTTTTCCCCAAGCTGGCCACAAGAGTATTGCGCAATGTCAAATTCACGGGTAATACCGATTTTTTAAAGAAAAACTGGAAGACGATGAAATTCGGATTCGAGCATCTAAAAGAACTCGATATCGACGGCGACGGTATCCCGGAAGGTTATCCCAATGAAGTCAAGAACACCTTCGATAATTTACCCTTGTTTGGCGTTGATGCCTATGATGTGGCGATTTTTATGGCGGGTTGTCAGGCTATGATCATTATGGCTGATATAATGCAGGATGCATCCGCCAGGGAGCAATACGAGGAGCACTTTAAAAAAGTCTCTGTAATATTCGAGCAAATGTGGCGGGATGATAAAAACAGCCGTGGTCAGAGACTGCAGTATTATGTCACCTGCTATGACCCTGAGACGGGGAAAACAAATACGGATACATGGATCAATCAGCTGGATGCCTTGTGGTCATTGATCGCCATGGGAGAAGAGCCTTTTATCTCTGATGAGAGGGCCAAAAAAATCCTCAAGACGATTTATAAGAATAACCGGACTCTCATGGGCTGGGCCATGTGCCGGACAGAGGATGGGGAAGCAGTAGAATCGGAACAGGGACAAGACGTCTATACGACCTCCAATTATGTTTTTGCCCAGCTTCTTGATTATTATGGCCTGGTCAAGGAAAGTAAAGAAGTATATAAAGTAATGGATAAGGTTGTCTTCCAGCATGCCAATTCCTTAATAACTCCAGACAACCTCAGAGCTGAATTGAAAAAAGAAGAAGGAGAATTAACCAAAGGGTCCCATTATATCGTAGCCGCTTATCCCAGGCCGGGCGCCATATTAACGCATATCGTGATACAATATGTAAAAGAGCTTCAGGAGCGAACAGGAACTACAAAAATAGACTCTGTACAATTAAACTCTTTTGTAGCTGCTTTAATGAAGTAAGAGAATACTAAATCTAAATGACAATCAGTAAACCACATATTTTGTATTACTAAAACTTAGGAGACCGGTATGTACTTATTGGGATTTGATTGCGGAACATCATCGATTAAAGCGACGTTGCTGGACGGACAAACCGGCACCGTCATTGCCTCGGCGACCTCCCCCGAAAAAGAGATGCCGATCATTGCCGAAAAAAGCGGCTGGGCCGAACAGCATCCGCAGGACTGGTGGGAAAATACCAAAACAGCGACTCAAAAAGTCCTTGCGAATTCGAATATTAATCCTAAGGATGTTAAAGCTATCGGCATCTCTTATCAAATGCACGGGCTGGTGCTTATTGATGCGCAAAAAAAGGTGTTACGGCCTTCGATCATCTGGTGTGACAGCCGGGCGGTTGAAACGGGACAGGCAGCCTTTGAGAAGATCGGTCAGAATAAATGTCTTAAGTGCCTGCTCAACTCTCCCGGCAACTTCACCGCTTCAAAGCTTAAATGGGTCAAAGATCATGAACCACAGATTTACGCCCGAATCCACAAAGCGATACTGCCGGGCGATTATATCGCTATGAAACTGACCGATACCATCAATACGACGATATCCGGTTTATCAGAAGGAATCTTGTGGGATTTCAAGGCTCAGCGTCCGGCTGATCTCGTTCTGGATCATTATGGGATCGATCAATCGCTGCTGGCGGATATTGTGCCGACCTTTTCCGTTCAGGGCCAATTAACCAAACAGGCTGCAACTGAACTGGGACTTGCAGCCGGGACCGTCATTTCCTATCGGGCAGGCGATCAACCCAATAATGCGCTGTCGCTGAATGTTCTGAATCCCGGTGAAATTGCCGCCACCGCCGGCACTTCCGGTGTGGTTTACGGTATCGGCGACAAACCGAATTATGACTGTCGCTCTAGGGTTAACACATTTGCCCATGTCAATTACACTCAGGATGAACCGCGACTGGGTGTGCTGTTGTGTGTGAACGGGACGGGGATCTTAAACAGTTGGCTTAAACACACGGTTGCCAACGGAATGGGCTATCCTCAAATAAACGAATTGGCACTGCAGGCGCCTGTCGGCTGTGACGGTCTTAGCATCCTGCCTTTTGGTAATGGGGCCGAGAGAACTCTTGAGAATAAAAACATTGGAGCATCGGTTCACGGATTGAATTTCAATACCCATACGAAAGCGCATCTTTTACGGGCTGGACAGGAGGGTATTGTCTTTGCCTTAAACTATGGTCTTGAGATCATGCGTGAAATGGGCATTCAAATCAAGACAATTAGGGCAGGTGATGCCAATATGTTCTTAAGTTCTTTGTTCAGAGAAACTTTTGCGACGATTACCCAAGCAATCGTGCAGTTGTATAATACGGATGGCTCAGCGGGTGCGGCCAGAGGTGCCGGAATAGGTACCGGCTTCTATCGTCAGCCGCAGGATGCCTTTATCGGCTTAAAACAGACCCAAGTCATCCATCCTTGTGATACCGATAAACAGCGTTACCAGGATGCGTACCATGCCTGGCTTGAACGATTGAACAATCAATTATAACGGAGAGAATACCATGAACAGATTTTTCCCAAAAATTAAGAAGATCAAGTACGAGGGCCCGAATTCTAAAAATCCGCTGGCGTTTAAGCATTACGACCCCAAGCAGAAGGTCATGGGCAAAACAATGGCCGAACACCTGCGTTTTGCGGTCTGCTACTGGCATACATTCAAAGGATTAGGGTCTGACCCATTCGGTCCGGGCACCATCATCCGCGAGTATAATCGCTCCAATGACCCAATGCAGGTTGCCGAAGATACTATGCATGCGGCATTTGAATTTTTTACCAAGCTGGGTGTGGATTTCTGGTGCTTCCATGACCGGGATATTGCCCCGGAAGCAAATGATCTGTCCGAAACCAATAAGCGTCTGGATAAAATCGTCAATCTGGCTAAAAAGTTTCAGGCTGATACCGGTGTCAAACTACTCTGGGGAACGACCAATGCCTTCAGCCATCGGCGTTTTATGGCCGGAGCCGGGACAAACCCCTCACCGGCGGTTTTTGCCTATGCAGCTAGTCAGATCAAGAAAGCCATTGAAATAACGAAAGAGCTCGGTGGTCAAGGGTATGTCTTCTGGGGCGGTCGGGAAGGCTATGAAACCTTGCTGAATACGAACATGAAGCGGGAAATGGCTCATTTGGCGACACTGCTGCACATGGCGGTCGATTACAAAAAGAAAATTCGATTTAAGGGACAGTTTTATATTGAACCCAAACCCAAAGAACCGACCAAGCATCAATATGATTTTGATGCAGGCAATTGCTTAGCGTTCTTGCAAAAATATGGCCTACTGAATGATTTCAAGTTGAATATTGAGGCCAACCATGCAACGCTGGCCGGTCATAGTTTCCAACATGAACTTCAATTCTGTGTGGACAACGGTATTCTTGGCTCCGTGGATGCCAATCGCGGCGATCTGTTCCTCGGCTGGGATACAGATCAGTTCCCGACGGATATTTACGATACGACTCTTGCAATGTACATCATTCTCAAAGGCGGCGGCTTTACCACGGGTGGTTTGAACTTTGATGCAAAAATCAGAAGACAATCGATCGACCCTGAAGATTTGTTCTATGCGCATATTGGTGCGATGGACACCTTCGCCCGAGGGCTGAAGAACGCGGCCAGAATGCTCAAAGACAAAAAGTTTGAAAAAGCCCTTAAGAAACGCTACGCCGGCTGGGATACGCCGTTTGGCAAAAATATCGAGAAGAAACAGCTTGGTTTCAAGGAACTGGAGCAATATACGCTGAAAAATGGTGAACCAAAAGTACAAAGCGGCCGCCAGGAAATGCTCGAAAATATGCTGAATGAATATTGTTAGTGAACCAATTGTTACAGTACAGCCGCCCGGCAGTGTGTGCGACAACGTGTGTCCCTCCAGGCTCGGCTACGCTTCGCCTTCCGGGACGCACGTTAGAATCTAAAGATTCTTTCGTAAAAGGTGGTACATAATTTGGGGGCAGGCCAGTTAAGGAGATAGTGCAGTGTTTCAAAAAAGAATGTATCTTGCGGTGATAATAGGGGTAATCAGTTCGTTTTGCCTAGCTTTGTCTACTGAACCGTCTGATTCGAAATCGGCAGTTTCTAATATACCAGGACAAGAATATCCCAAAATCGATTCGCAATTGCGGGTCACCTTTCATATCAAGGCATCAAGTATGTCTACTACGAGTCGCCTGGAACCGCTCACGAATGGTTGACATAGCGACGCAGCTTATATCAATTCGCGCCGCTTCTTTTTAAGGATTAAGGGATAGGATATTATAAAATTTGAGTCAATGTAATGTGCAGATATGACAAACACTAAATAATTTAGGAGGTTATCAAATGAACAACAGATTAATAACTGTTTTGGTGGCAGCAGTACTAACAGGTGGAATCTGTTTCGCTCAGGCAGGGCAGCCTGCGGTCAAGGAAGATTTCAAGTCTGCGTCCACCAATCAGCCGGGCCGGGAATATCCGCAGGTCAACTCCCAAGGCTGCGCCCGGTTTCGCATTGTGGCGCCTCAGGCCCAGAGTGTCAGTGTGGGTCTGGGTGGACGCGGGGGCACCGCCCTTGCCAAATCTGAGGATGGCTCATGGACGGGCACCACAGCAAGACCGCTGGATGAAGGTTTCCACTACTATCATCTCACGGTCGATGGGGGGACATTTAACGACCCCGGCACCTTGAACTTCTACGGTTCTACTCGCTGGGAAAGCGGTATAGAAATTCCCGCGCATGACCGGGATTTCTATGCTCTGAAAGATGTTCCCCACGGTCGTGTGCAACAGATTCTGTTCCCATCCAAGAGCACCAACACCTCGCGCAGGGCATTTGTCTATACGCCGCCCGACTACGACAAGGACCTGACCAAGCGATATCCGGTGCTGTACCTGCAGCACGGCTGGGGCGAAGATGAAAC
>CAZWMN010000072.1:0-5487 GCA_964635075.1 uncultured Pirellulales bacterium | reverse complement strand
CCGTTTTTTGCTCCTCATTTCCAAGCTCCTTTTCTTTTTCTTTTATCTGTTTTTCAATTTCAACATTCTTCTCCCCCATGACAGCAAATGGACTTATACTGCCGTGCTCGTCTTTAAGCCACCCCAAATGTTCGTCTTTAAAATCTTCGTTGTACACTCTAATATTATAGGGATGGGAATTTAAGTTATCATGGCTCATTGCCTCACTACCACTATGAGAAAGGCGAAATTGCGCCTGTTGATATTTAACAGGAAGACTCCCTTTTTCAAAACTTCTGAATATCCGTGATAGTGTTGTTTTACCGGAATAATTGCGCCCATAAATAATGTTCAGTTTCTTGAACTCAGCAATATTGTTACCACTATCTCTACACTGACTATTCCAGTTAAAATTATCAAAGATTGCAAAATTACTTATAATATCAATTTTTTTTATCATTTCTTTCCCTCTGCTATTCATTTAATTTCGAAGTGTGATAAAGTATTATTTGATTTTTTACCTCGTCAATAGTCAACCGCAACAATCATCATTTCCTCCAAATCGAACCGCGTGAATCATTCATATCATATTTCCTTCACTTTTATATTTTTCTTCTCCCACTTTTTCCATTCAACTTCATTTCCCAATTTATCCCCAAGGGATCGCCATATTAATAGTGTACTTGATCCCTTTATTTCTCCCTTAAAATTGTAATGATTTATGAAGTGTACTTATGTGCATCATTCCATTTTCTCTGCATTGCACCAGTAAAAGCTTCAAAAATGGGGGCATTTAAATTGTTTTTCTTTAAACATATAACCGGACAATCCCGACCTACATAACCATAGAGATAAGGTTCAACAAAAAGGTTGTCGTCCTGTTTCAGAAAGAAACAGTCAGGCATTTTATCTTTTAAAGTACCAATTTCAATTGAACCATTTAGACTTTTAACTATTTCCATTATCTCGATTAGATCGTTCAAGTGCTTTTCACAGTCTTCTGATATTTTTGTTTCTTTTTTTCCTTCTTCTATGGACCTTTCTTTAATAAATTGGCACTCAGGATGGTGAAGTAGAAATCTGAACTTCACTTTAGGTTCACTTGTAGCAGCTTTTATAATTGCATCTTTTGTGTCTGGGTTTTGTACTAAAGTGTGTAACGAAATCCCAAATACATCAATTGAATTTGTGGCGTTTCGAATGAGTGATTTATATTTTCCTTGCAGTTCTGCTCTTGTGATATAAAGATTATCTACCCATGCGTTATCTCGGTAACTTCTATAAAGGGTGTTATAGTATATTGTCAAACGAATGATTGACACCATTGCAGCGATAATAATAGATGTTAATGAAAAGTTAACCCAAGACAAAATGCCAGGTACATATATTTTATTCCAAAAATTTAAGGGTTCTAAAAGTCCCCAATGAAGAGGAAAAACAATAATTAAAGTGGAAAAGAACCAAGCCAGAACCATTTTAGTGGGTTTACTTTTACCAATAGGTTCATCTATGTTGATTTTTTGTTGTTTTGAATTATCCATTTTACAGCCTCCAATAGATTCCGAGTATTAACTACTTCAGTATAGGTTTCTAATATACTATTTTTCTCACTACTGCCATAGCCCGTATCAACTAATATGCATTTAGCATCAATATTTCTTCCAAAGTCAATATCTGTTTTCTTATCACCAACTATGTATTTGTGCATTGGCTGTAAATTGTAGTATCTCCTTATATAATTATACATACCAGTTGCTGGCTTCCGATAAATGCTGTCCTTTCTATATTTTTTTACAACTCCCAAAGGATGATAGGGGCAGTAAAGAAGACAATGAACTAATGCATTATTCTCTCTCAATAAATCGATAAACTTGTTGTTAACATTTCTAAAATCCGTTTCCGAAATTAATCCTTTTGCAATACCCGCTTGATTAGAAACAACAGCAATGAATAAATTACTTTTTATGATTTTCTTGATAGCGGCTATAGAACCTTCTATAAACTCAATCTCATTTGGATCTTTTAAATAATTCTTTTCTTGGATAATAACACCATCTCTGTCAAGACATAAAATTCCTGAAAAAGGATAATCTACCTTATAATCTTTAGTCAGATCAAAAAAATAGTTTTCTATTTCCATGTAGCACTCTTATATAACGAGAATTATAGGGGGCAGGGATCTTTTTCGCCATTTAGTCCTTCGTAGTCCGCCTTTAGCAGACGAAGTAGGATCGCCCAATCATTTTCTGCCTTTGCCCATCGATGATGCTTTCTGAACATGAAAAACTTTTCCCTGCTGATGTCTCCTTGTTAATAGCCCCATTATAAGAAACTCACCCCTCATAATCCAAACAAAAAAAACGACTTAATCCCGCCTGTGGTGAGCCTGCCGAATCCATCAAAATCCTCTTTTTTCGCCTTTTTCCTTTATTCTATCTACTTCTATACCTGTATTCTTGCATCCCTGTATCCCTGAAAACGCACCAATAGCGATTGCACTATCTTGCTATCCCTGAAAATTCCATAAATTTTCTTCTCATTGTCTCACAAGCACTTACGTTTCGCGTTAGCGTCCCGGCGCGCCGGGGTTCGACACCAATCCGCAAGTCCTCCCCTATATAGGGAGCGCCTTTTTCGCGCCCCGGAAAGGAGTATATGCCGTGCCATAGGTTTTATTGAAGTTTGAAGTTTCGAGTTTGTGGTTATTCGAGTTTGTTTCGAATTTCGAGATTCGGATTTCGAATTTGAAGAAACCCTGCGCTGCATGTGCAAAACAGGTTTTTAAAAGTGAGTCAAAATATGACGAAAAAAGCCAATTCAAACCCAATCGAACCCATTAAAGCCATTTGTGGAAAACTGGACGCTGTCCACAGAACGAACCCAATTTCAAAACAGAAAAAACTTTGATATCACGTCAAAATCGCAGAAATGGAGGCCAAAAAACAACCCAAAAAAACGAAACGAACCCAATTGTGGATAACTTTTTGTGCGGCTGCGCAGGTCAGGTTTCCATCAGGTCGTTGGCCATATCCTGACCGAGATTTTTGGCATAATAGTTATACATCACTTTCGTACCGTCCTGCCGGACGTCGTTCAAAAACGATGTGGTTCCGCACTTGATCAGCGTCAATAGCAGCAGACACGCCGCGGCGTTGAACACTTTCTCCAGCGCCGGATTATGTCGAATAATCCAGCCGGGTTCCGGCTTTGCCTCGCGGAGCCTCTCGGCTTTAGGCGCAAAACGCAGGCTGTGTTTGAGCATATTCAGAGCCGCAGTGTTGGCCCTGGCCAGCAAATCAAGACTGTGCGGTTGAGATCGGGTCAGCAAAATTGCCCACTCCACACGATGCAGATTCAACAGTCGTCGATTGCATCGCGGACAATGTTCAATATGTTTGCGTAAAAAAGAACCGAACGCTCGATTCAGCGTCGAACCCGCCAGATTCGACCATTTTTCTCGAACCGCTCGACAGGGATTGCTTTGTTTTGTTTTCATATACGCACCTCATTTACGTCATTTCGGCCCAGCCGCGAAGCCAGCAGAGTCAGCGCCCGATGGCGATAAACCCTTACGGTAGCGGCCCGAATGCCGAGGATTCTCGCCGCCTCCACATACGACAATTCCGCCAAATCGTGAAGCACAACCACATCCGACAGGTACTCCGGCAGCCGTGCCACCGCGTCACGCAATTCTTCACGAAGGCCCCGGGTATCCAGCTCATTGCTGAAGTCCGAACGGTCTTCCGTTGGCTGCGCCCTGACGACAAGACGTGACAGGACTTTGTGCTGCATTCGTCTTTGGCGAAGGATGCTCAATGCGATATTGGTGGTCGTGCGGTACAGATAGGCGCGAACATTGTCCGGCTTTTGCTGGTCGGGAAGATGCGCGATGCGCAAAAATGTCTCCTGGTAGGCGTCGCACACATCGTCTTCTTTGCCTAAGATGCGCCACAGTAGATGCACCAGCCCCGGCCCATAGTCCTTCATCGCAGCCAGAATCCACACCTGGCTTTTCTCAACCGCGACTCCGGCCAGACCAAAATCCAGCGTCAAACCCGCTGTGATTGCCTGATATTGCGCCATATCCGCGAAAGGGTCCTTTCTGATAATAAGACACACGCACTTCTCACATATTACCCGTTTTTTTGCAAAAACGCAAAAAATTCAGGGCATTTCAGGTAATACATCGAAGATTTATCCGTCATTGTTGGTGGAAAGCGAGGCAAAATTGGTACAATCTTCACAGGGAAGCGGATATGGCCGGAAAAATAAACGGACAGGACGTAGCGGGATTGCTGGAGGATATTTTAGTCCGGGCCGTCCAATGCGGGGCAAGCGATATTCATTTCGAGCCGAGCGCGACGGACATTGCAGTTAAGTACAGGCAGGACGGCACTTTACAAAATGTCGAAACCCTGCCGGGCTCAGTCCGCGACAACGTCATTTCCCGCCTGAAAGTACTGGGCAACCTGCTGACTTACCGCAACGACATCCCGCAGGAAGGGCGGATTGAACTGGGTGACAAAGGAGCATCCGACCAGGTCAGCGATATGCGGCTGGCGGTTTTTCCCACGATTTTCGGGCAGCGGGCGGTGGTGCGAATTTTTTACCAAAATTCGCAATTGATGGAACTGGAACAGCTTGGTTTTTCGCCCGCGATTCTGTCGGCACTGAAAAATTTCGCTGGCCAAAATCAGGGGCTGCTGCTTCTGACGGGACCGGCCGGCAGTGGAAAAAGTACGACGCTGGCCGGGCTGCTGCGGCATATTCTGAAGACGTCTTCGGGGCAAAAAAGCATTGTCGCACTCGAAGACCCGGTGGAACGCATTATTGAGGGCGTGACACAAGTCCAGATTCCGCCGCAGGGAGCGATGGATTTCCCGCTGGCGCTGCGGTCGCTGCTGCGACAGGACCCGGAGGTGCTGATGCTGGGCGAAATCCGCGACGCCGAAAGTGCCCGAGTTGCCGTCGAAGCGGGATTGACCGGTCATTTGTTAATGAGTACGATGCACAGCGGAACCTGCTGCGGGGCAATGGTGCGCCTGCTGGAAATGGGCCTTGAACCGTATCAAATTACGTCCGCCTTGTGCGCCGTCGTCAACCAAAGGCTGGTGCGAAAACTGTGCGAACACTGCAAAAAACCGACCGGTTCGGAAGGAATTTTTCAGGCCGGAGGCTGTGCAAAATGCCAGCAGACGGGTTATCACGGACGGGTTTTAATCGCTGAAATGGTGACGATGGACGGCGAACTGCGTAAAGCTGTTCTGGGCCGGTCGGATATGGAAACGCTCGAAGCGACGCTGCGTCATCGCGGACACATGACTCTCATACAGGATGGACGACGACTGCTCTGTCAGGGACTGACCAGCGAAGATGAAATCCGCCGGGTATGCGGATAACAGTCTATTGGAAACGAGGCTTAGCAGCATAGCCAAGCAAGGATATATAATGCTACACTACTGTCCAACTGTTTGACTTTGAAAGAGTCATAACTGATTGAAACACAAT
>CAZWMN010000071.1:0-5649 GCA_964635075.1 uncultured Pirellulales bacterium | reverse complement strand
TACTTCCTGGATCATGATCACAGCGCATACGTGGACCAGTGGGACTGGGAGTTGGCGATAACCGGAAAAGACCGGAACCTTCAGTTTCTAAAACAAGTGATAGAAAAGATATGGAAGGTACTTAAGGGCGCTGAGACCTGTGTGCAGGAACTGTTCCCGCAATTGAAGACAGATAAGTATCCGAGCCTGCCGGAGAAACTGACATTCATTCATGCGGAAGATATTCTTGAAAAATATCCAGACCTGCCTCGCAAGCAGCGTGAAACAAAAATTGCGCAGGAATACCCGGCGGTTTTTATCTATGGCATCGGCTGGGTGCTCAAAGATGGATACCCGCATGAAATGAGAGCTGCAGACTACGATGATTGGGTAACGGAGACGACCTCTGAGGACGGCAGGCCGATGCACGGTCTTAACGGTGATATTCTGGTCTGGAACCCAGTGACAAAGCGTCGCCACGAACTGACGTCGATGGGTATCCGCGTCAATGCTGAAACGCTCAAGAAACAGCTGGAAATCAGCAATCAGCTTGATTTGCTCAAGCTGCCATACCACAGAGCAATTTTGAATAATGAGATCCCGCTCAGCATCGGCGGCGGCATCGGGCAATCCCGCACATTTATGCTTCTTCTCAAAAAAGCGCATATCGGCGAGGTTAGCGCCACCGTATGGCCAAAAGTACTCAAGGAAATGTGCAGGAAGAAAAACATCCATGTCATAGAATGAACAGGAATTGGTATTTTCCCAGCGTGCCGTAATTCGATATTGTTTCGGATTTCACGACAGATAATAATTCTTTTGCGCCAAAACAGAGCGCATTTTGATTTGAGGCCCAACATCAAATGTATTCAATAGTCGCGGGAGGTTTCGGCGTTAAATCATAGAGACAACGGTTTACACCCTTTATTTGTGTAATTCGCTCACAAAGCCGCTTAAGTTTATCCCAGGACAATGCGGTAGCAGTTGCTGTTCGGGCATCAACACTTTCAACACAGCGTACCACAATAATCTGACCGAATTCCCGTTTATTATCTCGTATTCCGGTTGCCCGATCGCTTAGCAGGACCGCCAGGTACTGAAATGCTCCGCTGTCTGCGAGTTCCTCTTCCACTATCGCTGTGGCGGCTTGTACGATTTTCAGTCGTTGAGGTGTTACCTCGCCAACAATCCGAGTTGCCAGAGCCGGCCCTGGAAACGGAATTCGCTCCGTTATCTCGACGGGCAGCGATAGAAGTTTGGTTACTTCACGAACATCGTCTTTTCGCAGCGTTTTGAGCGGCTCGAGCACCGAATATCCATAGGACTTCTCCGTGTCGATACCCAGTTGTGCGAGAATATTGTGTTGCCGTTTGATTCCTGCCATAGTCTCTTCAATATCTGTAAGAATTGTTCCGTGGAGTAAAAACTTTGCATTTGATTCCTTAACAAGCCGACGGAAGACCTTTGCGTAAAAGGTATCTGTAACAGCCTGCCTTTTATCCTCGGGGTCTGTTAAGCCCTTCAGTGCAGAAAGAAACTCTTCTCGCGCATTTACAAGCTCTACGGTAATACCCATCTCAGCGAAAATCTGAACCACTCGCTGGGGTTCTCCTTTACGCATCAGGGCATTATCAACAAACACAGTTTTTAATTGGTCCCCTATGGCCCGGTGTCCGAGCACTGTCACAGTGGAACTGTCCACTCCGCCGCTCAGCGCGTTAATTGCCTTTGCCTGACCGACGGTTTTCTTAATATAAGCTATTTGGTCTTCGATAAATTTCTTGTAATCCATGACAGCCTCCATATAAGCTTTTATATGTTAATATTGAAAGTTCCGGAACCATTAAGCTTGGACTATAACATTTCTATGAACAGTTGTCACCCCTAAAAATATGGCCGGAAACCAGGCCCAAAGTTACAATTCGATGGATTTGTCATAGCGTACTTTAATCTTCCGGACTGATTGGCTACTGTGGGATTTGAGCGCCCGACAAGGCTGATTGGCGAAGAAATAAGGGCTTTCAGACTGGGGTTGTCTATGTACTCGTCGAGAGGGTTTCGGAGGGCAATTCCCTTGCCAATCTAAAGCCCTCTCTGTAAAGCTGTAGTTGGACAGATTGTTGACGGGAATTAAAGCGTAAGTTATTCTACTGCTGCATACCGTTATATCTTCATCACCAGTCTTACATTAATAATCGGCCAATCTTTCTCAAATTCTGCCTGCAACCGCCTCTTGTACAAAATCCCTTTCCGCCTTTTCCTCGCCTATCCGGCGGGTTCTTCTGGCAGAGCCGCTCATCAGGTTCTCTACGTCCCTAAACGGCCCCAGGACCTCTATTCCAGTCTCTGTGGTTACTTCAAATTCCATCAAATCTTTCTCGTGCTTCGAACCTCTCTGCTTTAAGACACTGATTAGTCTGTGCATCCGGCCTCCCAATTCCACATATTTTAGAATGACAATATTGTCAGTGGTGGTGGAAAGGTGTGTTTCGGCTATTTCTGTTACTTCCAAAATCTGGGAGGTGGTATTCGTAAGAACTGAGGTGACATCGCTCATTCTCAAGAAGGTGTTTAGGTCAATTACGAATGCCCGGAATTTCCGCTCGTTATAAATCCTCTGAAAGTCCGAAATCGAATCCAGGACAACTCTCTTTATCTTATTCGTTAAGACCATATCCTGGATTATCTTCAAATACTGCTCCGCTTTGAGGTCTGCAGGATAATAGCAAATTAGTTTTACAAGTCCATTTTTGACATATTTCTCCAGGTCCCAGCCAAAGGATTCGGCATTCTTGTATAACTGGTCAGGACTTTCTTCAAACTCAACTAAAAGAGACTTCTCTCCTCTTTTTGCTCCTTCCATAATAAAATGCAAGGCAGCAATTGTTTTTCCCGAACCTGAGGCACCTGTAATCAAGGTAGTGGAATTCTCATATACCCCCCCACAAAGCAGCGTATCCAACCCTTTGATTCCGGTGGATATTTTTTGTGAAAATACTTTTCCTCTTAGCGCTGGCCTGAGTCTGGGATAAATCGCCATTCCTTCGACATTTACAAGTACAGGGGCTTCCTGGGAATCGTGGGTTGAGCCGCGGAATTTGAGGATTTCAACGGTTCGTTCCCGTTCTCCCTCTGCATTCAGACGGCTATGCAGAAGCATCACATTGTCGGAAACGAATTCCTCAACGCCGTAACGGCTGATTTCTCCGTTTTCGATTAATCTTTCTGCGGTCATGACACAGGTTACATTGCTCTTTTTGAGGTTGGCAATAAGCTTGTATAACCCCCGCCGGATAGCCCCCAGGTCCTGATAATGGGTAAAAAGAACCGAGACTGAATCAATCGCGACTCTTTTGGCTTTTACCTTCTTTACGGCATAGGCAATTCTTGCTATGAAGGCGCCTAAATCATATTGGCCGACCTCAACACTGTTGGAATCATCCGGAGAAGCATCCACAAAAGCCCATTTGTTTTCTTTTACCAGCTTATCTATATTCCAGCCAAAACTTTCCGTATTCCTGATGATATCCCGGGGGCTTTCCTCAAAGGTTACAAAGACGCCATTTTCACCAAACTCTACAATGCCTTCATAGAGAAACTGAGCAGAAAAAGCGGTCTTGCCCGAACCGCTTATTCCACTGATAAGGGTAGTTCTGCCCTGGGGTATCCCACCATGAGAGATTTCATCGAATCCGGGAATCCCCGAAGCGACTTTGCTTAATTTCTTGGCCATTTTTGAGCTCCTTTACTTTCGCACAGTGTATTGGGTTTTTGCTGTTTCGCATACGCAGGATTATGCTGCACTTGTCCCTTCTTTTTTTCAACGGTTAAACCGAGACCTGACAACACCTTCTCTTTGTCTGACAAATCACCGATGATTTTTCTGGCCGGAGGAGGTGAAACTTTTATTACTGTCGGCGTAGCCAGGATGTTGTCTTCCTCAGCCAATTGGGGACGCTTCAAAACATCAACGACCTCCAATGAATAAAGCCCCTTTGGCTGTGTATCGAGAACGGCTTTTAGATTCTTTACGGCCTTTTCAGAATTCACCGTCTGTCCCGTAATGTAGAGTTTTAGAATGTATTTCGCTGCCATTTTTACCCTATATAAACAAGCTTATAATTATTCATACTATTCTTCACTGATTTCTCCATTTTCTATTCCAAACCATCACGATTCGCTATCCATTGCGAATCATTAATCGCCTCAAAATTTTTGCAGGAAACACTTAAGTTTATGCAAGAACCCTCGATAACGAACATGGGAAGGTTCACTTATGGCATTATCGGGCCAAATTCCACGGAACTTTACTTTCCAACTCAATTAAAAAACTTTCTTGATATCCCGCTGTAATGTATCCCTGTAAGAAGGACAGGTTGAATTTCATCTGACCAGTAACACAGAAAAACAACATCCCATAAAATCAGCATATTGGCCCTATAATTGCGTTGTCGCTTTTTACTTTACCTCAAGTTGTGAGCTTGAAGCTGGAATCTACTTAAGTCCTATAATTTGACTCAAGAAATGTCGCCAAGCCGGGTCTTTAAACCCAATGTCCGCTAACTTTGGAAGGGGGGTGTCAAAACCCAGGAATATCTTAGAAATGCAATTCCAACAGCGTGGTAAAGTCGGCCGGTAAAATAGGCGAAAATACACAACAGGACGTAAAAATTATTTGAGTCCAGAACCTCAAATTTATTATCGAGGGTTCTCGCAAAAACTTAAGGGTTTTTTTGACGGGATGTTAAAGGCGAGAAAAGGTAACTCTGCAAAAATTCTGGGGAAACTACTCTATGGGCATGGGACAGGAATACAATTTGCTTGAAGGCGCCACTGGTGTGGCTCAAGCTGACACCGGGCAGTCAAGATTCACCCAGGGAGAACATACCTCGGATGAAATAACCGCCAGAGCCCTCGCCAAGAAGCATGGTGTTGAGTTCATCAGGCTCTCAGAAACCAACCTTTCTTCGCAGGTGGTTCGGCTTCTGCCCCAATGGCTCGTTACACAGCACAATATCATCGCGGTAAGACTCGAAGAAGATACACTCTATGTCGCAATGACCAACCCGGTGGATTTGCCCACGCTGGATCAGATCAACCTGGTGACAGGCTTCAACGTAAAACCAGTGGCAGCAATCGAAAGAGAGATAATAAAAGCCATCAGCCAGCATTACGGCGCTGAACAAATGACGAGGCAGGACCTGATTGACGCTAAATTCGATGCCGGCCCTGCGCTGGAAGGTGATAAAAGAATGGAAGACCTGGCCACTTCGGATGATACAGGTCAAGTCGTTCGACTTGTTAATTCCATCATTAAAGACGCCATAGGCTCGCTTGCAAGTGATATTCATTTTGAGCCGTCCAAGGATGAGATGATTGTCCGATTCCGGGTTGACGGTATTTTGCATGATTGTCTGACGATTCCTGCTGCGGTAAGAAAGGAAGTCGTTTCCCGCCTGAAGGTTCTTGCCAAACTGGATATCACCGAAAAACGCAAGGCCCAGGATGGCCACATCAATCTCAATTACAAAGGAAATGATTACGACCTGCGTGTCTCGGTTGTGCCGACTATGGACGGCGAAAAAACGGTTCTGCGAATCCTCGACAAAAACACTATGTTAATCAACCTGACCACGTTGGGCATAGATTCCGAAGATAGGGCTTTGGTCG
>CAZWMN010000070.1:0-6203 GCA_964635075.1 uncultured Pirellulales bacterium | reverse complement strand
CTCTGAATAGCAATGGAGCGAATTCACGCAGGCTTCGTCTCCAGGACAGGAACTTGTGGGCTGTATCCTGGGAGACGTAGAAAACACTGTTGATACCTTCTTGTTTCAACGCATCGGCGTTTTCCTTTGGGTCGCCGCCAAAGCCACGACGATTGCCGTCGCGTCTACGTTCGAGTTCCCGGCTGCCAAAGCTGACAAAGACCAGCTTTACCTTCTCTTTGAAACCGGGTGTGTTGTTGACATCTTCCAGGGAGATCGAGCCGCCGCTGAAGAGGCCAATGTGCGAAAACTTGTCGAGGTTGGCCAGGGTGATCATCCTGGTTTCCATACCGCCCATGGAGAGGCCGGCCATGGCGCAATGGCGCTGATCGGAAAGCGTGCGAAAGTTTTCATCAATGTAGGGGATCAACTCATCCACAAGAACTGTATGGAATGGTTTGATGTCGAAATTTCTGAGGCCGCCGAACTTGATTTCGTTGGTCATGCCATAAGTCATGACGATAAGAAACGGTCTGATTTTGCCTTCGGCGATCAGATTGTCCATGATCAGATTGGCGTGGCCCTGGTTGCTCCAGGCGGTTTCATCCTCGCCCCAGCCGTGTTGCAGGTACAAGACCGGGTATCGTTTGGTCAGGTCCTTGTCATAATCGGGCGGCGTGTAGACAAAGGCGCGGCGAGAGGTGTTGGTGCTCTTCGAGGGGAAGAGAATCTGCTGCACTCGGCCGTGGGAAATATCCGTGAGGGCGTAAAAATCCCGGTCGTGAGCGGGGATTTCGATGCCGCTTTCCCAACGAGTTGAACCGTAAAAGTTCAGAGTTCCGGGATCGTTGAATGTGCCCCCGTCAATCGTGAGATGATAGTAGTGAAAACCTTCATCCAGCGGTCCTGCCGTGACGCCGACCCAGGAGCTGTCCGCGGCTTTCGTGAGGCTTGTGCCCCCGCGTCCACCAAGGCTGACGCTGACGCTTTGAGCTTGAGGCGCCACAATGCGGAATCGCGCATAGCCCTGGGAGTTAACCTGCGGGTATTCCTGGCCGGGTTGGTTCAGGGTCGAGGGCTCAAAATCCTCCTTGATCGTGGGTTGGTCTGTTTGAGCCAAACACAGCGCCCAAGTCAGCAGCAGCACAAATACAGTCAAATATCGTTTCATGGTTTTTTTCCTTTAGTTTTTAAAATTTTTAACACCAACCTCAGAGCCTCAGATCACGGTCTTGAACCGAATGACCGTAATGGAATGACCCGGGAAGGTGTGAGTCCAATTGGAGCTGGTATCGGTGACGATGAAACGCCTGGGCGCCGTGTTAAACGGATACTCCACGGTGTTGATATCCCCATGCTCGCCCACCATGACCTCGCCGGTCGCCACAGAATGGATATAATCACCAGTCAACTCCACGGTCAGGGTTTGATCCACATCAAAGACATTAACGACCTTTAAGATGATGTCGCCGGAAGCATCCTCTTTGCTTGCGCATGCGAAGAGAGGCTCGTCGGGACTGGGCGGAGCGTCACCCCGTCCAAATCCAAATCGACCTGCTGGGGCCGATGCGGATTCCGGCGCAGGTTCCGGGGTTGGAATCGTCTGGGGAACGATCTTGGTAACAGGAATTACCCGGTCGCCTTTTGCATTAAAAAACATCTTTTGCACATAATACGACGGCGAACCAAAGCTGGTCATGGTGTCGTAGCCGATCAGGTCCGTACTCCACTGGCTGCCGCCCGGATTCACGCGGGTAAACAGCGGAGCATAGCAGGTCATGATGACGATGTCCGCATTCCGCTCCAGACCGGTCAAAAACGCAGCATCGGACAAAGCGCACTGGAAAGATGGAGTCAATCCACGTGCTACCCCGCGCTCTTGGGAAGCCCATTCGCCTTCGAAAATCTTTGGGCCGTTGCGATCGGCTTTGTCGTATAGATGGGCATTGCGGACGGCTGCGTTGGGTGACATATAGTGGTGATTGTCGATGACATCGTGCGGCACACCCGGATCGGTTGTGGCGATCACCTGGATATGGGGGTATTTCGCCTTGATGGCGTTATAGAACATGGCAAAGCGGCCTTCCGGGCCACGATAAGAGGCGGCGCCATTATTGAGAAAATCCTCATTGCCAATCTCGACATAAGTGAGCTTGAAGGGGGCCGGATGGCCGTCTTTGGCCCGTTGTGCCCCCCACTCGGTGGTCACATCGCCGGTGATGTACTCTATTTCATCCAGCGCATCCTGAACAAACGGCTTCAGTGCTTCGCCAGTCCTGACATCATGGCCGCCGTTGAGATGGAGACCGGCATAAACACCCACCACCGGCTCCATGTTCAATTCTTCGCACCATTCGAGGAATTCCAACAGACCCAAACCGTCCGAAGATCGATAGCCCCAGGGACTCATGTGGCCGGGACGATCTTCCCAGGGACCGATCATGGCTTTCCAATTGAAACGATTCTCAAAATTGGACCCTTCGATATAATTGCCGCCCGGAAAACGCAGGAACGCCGGGTGCATATCGTCCAGAAGCTGCATGATATCCGAGCGGAAACCGGTGACAGGGCGTCCACCCAGGGCAGCGCCAGTGCGTTCCATGAATACCGGCGGAAATAGTGACACTTGATTAAAGTTGATCGTACCCTTCGAGCCAGCGGCAATCACGAAACGGGCGTCGGCTGTGGGCGTGACCTGCCCGGATTTCAGCGTGACCTTGTAGCGGTTCCATGTGTCGGTGATGGCCGGGACCGTCGCGGAGGCGTAAACCGTTGCGCCATCATTGGACTCGATGGAGACAGTCAATGGCCCCGAGAAGCCATCCGAGGCTTTGGCGTAGAAAGAACACTGATAGGACCAGTTGGGTCTGACAGGAATGCCCCAATACCCGTCATTCGCAACGGCGACGCGACCGCCAGCGGGCACCTTGGAGATCGTAAGCTTCAGACTGGTCGTTAAAGCGGTGGTGTTAATGGGGTCGCTGGTGTCTGCGGCGGCGCCTTTAGCTCCGGTCGAGGTCACGAGAAACCAGTGGGGAACACCCGGTATCCAATCGCCGGGAGGTTCCACGAGGGGGCCATGATTGACCGTACTGCCTCCTTCAAATCCTTTTTCCGGCTGCCAAACCTGGCCGCTCGAATCCGTGTAGGGTTCTGACTGGCCGGCCCTGATGCGTATGGCGGTTCCAGAAGATCCTGGCGCCGGAATGATTTCAATCGCCTTTATGGCGGGATTTTCGATCTGGGGCGTGAAAGTCATGCGGAACTCTCCGTCGGTCACATCAACCGGCACCGTTTCAATGTAGGCGCGATTGAAACCGCCGGCCTTGACCCATATATCAAAGTCCTTGAATTCTTGTCCCATGACATTGAAGGAGAAAACACGCTGGCCGGGGCCGGCAATGCCTGTGTACGTCTCGGCAAAGTAGAGCTTCGCGAGATACTTGCCATTGGGAATTTTGCAGGAGAACGCGCTCATCGAATAATGCTCGCTCCTGAACAGGCCCGGTTCCCTGGTTCCAGCGGCTGCGGGAATCGAGCCACCGCCCAGGGGGTTTCGGAAGATTCGGTTCTGGATCAATTCGCCATAGAGTCCGCCCTCGTAAGAGTAGTTGATTTCCTCGGTCATAATTCCATAAAACATCGGACTAATTTCGGCGCCCGGCTGGTCCGCCTGCAAGACGATCTTGCCGGGACCGGCGGTAAAAGCGGATACAGAAAAAATCATTACCAACAGGGCAGTGAGTTGTAATCTGTGTTTTTTAAGAACACAAGTGAAAGGTTTCATGAGCGACTCTCCTTAAAAAGTTAATCCCGTTTTTCAACGGGACGAGTCATTTTTTGAGGCTATTCCTTGCGAAAACTTGACTCGTTTTTTCGAGATGTGAATCATATAAAAAATTTAATAGTGTAATTGAGGACTAAAAAACGGATAGACATGCAACAGCATATTGTGTGGTCCTCGAACATGTTCTTATTTAGTCCTGGAATAGCAATGGTGCGAATTCATGCAGGCTGCGCCGCCAACTCTGCCACTCATGAGCCGTGAGCGGAGAGACATAGAAATGCGTATTGATGCCAGCCTCTTTGAGCGCATCGGTGTTCATCTTGGGGTCACCGCCAAAGGCGCCACCGGTTCTGCGGTTTTCGAGTTCCCGGCTGCCGTAGCTGACGAACACGAGTTTAATGTTCTCTTTGAAACCGGGCGCATTGTTGACATCATCCATGCTGATGCTGCCGCCGCTGAAGATGCCGACATGCGAGAAGATGTCGGGGTTGGCCAGGGTGATGACCCGGGTCTGCATGCCGCCCATGGACAATCCGGCCATGGCCCGGTGCGCTTGATCGGCCAGGGTGCGATAGTTGGCATCGATCATGGGGATGATGTCCTCTATCAGGGTCTTCTTGAAGCCGTCGGCCCAGCCGGGCGGAGGCCAGGTGCCGGCAGGACGCTCGCCTCGCCGCGGCGGGCGATCCTGGCCCGGCATACGCCAGGTACCATTGTCCATGACAATGATAAAGGGTTTGGCCTTGCCCTCGGCAATCAGGTTATCCATGATAAGATTGGTCTTGCCCTGATTGGGCCAGCCGGTCTCGTCTTCGCCGCCGCCGTGTTGCAGGTACAGCACGGGATAGCGTTTCGTGGCGTCCTTATCATAGTCTGGCGGCGTGTATACGAAACAACGACGCATGCCGTTGTTGCTTTTGGAGAAATAGAGGTGCTCGCGTATCTGGCCGTGAGGTACGTTTTTGAGCGCATAGAAATCCCCATCTTTGGCAGGGATTTCAATGCCGCTGCCCCACCGACTCGCGCCATAGAAGTACAAGCTGTTGGGATCGGGAACTGAAGCCCCGTCGATCCAGAGTTGGTAGTAGTGGAATCCTTCGTCCTGGGGGTTCGAGTCACCGGTCCAGCCGCCATTCTCATCCCTGGTCAGATCGTATTTTACCGCGCTTATGTCGAGCTGGACTCTCTGCGCCACGGGTGCCGAAATTCTGGCACGCACGCGACCTTCGGAATTGACCTGAGGATATTCCCTGCCTGGCTGGTTGGTGGATGCCGGTTTAAAGTCCTCGACTGCCGCTGTCTGATCTGTCTGGGCGAAACAGATTCCACTGACGAACATGACAATCAGCATAATGGATAATCGTGTTTGTCTCATTTTAAATTCTCCTTAATATTTGAAAAATATTTTCATTTCAGGTTTTTCCTGCTAAAGATGATTTTGACTGTTTTCAGATAACAACTTGCTTTTCCGCGCCATTGTACTTTACAGCCTTTTCAACGGCATCTGTCGCTTCAACTCCTGTTCCATGATTTGGCGACACAATAACAACATGAAATGTTCTGAGATCCAACATTCCCGGGAAGGAACCCTGCCTGTCGTTAATGGTTAATGTTCTCTTTTTATCATCCCATTTAAAAGTAATCGTGGAATAAGATCCCTTCTCATAATTATAGTTATCGAATTCATCTTCATACAATACGAACTCGCCATTAGCCCCAGTGTACACACGTATTTCAAGGTCATCCCATTTTTTCTCCGTAGCATATTGCACTTTGGGACCAATAGGAAGTATAGAACCAGCTTTTACGTACAATGGCATGATGTCAATGGGAGCTTCTTTGTTGAGAGTTTGGACGCCGCTATACTTTTCACCCGTCCAGAAATCAACCCAGTCGGCGCCTTTGGGCAGATAAATTTCTTTAGCTTTGATCTCGCTGAAATCTTCGACACGGGTCGTATCTTTTCCCTGAACACTGATCTTTGAATACATCGGCGTGGTGACCGGGCAAACCAGCAGCGACTTGCCGAACATAAACTGGTCGTTGATATCCAACGCCTGTTTATCGTTTGCAAAGTCCATCACCAGGGCGCGCATCATGGTCGACTGATTGGCGGTCACCTCCCAGGAGGTTGCATAAATGTAGGGCAACAACCGGTAGCGCAAGTTGATCGCTTTTTCAATAGCGTCATAGATCTCGTCGCCTTTATTTCCAAACTGATAAATTTCACGCGGGGCGTCGGTTCCATGCGAACGCATCATCGGGCAGAAAGCGCCGAACTGAATCCAGCGTGCATAAAGTTCGCGGTAATTGGCGTCATTTAATTTGTTCTTGAAATTCCAAAGAAAGAATCCGCCTATATCGCTGTTCCAATAAGGGATGCCGCAAAGTGAAAAGTTCAATCCCGCTGAAATTTGATTTCTTAATGCATCCCATG
>CAZWMN010000069.1:0-6460 GCA_964635075.1 uncultured Pirellulales bacterium | reverse complement strand
TACAACATCACAGACTACAGAAACGTCAAAATTTACCGCTGTCCGAGTTTTCCAGACAAGAAACAGACCGTCTGTTATGTGGTTAGTTCATGGACTTTCAACGATAAGAACGACCTGAACGGACATGAGATTACAACTCCAACCAGGCTAAGCACCTTTCTCCATCCTATGTCAACGGTTTACATGGCTGATAATGAAGAAGGATCGTGGCGGCCTGTTATACAGAACGAAAGCGACCCCGATATTCAACGTCTCGATGTATGGACGGCCACTCACCTCCCTGCGTCAAATAATACGGGCATCACCAACGGCAGGCGTGTCGCAAAGAACCGTCATCGTGAAGGAAGCTATTATTTGTTTCTTGACTGGCACGCCGAGTACATTCCTACAAAGGACATGTCTGTAAAATTCTGGCGAGATAAGTAATAATACCCCGTAATGTGAACTCTTTTATCCTATAACTAAAGGGCTGCCTTTCAGCGCCGTTTTGAGGACTTCCTCGGCCCTGGCGACAAAGACAAATTTCATTCCGCGTTTGGCTTCTTTGGGAACTTCAACCAAATCCTTCTGATTGCGTTTGGGCAGAATCACCGTCTTAATACCCGCCTGCTTAGCCGCGAGGATTTTTTCCTTCAAACCGCCAATCGGCAGCACCAACCCTTTGAGCGTAATTTCTCCCGTCATTGCCACACCCAGCTGCGCCGGGACATTTCGCATCAGAGAAACCAGCGATGTGAAAATGGCGATTCCGGCACTGGGGCCGTCCTTGGGAATAGCGCCGGCGGGAACATGAATATGGTAATCGCACTTAGCCAAATCCTTGACTGCAATACCCAGTTTTTCAGCGTTGGATTTGACCGCGGAAAAGGCCGCCTGCGCACTTTCCTTCATCACGTCGCCGATTTGCCCGGTTAACAGCAGTATTCCCTTGCCCGGCATTTTGGCCGTTTCCACAAACAGAATCTCTCCGCCGGTAGGCGTATAAGCCAGTCCCGTCACCACCCCCGGCACCGCCGTCCGCTGGGCAATCTCCGATTCAAATCTCGTCGGCCCCAACACTTTAGCCAGTTTATTCGGCAACACTACTACCTTGCGCGCCCTGCCTTCGGCGATTTTGGCCGCGGCATAGCGACACACCGACGCAATGGTCCGTTCCAGATTGCGAACCCCCGCTTCCCGCGTATAACTGTCAATTATGACCTCCAACGTTTTTGCCGGCATAGAAAACTGAGTTCTCTTTAATCCGTGTTCCTTCGTTTGCCGCGGGAGAAGATATTTCTTTGCGATATGCAGTTTTTCCTGTTTGGTATAGCCGGCCAGCTCAATCACTTCCATCCGGTCGGCCAATGCCGGCGGCACCGGTTCCATATAATTGGCCGTGCCGATGAACAGCGTCTGGGACAAATCAAACGGCTGGTCAATATAATGGTCGGTAAAGGTGTTATTTTGCTGCGGATCCAACACCTCCAGCAATGCCGACGATGGGTCGCCGCGAAAGTCCTGGCCGATTTTATCCAGCTCATCCAGCATAAAGACCGGATTTTTCGAGCTGCACTTGCGAAGTTCCTGAATAATCCTGCCGGGAAGGGCGCCGATATAGGTTCTTCGGTGCCCGCGGATATCGGCTTCATCCCGGATACCGCCCAGTGAAATGCGGACAAATTTTCGTCCCATCGCCCGCGCGATGGATTTGCCGAGGCTGGTTTTGCCTACCCCCGGCGGCCCGACAAAGCACAAAATCGGGCTTTTGCCGATTGGGTTGAGTTTTCGCACCGCCAGAAATTCGAGAATCCTCCGTTTGATTTTTTCCAGGCCGTAGTGATCCTGGTTGAGGATACGTCTGGCCCGCGCAATATCAAGGACGTCCTGCGTCCTGACCGCCCAGGGCAGTTCGCATACCCAATCCAGATACGTCCGGATGACTCCATACTCCGGCGAAGCCTGCGGCGTCTTGTTGAGCCGGTCCAGTTCCCGAAACGCCTCCTGCTCGACAGGTTTTGGCATCTGAGCCTTGTGAATTTTTTCCTTGAGGTTTTTGCCTTCTTCGGTCTTGCGGTCGTCCTGCCCCAACTCGGCCTGAATGGCCTTGAGTTCTTCCTGCAGGTAATACTCCCGCTGACTTTTTTCAACGGAATCCCGCACCTGCCCCTGGATTTTATGGCTCAGTTCCAGCACCTCAAGCTGATTGGCCAGCAGGACCGAGATTTTTCCCAGCCGCTTGCCGGCGTCGGGTTCTTCCAGCAGAACTTGTTTTTCCGGGATGTGGAAATTGAGCGTCGCGGCCAGGAAATCCGCCATTGCCGACGGCTCCTCAATATTTTCCAGCAGCATCGCCGCCTCTTCCGGAATATTGGGGCTAAGCGAAATCACCCGCCCGGCGGTATGCCGGACACTGACTACCAGGGCCTGTAATTTTTTGGTCATTCGGGTCTGAACCGCAATGGTCTGGACGCGGGCCTGAAGGTAGGGCTGCTGCTGCACAAATTCTATAATCCGAAACCTCGCGATACCGTGAACAATGATATTCAGCGACCCCTGCGGCATTCGGATGACTTTTAGAACCGCCGCGGCGGTTCCAACAGAATATAAATCTTCGGGGCCGGGGTCGTCTGTATCCGGCTTTTTTTGTGCGACAAGCCCGAAAATGGTCTTCTGCGGCTCGATATTGGATATCAGCCGTTTGCTGCGTTCCCGCCCTACCGCCAGCGGCATCACCGTACCCGGATACGCCACTGCGCTGCGAATAGGCAGAATCCCGATGACCTCCGGCAGACGGAATTCCTGTTCCTGATGATTAATATGATTTTGCGTTTCCATCGCACCTTCAACGTTAATGACTTCCAGCAGTCGCATTCGCTCCGATGATTTCCTTTCCTTATGTCAGCAAATCCTCTACGGATACAATCGATACTTTTCAGTAACTCCACGGCAAAGTCTAACCGATTCCGCGAATCCTGAAAAGAAAAAATTATCAAAAGCCTCCATTGATCCGGTGATCCGGCGGTTTTTGCCCGAAAAGTTTTGACAGCGCCGAGGTTTATGCTATAATCACGCCCTGATTTTGTCGCCGATCACCAAAGGCTTGCCGCACAGGGTTTTTGGGAAAGCCCTGGGGGCATAGGAAAGGAATATGTCATGGCTTTGACGAAAATGCGTCGGATAACGACGGCGGCTCTGGCTATCGGAATATGGGTCGGGATAACCGGCTGTAAGACGCCAGCGCCCGTCGCCGAACCGAACGTGCAGGAGCTTATTGCCCAGCAAATGGAAGAGCAAAAAGCTCTGGCCGTCAGTCTCTATGTCGATGCGATGATGCTCAACGACCTCAACGAGCGCCAGGAAGCATTGAAGAAACTGGACCTGGCGATTGAGCTGGACCCCGAATTCGCCCTGGCTTATTCGATGAAAGGCGACATTTACCAGAAACAGAAGGAGTATCCCAACAGCGCCGGCGCTTACGAGAAAGCGACCGAGCTGGACCCCTGGTCGTTCAAGGACTTTTTCGGCCTTGGCAAAGTTTGTCAGGCAATGAGGGAATTCGCCCGCGCCGTCAGGGCCTATGTCAGCGCCTGCAATCTGGACCCCAACCATTTTGAGGCTCATTACGGCGCCGCTCAATGCTATTACGAGCTGAAGGACTACAAACCCTCTCTCGAACACGCCCAGAAGGCCAAAGAGTTGAATCCTTCCTCCGGCGACATAGAATTTCTGCTCGGTGACGTTTATGAGGCCCAGAAAAGTCACACCGAAGCCATCGACGCCTATCGTCGGGCGATGGAAATCAAGGGCAACGACCCCAATATTATGGTCCCGCTGGCTGCCATTTATCTGCGCACCGGCCGGCACACCGCGGCTAAGGAACTGCTGACCGAGACCATCCGCATCGATCCAAACAAAGGACTCGCCTATCAGTATCTGGGCTTTATGCAGTTGAAAGCCAAAGAAACTGATCTTGCGGTAAAAAACTATAAGACGGCCGTCCAAATCAACGACAAAGACTGGATGGCTCATAAGGGGCTGGGCGTGGCGTATATGCTGTCGGCAATGAAAAACAGCAATGCAACACTCAGGGCGATGGCTATCGACCAATGGAACGTCTCGCTGCAGTTAAAGGCCGACCAGCCGGAATTGAAAAAAATACTGGACAAATATCAGAAGTAACGCAAACTCGAAATGACCGTCTCATCTTCCTCCAAAATTACACGGGAAAAGGCCTGCCGAACTCTGTCTCGCAGGTTTCCTGATTTTGGGGGACACTTGTTGTTCTGGCCCATTGCCATTGCCGGCGCGGTCTTTGACCTGTGGAGCAAAAATGCTGTCTTCCATTGGCTGCCGACCGTCCCCGGCGAAAAATATGCCGTCATTGACGGCTTTTTCCAGTTCATTCTGCGGGAAAACTCCGGCGCCGCTTTCAGCATCGCGCAGGGACAGCGATGGGTTCTAACCGGTATTTCCGTGATCGCGTTTCTTGCAGTAATCGGAATCTTTCTTTTGGGCGGAGTGCGTCGGCGGCTGACGCAAATCGCGATGGGCTGTATGACCGCCGGCATCGCCGGCAACCTTTACGACCGGACGCTGAACAACGGCCTAGTGCGGGATTTTATCGACGTCTATGTAAAGCAATATCACTGGCCGACATTTAATGCCGCCGACAGTTTGTTGTGCATAGGGGTGGGTTTGCTGATTCTGACCAATCTTAAGTCTCAAGCTGGTCAAACACATGCTCTTCAACAAACAGCGGCACGCTGAGACCCGCCGCAAGACCAATGGCGTCCGAGGGTCGGCTGTCAATTCGGACTGCCTTATTGCCCTGGCGAATATGAATCGTCGCATAAAAGGTATGGTCCCGCAGATCGCTGATGACAATCTTCTCAATTCGTCCGCCGAGCTGTTCGACCACCGCTGCCAGCAAATCATGCGTCAGCGGTCGCGGCAGTTCGATTCCCTTGAGCCGACGGTCAATGGCCAGAATCTCCGGCATCCCGATGACAATTGGAAAACTGCGGCTGCCTTCGGTTTCCTTCAGAACAATCACCTGCTGGTCCGCCGTCTCGTTAATCAAAATCTGCGATAATTCAACTGCAATTTCCATTTTGCTTCCTTATCTGGAGTTCCGCCAGGTGCTTATTGACCGCTTCAAGCTGTTCGGTCAATTCCCTGAGTTTCTGTCGGCTTTGTTCGACGATGTCCGGCCTGGCCCGGCTGATAAAGTTTTCATTGGTCAGTTTGGCCTGCAGCGGACGGATGCCGTTTTCGATAAATTCCTTTTGCTTTTGCAGCCGCTGCCGCTCAGCCTCGATATCTATCATATCATACACATAAACCTGCAATTCTTCAACAATCGACGCCGCCGCATTGGCAGGCTTTTGCAGACGGCTCGCCACCATCAGCTTTTCCATCCCCGCCAATTCGCAAATCAATCTGACGTTTTCACTTAATACGGCAACCCGCTGCGCAGGTGCATTCACAGCCCCTGCCAGTCGTTTGACCGGGTGAATGTTGTACTTGTTGCGAATATCCCGAATCGCGGCAATGATATTTTGAATCGTCTCAATCTTGCACTCCACCTCTGGACAGATAAACTGCTCCAGTCCCGCAGGCCAGGCCGCGACCATAATCGACTCGGCCCCTGCCGCCTCTGCAAGTGTTCCCAGTTTCCGTACTGGAGCAATGCCGTTAAGATTCTGGAAAATCCCTTCCGTAATAAACGGAATAAACGGATGCAGCATCCGCAGCGTCTGGTCGAGAACAAATGCCAGCACGTTCTGCGCGATGGGACGCTGTGCCGCATCGGCCATCCGCGGCTTGGCCCATTCTAAGTACCAGTCGCACAGGTCGTTCCAGAAGAAACGATACAGCGAATTGACGGGGTCGTTGAATTTGTAATTTTTCAGCGACGCCGTCGCCTCTTTGACTACGCCGGCCAGACGCGACAAAATCCACCTGTCGGTAATAGCCATCTTCGCCGGGTCAAACGCCGCCGGGTTGGTGCCTTCGAGGTTCATCATCGCAAAACGCGATGCGTTCCACAGCTTATTGCAGAAGTTGCGTCCATTATCGAACTTCGGCGAACTGTTGACCACCCGTCCGTCCGGCAGCGTCAGCGACGCTACCGGCATCCGCACATCCTGCGTATCCGTGGTCATACTGGCCAGCGTGAACCGCATCGCATCGGCCCCGTGGCTTTCGATAATCGTCAGCGGGTCGATGCCGTTGCCTAAGCTCTTGGACATTTTGCGTCCGAGACCATCCTGAATCATTGCGTGGATATAGACATCGCCAAACGGAATATCGCCGACGCAGTACCGCCCCATCATCACCATACGCGACACCCACAGCGTAATGATTTCGCGGGCCGTGCAAAGCACATTGGTCGGATAGAACGCCCTCAGCTCCAGCACATCCTCCGGCCAGCCCATCGTGCTGAACGGCCACAACGCCGACGAAAACCATGTATCCA
>CAZWMN010000068.1:0-6479 GCA_964635075.1 uncultured Pirellulales bacterium | reverse complement strand
ATTTCCCCGCGGATGCCAATATGGTTCTTCTTACCGAACAGGCCAAATCCGATCCCGACATCATTCACAAAATCCAGGGTCAGCTCGAGGCCGGCAAATCCGTCTGCGTCACATCCGGCTTCCTGCGTGCCATGAAAGGTAAAAATATCGAAGACATTTGCGAGCTTGAAGTCACCGGCGTCACTGTGCCGGTGCGGCGTTTTGCCTTCGCCGGCGGCCCCGGTGCTCCTTTCCGGGGTGGGCGTGGTATGGCCAGACGTGAAGGCGAGCCTGACCCTTTTGAGGCCTCACGTGATATTCTGATTCCTGAAATCAAGTATTTCAACATATTGACTCATGACGCATGGGGTGACGCTTTAGGAATCTCCCCCGGCGGCACGACCTACCCCATCGTCCTTTCCTGCGATTACTCCAAGGGTAAGTTCTACGTACTGACTATCCCCAATGATCCGGCCGACCTCTATGCCTTTCCGTCATCAGTTCTGTCGGTCATCCGTGCCACCGTGGGCTCTGCCGAGCCCATCCGTATCGATAGTGCCCCGGCGCAGGTGGCCTTATTCCGCTACGACAATAACACGTTCATCGTGCAGAACTACTTGCCCACGGCGACGGACGTTACGGTCTCCGTTGCCGGCACCGCGACACAAATTCACGACCTGCTTACCGGCCAGGATATCACGCCCGCGCCGGCAACCGGTCGCGGCTTTGGCGGATTAGGCCGCGGCTTTGGCGGTCGTGGCCCCGCAGACCCACCGCTGCGCACCTCCTTCACATTCACCGTGCTGCCGCACTCGTATATGGCCTTCGCCGTCAAATGAATCCGCGGATCTTCCAATCGTATGAATTCACTTTTAGAAAGGACCCAGTCATGAACAACTTCAACCTTCTGCACGCCACCCCGGCGCTCCTGACGAAAGGAGAAACGGGTACTCAGCTCACGCAATCGCCGAACTTCGGACGTTTTTTCGTGGCACTGGCAGTCTTGTCTCTGATGTCCGCGGCAGGTCTATGGCTTTCGGTTCCTGCCGCCTCAGCCGCGGATGAGGTTTGCTCTTCTTGCAGCCAGCAGGTGACCCTCAACGGTGAGTTCGTGCACCGTAAGGACAATCCGTCAGTAACCATCGAGGGCACCAGCGATGCCGCGGCGTTTCAAGAGGAAGTCAACGGATCGCATTTCACTGTCACCATCGCACCTTTACCGGCCGGCAAATATACTATCACCATTGGCGAAGTGGAAACGCTGGTGAGCGGGCCGGGAGAAAGGCTGTTCGACGTAATGTCCGGCGACACGGTGATAGCGAAGACTTTTGACATCTTTGCCACGGCGGGCGCCGCGCGAAAGGTCTGCAGCATCACAGGCGTGGTCGAGCATGAAGATGACTCGATTCGTGGGCCGCTGACGATTCTGTTCGTGGCGAGCAAGAACATGGCGAAGTTCAACACATTTGAGGTGAAAGATGCCTCGGGTGCACCCGTTCTTGCGTTCCGTGCTTCGGAACTGGCGGACGCCTTTTCGGCCGCCGCGATGCGCGTGCCGGAGGTCAAGGAACCGCCGATCTGGCGCGATCCGTCATATCCTTTGAGAGCGCGTGCGGATGATTTGATCCGCCGCATGTCACTGGCCGAGAAAGTGGCGCAATTGCAAGGCGGAATGAGCGGCGCGCCCGGCATCCAGCGGCTCGGCTTGCCGGCCTATAATTATTGGAATGAAGCGTTGCACGGCGTCGCGAACAACGGCATCGCCACCGTCTTTCCGGAGCCAGTCGGCATGGCCTCTACCTGGAACCCACAATTGCTGCGCCAGGAAGGAACCGTCATTGGCATTGAAGGCCGCGCCAAGCACAACGACTACGCCAACAAGCATAATGGCGATTCCAAATGGTGGACCGGTCTGACCTTCTGGACACCGAACGTCAACCTGTTCCGTGATCCTCGCTGGGGCCGCGGTCAGGAAACATATGGCGAAGACCCGTTTCTGACGGGCACAATGGGCGTGGCGTTCATCAAAGGATTGCAGGGCGACGATCCGCAATACATGATGGCCATGGCCTGTGCGAAGCATTATGTGGTCCACAGCGGCCCGGAATCGGAACGCCATCGCTTCGACGCCACGCCATCGGAACGCGATTTGTATGAAACGTATCTGCCGCATTTCGAGATGGCGGTGCGCGAGGGGCACGTCGCCGGCGTCATGGGCGCCTACAATGCGGTTTACGGTGTGCCTTGTTGCGCCAGTTCGTTCCTGCTCATCGATCTTTTGCGTAAACAATGGGGATTTGACGGCTACGTCGTCTCGGATTGTGACGCCATCCGAGACATCTGGGGCTCGTATCATTACGCGAAAACGCCCGAAGAGGCTGCCGCGGATGCGGTGAAGGCCGGCTGCAATCTCTGTTGCGGCGGAGATTACAACGCCCTGGTGCAGGCTGTCCAAAAAGGGCTGATCAGCGAACAGGAAATTGACCAGGCGTTGTATCACACGCTGTGGATTCGTTTTCGTCTCGGTTTGTTTGACCCGCCCGAGAAGGTTCCTTATTCGAAATACACCATCAAGGATAACGATACACCCGAACACAGGCAGGTGGCTCTGGAAGTTGCACGGCAATCCCTGGTGCTGCTGAAAAACGACGGTATCCTTCCGCTTGACCGTAGCAAGTTAAAACGTATCGCGGTCATCGGCCCAAATGGTAAATCGAATACCATGTTGGAGGGCAATTACCACGGGTCCGCTTCGCATCCGATATCCATTCTGAACGGCATCAAGCAAGTGGCCGGGACGAAGATCGAAGTTACTTTCGCACAAGGATGTCCGATCACCACCAGAACCGAACGGGGAATTGCGGCGTGGAGCCGCCAAGATAACGAAACGACCCGTCCAGTGCAGGAACTCTACGAAGGAGCCCTCAGCCATGCGGCGAATGCGGATTTGATCATCTATGTCGGCGGCATTACTCCGGCACAGGAAGGCGAAGGATTCGATCGTGATTCGATTGAACTGCCCGAAGTGCAGGAACAACTCGTGCAGGCGCTCCATGCCACCGGTAAGCCGATTGTCATGGTAAATTGCAGCGGTTCAGCTATGGCAATTCCGTGGGAAGTCGAGCATTTACCGGCGATTTTGCAGGCGTGGTATCCCGGCGAGGAAGGTGGGCGAGCGGTAGCCGAGGTTTTGTTCGGCGATGTCAATCCGTCCGGTCATTTGCCGGTGACGTTCTACAAAGCCACCACGGATTTGCCGGCATTTACAGACTATTCGATGAATAACCGTACCTATCGATATTTCAACGGTAAACCTCTGTTTGCATTTGGTCATGGTTTGAGCTATACTAATTTTGCTTATGAGAGCGGCAAACTGGAAACGAAAAAAGTTCCAGCCAATGGTACGGTTAAAGTGTCATTTACCTTAAAGAATACCGGCAGCGTTGATGGCGATGATGTGGCACAGGTTTATTTTCGCCATGTTAATTCTCGTGTTCCGCAACCGAAACTTGCGTTGTGCGGTTTTGCGAGAGAGCACGTGAAACACGGCAAGTCAAAGCAAGTTACAATAGAAATTCCCGCCACTCGTCTGCGTTACTGGGATACAGAGAAAAAGCAATATACAGTAGAGGCTGGAGATTATGAAATTCTCATCGGTGCAGCGTCTGACGATATACGGTTGAAATTGCCAATGACAATCACTGCACCGTGATATTCAACAACAAAATGAATGGTTAAGAATACTATGCCGACAATCTCAAGACAGGAGCGTCGGCAGCCACCCAGCCAGTGGCGAAGAATCCATGAAATGTTAAGGAGTATGAAACATGAAACCGGCTTGGTTATTACTGACAATGGCGCCTTTGCTTGTCGGAACCTCGGAATTTGCAGGCAAGACTCCTGAGGATAAGGCTTTCGAGGATAAACTTGCCGCTGTTGTGCCCAGCGAACGGCAATATGCATGGCAGCGACGACACGAGGTATACGCGTTTGTGCATTTCGGGGTTAATACGTTTACCGGGCGTGAGTGGGGCACCGGCAAGGAGAGTCCAACCGTTTTCAATCCAACCGCCTTGGACACCCGGCAATGGGCCAAAGCTTTGAAATCCGCCGGCATGACTATGGCTATCCTTACCGTCAAGCATCACGACGGCTTCTGCCTATGGCCGTCGCGTTATACCGAGCAGTCAGTGAAAAACAGTCCCTGGAAGGACGGCAAGGGAGATGTGGTGCGGGAGTTCGTCGAAGCTGTCCGGGCGGAGGGCATGGAAGTGGGCATCTATCTCTCGCCGGCGGATTTGTATCAGATTGAGAATGAGGCCGGGTACTACGGCGACGGCAGCGCCTACGTGGATACGGTCATCCCGACGGATTCCGCTTCTTTCATGAGCGAGCCCACCAGGACCCGCGAAACCCCTGCCCAAGGGCTCGGTGCCAATGTCACCTTCGCGTGCAAGGCCGACTCCTACAACCGCTACTTCCTTAATCAGTTGTACGAGCTGCTTACGGAGTATGGCCCCATCGCGGAAGTATGGTTTGACGGTGCCACACCAAAAACCAAGGGTGGCCAGAAGTATTCCTACGCCGTCTGGTGTGAGCTCATTCGCAAGCTCCAGCCCCAAGCCGTGATCTTCAACAGAGGGCCGGACGTACGCTGGGCCGGTAATGAGGATGGCATGGCGCGGGAAACTGAGTGGAGCGTCGTCGGCCTGGACAAGCCGGTGGCGGAATTTGAATGGCGAGACATGACCGGCAGGATTCTGGGGGATCGCACCACCCTGGCCAGGGCCGCTGTCTTGCACTGGTACCCGGCCGAAGCCAATGTGTCGATTCTACCGGGCTGGTTCTATCACGATGACCGCAACATGAAATCGGCGGACAATTTGATGGAGCTTTATGAAAAGAGTGTGGGGCACAACGCGACGCTGATAATCAATGTGCCGCCGGACAAGCGCGGCCTGTTCACCGACGCGGAAGTGGCGACTTTGAAGGCCTTCGGGGAACTCCGGCAGGCGCGGTATGGCCACAATCTTGTCGAGGGCGCAACAGCGACTGCGAGCAGTTCCCTGCCGGATCATTCCGCTTCATCCTCGCTTGACGGTGAGTATGAAACCTACTGGGAAGCCGCACCTCGCGGCGATGCCGACGCGTCGGTCACGCTGGAGATCACGCTGCCCCGCCAGGTTACCTTCAGACGCGTAGTGCTGCAGGAGCAAATCCGTCGCGGCCAGCGAGTGGAGGCCTTCACCATCGAAGTACCGGATGCCGAGGGTCAATGGTGCCCACTGGCTTCCGCGACCACCATCGGCTACAAGCGTATCGTAGCGGTACCCAAAACCAGCACGGCCCAACTGCGCGTGCGGTTTGATGGTTTCCGTGTGGCACCGACGATTGCGGAATTAGAGTTGTATTATTAAAATCTTTGTAAGCGTTCACGGAAAAACCGCATTTTTGTCATTGCGAGCGAAGCGAAGCAATCTAAAATCGTTCATTTTTGAGATTGCTTCGGCCTACTCGCCGTGCTGCGCCCGTCGCAGCAGGAAGGCCTCGCAATGACATAAAAACGCCTTATTTTCTGCGTGAACGGTTACAAATCTTTTTATAAAAAGGCTGTTTTGGTTTGAATCGCATTGTCGATGCCGCCAAGACATCGGACATTGAACAGTTGGCTCGTCACATTAATGTTGTAAATTTGTGATTAGGAGAAAAAATGAAAAATCAAACGATTCACACGGAAATATTACCCGGCGCCACGATTGGCGATTGTCGAAAGGATAAGAACCAATCAGCAAGTCGAAGACGACTGTTTCTGGCGGCTGCGATTGTAGCCTTTACTATGTCGTTTTCTCTCGCCTTTGCCGGGGTAACCGCTTCAAAGGCGCTGCCCAACGGCGCACAATTCACCGTTGATGGCGGCACGCTCCGCATCCAATTCTGGTCGGAAGATATTGTCCGCGTAACCTACGCCGCCGCAGCGGAATTGCCGACAATAAAGAGTCTCTCGGTTATCAGTACACCGGCAAAGGTGCAATGTACCCGTCAGGAAACCGACCAGGCCTTCACCTTGGTGACGCCGCACATAAAGGTAAGAATCGACAAGCAAACCGGTGCTGTGAGCTTTCTTGACCTTGCCGACCATCTCCTGTTGCGAGAATCGGCACGGTCCGGTAAAATCGAGCTGGCCACTCAAACCAACGTAACCGGCACTTCCTGTACCTTGTCTTTCGAGTTGGCGCAGGACGAGGGCATCTACGGCTTGGGCCAGCATCAGCGGGGGGCGTGGAACTACTGCTCCGGCGGTAGTGTCAACGTTAGGCTCGCCCAGAGCAACATGGATGTGGGCGTTCCGGTTATAACCTCGAGCAAGGGGTACATGCTTCTCTGGGACAATCCCGCCGTCACCACTATTTCTTTAAGCGCCGCTGGCGAGCCAAATAGCGGCCAAGGCCTCATGCAATGGTCGTCGGAATTTGGCAAGGCTATCGATTACTACTTCTGCT
>CAZWMN010000067.1:0-7637 GCA_964635075.1 uncultured Pirellulales bacterium | reverse complement strand
ACTAATGACAACTCTAACCAATTGACGTTATTTGACTTATGATTGGACAGTAGTGTAGAATTATGTTTTGCCATCAAAGTTATTTGGATTACCTTATTGCCAATCGAGTTGTTGATGAGATTAATAAAAATCAGAAGAATGTTCTTGAATGGCTTGGCCCAAAAGAAAGCCAGAGTCTATTTCGTCGTGAGCAGTTGCGCCAAGTACTTAGTCTCTTGTGTGATGATGATATTAGGTTATTCGAAGACACTGTTCGCATGATTCTTTCAGGAGAATCTGTTCGCTTTCATATCAAGCAATTAACTCTTGGTGTTCTTGGTCAGATTGAAAACCCATCTGAGTCGCTCTGTAACTATATAATTCAAATGATTGGAATCTCTTTTTGGGCGGAGCATTTCATTTTGGATGTATGCAACGGAAATCCTGGCTTCGTACGATTCTTAATTGAAAAAGGAGTTGTTTGGCAATGGCTTGTTTCAAAAGAAGAAATTAAAATCAAATATGCTATAATTCTCATGAGATCGGTAAAAGACAAAATCGGGGATATTATTACAGATATATTAGATAAATATATTAAAATTGAAGGGTCTTTAGAACATATAGTTGATATTATATCTTACCAAATCGAAAAAGATAATGATAAATTGTTTGCAATTCGACTTTTATTATTGGCTAAAAAGGGCATTGTTCCTCATCATATTAATTGGAAGAAATTCTGTTCTGAATATCCTCAAAGAGTAATCCCATTAATTAATGCATTTCTTTCAAGTTGGGACTCACCCCAATCGCCCAATAAATCTAAAGCCGGCCAATACTCCAATTTTAAAGAACTTAGAAGTGACGACTCTCAGGCTTTGATAAAATCAGTATGTCTATATCCGGAACAGGCATTTGATTGTTTGTTTAGTCATGTTATCAGGCTGACCAATTTTAAGCCAGAAGGTTATGATCGCATACTTGACGATTGGCAAAATACATATCATTTTAGTTCTCATCATGAAGGCATTCCTTTTGCTTATGGTATTGTGCGATGTGTAGTTGAAACGGGGAGAATCCTTGCCAAGGAAAGCCCGGATTCTCTTCTTACAAAACTTAGGCCGGTGTCTGAAAGTCCCTCTCCAGTTATTCAGCAGATAATCGCGGATATTTTAACTGCGTTACCCCCAAAGTCGGAGTTTGCTGATGAGGGGATTCGTTGGTTGATGAATGATTCTTCCCGAATAGCAATTGGAACTGGCCATTATGAAACCGAATGGGAACCCGCTCGCCGTTTGATTGAAGCTTTATCTCCTCATTGCTCCGATGAAATCTTTGCTGAATTAGAAAATTACATTGTAAATTATCATTCTCCAAATGAAAAACAAGACGCTGAGTATTGGTTGAAAACTTGGAAAGAAGGCTACTTTGGTTATTTCTGGGGAGCAGCTCAATACTTTCTGCTTCCTGCTTTATGTCAAAGTCATCGCAGCCGGAGTACAAATGGTTTAATTGGGGTATTGAATAGAAGATACGAAAAATATAATAAGAGCTATTTCATTCGCGAAATAGGTAAAGCTTACTGCGTAGGTTCTCCCATTAAAGACCCGTGCAAATTGAGCGATAAAGCGTGGGAGGGGATTATGGCTAACAAGGGAATTCCTTTGGATCATGCTCGTACGATACATACTGGCCCGGATTCTGCAGTAGAATCTACCATTAGACAGTTTTCAGGATCTTTAAGGATAGCTGCAACGAGACAACCGCAGCGTTTTGCAGAATTGGCATTAACTCTTCCTTTGGATACGCATCCTTCTTATATCGGTTCAATTCTGGATGGTATTAAATCGATAACGCCAAGTAATATTCCCGAAGAAGAAAAGAAGACGTGGCAGCCAGCAAATATTGTTACTGTTATTCAGGTTCTTGAACGGTTTTTACATATTGAACCTTCTGATTTTGCCGGTGAGTTCTGTTGGTTGATTCGGGACAGAGCTAAAGAGAAATTTCCGGATTCAATTATCCAAAAGTTGATTGACTATGCCAAGACCCACCCTGATCCCGAAGCACATAAAATGAACATGTATTCTTCCAGTAAAGGGGATAGTGTTCACAATGCTTCTGTTGATGATCTTTTCCAGAATTCCCTTAATTGCACAAGGGGAAAAGCTGCATCTGCTCTTGGCGCTTTATTGCGGGAACATCCCGAAAGCAATGAACTGCTTTTGTTGGGTCTTAGAGCTTGCATTGAAGATCCGCATCCTTCTGTTCGAATGGCAGCAGTTTATGCCTGTCTTCCTTTATTGAATACTGATCCTGAACTTGCTCTGACTTTATTCTTAAAAGCCTGCAGAGACGATCTACGTGTTGCAGCTTTTTATTATGCTGTTTATTTTTTCAATACTTGTTTTCAATCGCATAAAAAATTGTTAAAACCAATTATTATTGATATGTTGACTTCAGATATTCCTGAAGTAGCAGAAGAAGGCGCAAAGGAAGTCTGTGCAAGGTGGGTATTTCACGGAGAATTTAATGACGAGATTGATTTGTGTCTTAAAGGAAGCATTCCACAACGAAAAGGTGTAGCAGAGGTGCTTTCGTGTCTTTTGAAAAATGAAAAATACACAAATAAGGTAAGAACACATTTGGGTATTTTATTAAATGATGATAATGCTGATGTTCAACAGGAAGCTTCCTCAGCATTCTTCAGAACTCCTGATATCTTTGAGTTGCCGGATATAATACCATTTTTAATAGAATATATCCGTTCAAAAGCTTTTATGGAACATCCAGATGGTTTAATATACAGTCTCGAAGAATATTCAGGTTTATTACCTCCGCTTTCCGAAATTATATTTGAGATATGTAAGGCGTTTGTTGGCCCCATGCAGAATCTTTCTCAAGATAGCCGCAGCAGATCTTTCTGGACAGCGGGAGAGATATCGCCTTTACTATTACGCTTATATGAACAATCGGAACATAATCCTGAAATTCGAAACCGCTGTTTTGATTCTTGGGATATATTATTTGAAAAAAGGGTAGGAGACGTAATGGAACTAATAAAGAAAATTGATGACGTCTTATAGTTGACAATTTTTCTGCAATCAATCTTCTGCTTTGCAGACCGTTTTTGATTGTCCCCTCCGGTCTTTCAGGCCACCCCGTAGAAAAATCAAAAATTAAAAGTCAAAAATAAAAATTGAGGAATCGTCTGCGGCGAACAATCGTAAGATAAATAACAAAACAACCCGACCGCACAGGGCAAGTCGGGTTGTGATAAAATCGGTTCGGAATAAATCCGCGTTAAACGGAAGCTTTAGCGAAGGTTTTTCGCTGTTCGAGGATGGCTTCGATTTTCTCCAGCAGTTCGCTCAAATCGAAGGGTTTGACGATGTAATCGTCGATGCCGCAAACGTTGGCCCGCGCGATGTCCTGGGTCTGGCTGCGGGCGGTGAGCATAATCACTGACAACTCCGTCCCCCAGGGCTGCTTACGCAGCAGTTCCAGCATCTCCAGACCGTTCATAATCGGCATAACCACGTCCAGTAAAATCACGTCCGGTTTTTCCTCCGCGGCAATTTTCAGTCCGTCGCTGCCGTTATGAGCGACCGCAACTTCAAAGTCGTTCATTTCCAGCCGGTCTTTGAGAGTCTGGACGATATTCGGTTCGTCGTCCACCACCAGAATTTTGGTTTTTCGCGTTTTTTTCTTGAGTCCGAAAAAGTCGAACATAAACCGTCTCCATCAGGGACAATAGGCTTTTTTACCCGGCAATCAGCGGAGCCAGCCCCTTTCTGACCGCTGTTTCCAATCCGCTTCTATCGGCGCCGTCCCTGGGCCAAATGCTCGTTCCGAGCATCGGCACAATTGGAATGCCGATAAAGTGTTTTTTCAGAAAATTCAGCAAATTCATTTCGATCTTGTGCTGAACAGACTCGACAGTCTGTCGGCCAAAATCGTTCACGACAAAAACCATCTCGTTTTCACCGGACTGCAAGGCAATGTCCATATCGCTGGCCAGAAAGAATCGGCTCTGAGTCAGCATCTCCCCAATGATTTTGCCCGAGGCCTGCCGAAGCGGAACATCGCTTTTCCGGCTCATTTCGAATGCAATCAGCAGCATCCCAAATCGGGATTGGTGCCGCTGGCTCGAGACGATAACCATATCGAGATGTTTATGCAGGATTTTAGTCGGATCAATCTTGGGCAGTGAGAAGAAAAACCGGCTTCCCTGTCCCGACTGGCTTTCCAGCCAAAGCGTTCCGCCGTGTACGGCGATAATGCCTTTGCAAATCGCCAGTCCCAGCCCGTTGCCTCTGGAGCCGGAGCCGGCCTGGCGGGCAATTTGATAAAACTTCGTGAACAACTGTTTTTGCAGTTCTGTCGAGATGCCCACACCCGTATCGGCCACTTCGGTGACAATATCCGCCCCCCTATCGTGAACGCTGACTGCAACCGTACCGCCGGCGGGCGTATGTTGAATGGCGTTGCGCAGCAGGTTGGTCAACACCTGCCGAATCCGCTTGATATCCGCATAAACCGGACAAACATCCGGCTCCACTTTACAGGTTAGAACAACGCCGGCTGATTGCGCGGCATCCTCGAATTCCTGAACTGCGTTTTGTACCAGCGACCCGAGACTCATCACCCGCTGCGTGATGGGCATATTCCCCGCCTCGAGCTTAGCGATATCCAGCAGGTCGTTAATCAAATCCGCAAAACGATGACAGTCGCTGTCCATAGTCCCCAGATATTGGCGGGTCTTGTCGTTGATCTTGCCCGTCACGCCGGCCAGAATATTGGACACGGAATTTTGAATGCTCGTCAGGGGGGTACGCAGTTCGTGAGAGATCGCGGCGATAAATTCTGACTTGGTGGTTTCAGCGGCTACTTCGCCGGTAATGTCACGCATTGTCAGTACCCAGCCGAGCATTTGTCCCCAGTCGCTGTTCAGCGCCGACCAGTGAACGTCCAGCAGATGGGACTGATTGGATTTGATTCGGAATTGTCCGCTGGTTTGCCACGTGGATTGACCGGAAAATGTCATTAACGCCCGAAAACCAACCTGGTCGAGCATCCGCTCGACGACCTCGAGATCGGCCTGATTTTCCAGCCCGACCATTTGTCGCGCAGCCGGATTGGCTGATTCAATATGGCCCTGCGGGTCAAGAATAATCAACCCCTCCGTCATTACTTTGATCGCCTGTTCAAATTTCTGATTGGCGTTTGTGTTAGGATGCGGGGTTACAGCCTGCTGCAATAAATCTATCTGCTGGCCGGTACTTTCATTGATCTGCTTTCGGATTTGATCAAGCATTTCCTGCAACCCATCGACATTATTTGCCAATGCCCGTAAAAGCTGATGCCGGCTCAATAATACCGGCGGATTAGATTCATCCGTCTGTACTCCCACTGTTTCAGCCCCTTGTGAAACCATCTGATGAAATACATCCTGTACGGACATATCACCGTTGACCACCATATCATATTGGCCATAGACCACAGGAACATCTTTCACGATCTCAGCGATTTTGGCCACTGCTTTCTCCTTTCCACAGACAAAGTTCTTTCACATCAGAGTTGCGCGGCCCTTGTGCCGTCTGTATCGACATAAAAACCTCCGGATATAAGTGCGCAAAACCAAAAGCCTTGGAAACGACCCCCCGAAACAGGCTGCCAATAACTTCGATGCGTCCTGACCCTCTTATCGCCCATAAAAATGCATCTCACAAAACAGAAAAAATGAAACTTCCCCCGGCATTCCTCGTAAGCAAGGCTTTTTAGAATCGCCGACGCAAAGGAAATAAGACCAGCGATACGGAATTTTACGCGGTTTGCGGGGCGTTAGGGTCTGATAACTTTTTCAGAATTCCGCGGCTGGACAAATTCTCCGCGGCCCTGTGCGAAGGAAAGAGTCTTTTTACTATTCACCATCCACTAACAACTGTTCACTGTTATTTTTGCAGCGCAGTTTCAAGGACTTCCTCGGCCCTGGCGACAAAGACAAATTTCATTCCGCGTCTGGCCTCTTTTTGCCTCCAATATAATAAAAGTTGAAAATCTGCGATGTTTTTAATAGTATAGGCGGCATGAAAAGAAATGAAGCGTGTTTTTTTAAGCGTCTAAATCGAAAATCTCATGGATTTACGCTGATTGAACTGTTGGTTGTGATTGCCATTATTGCTCTTCTTCTTTCTTTGCTTTTGCCCGGACTGAAAAAAGCCAGGAAACAAACGCAGACCGTTGTTTGCAGCAGCAATATGCGACAGATCGGTTTTGCGGCCGTATTGTATGCTGAAGCGAATGGCACCTACATCCCCCGCGGAGGCTCTCTCGGAACCTGGTTTAAGTGCTTTCTGCCTTATCTGGGCTAGTACTCTGTCCATCTAAATGTGCATAGAATTAGGTTTCTTTGCCGATAATGCTAAAAACAGCATTAATCTGGCAAGGAGACCGATCATGAAGCAGTATATTGTAGAATTGACAAGTGAAGAACGTTTTCAGTTACAGCATATCGTTGCCAAGGGCAATACCGCGGGCTACCGTATGAAATACGCCCATATATTGCTCAAAGCCGACCAAAGTAAAGACGGTCCCGGTTGGTCTGATCCAAAGATTGCTGAGGCGTTTGGGTGCAATCTATCGACCGTCTATCGGCTTCGCAAGCGGTTGGTTGAAGAGGGCTTTGATGCCGTATTACAGCACGGCAATGCCGGCAAACATAAGCAGCGTAAACTGGATGGCAAGGCGGAAGCCCGTTTGATTGCCTTAGCGTGCAGTCAGCCGCCCAAAGGTCGGCAGCGATGGACGGTCCGATTATTGGCCGACGAGCTGGTTTCTCTGGGGATTGTAGATTCGTGTGGTAAAACCACCGTCCATGAGACGCTTAAAAAAATGAACTACAGCCTCATCTGAACAAATACTGGTGTATTCCTCCCAAACAGAATGCGGCCTTTGTTGCGGCGATGGAAGATGTGTTGGAGGTGTATCATCGGCCGTATGACCCCGATAGACCGCAGATTTGTTTGGATGAGACCTCCAAGCAACTGGTGGCCGAAAGCCGTGGTTCGATTCCCATGCGACCCGGCCGATGCAAACGAGTCGATCCGGAATACCGCCGTTGCGGCGTGACCAGTGTGTTTATGCTGTCAGAGCCGTTAGCGGGTAAACGCCATGTTCGTGTTCGTAGTCAGCGGACCCAGCTTGATTTTGCAGAGGTGACTCGTGAATTATGTGATGATCTGTATCCGGAAGCTGGAAAGATTGTGCTGGTGATGGACAACCTGAACACCCATACGACGGCTTCTTTGTATGAGGCTTTTGAACCTGCCATGGCCCGGCGTCTGGCGGAGAAACTGGAGATTCATTATACGCCCAAACATGGCAGTTGGCTGAATATGGCCGAAATTGAACTGAGCATCCTGTCGCGCCAGTGCATGAATGATTATTTTGAGAATGCCGACCAATTGACCAGTCGGATTGGCGCCTGGGAACGAAAACGAAATGAAGTTCAGACGAGTATTGACTGGCGATTTACAACGGCGGATGCCCGCATTAAACTGAGAAAACTATACCCGTCATCTTAGGACGGACAGAGTACTAGGGGTACAACATCACAGACTACAGAAACGTCAAAATTTACCGCTGTCCGAGTTTTCCAG
>CAZWMN010000066.1:0-7928 GCA_964635075.1 uncultured Pirellulales bacterium | reverse complement strand
GACGGGATGAACAGGATAAACGGGATTTTTTAACCACGGCCCCACAGAAACAAAGAGGTAAAATTTCACAGATCCCTTGGGGATAAATTTTCACAGATTGGATTTTTTGCCACCGAGAGCACCGAGAACACAGAGGCGGTTTCCCCCTTCGGTAGGGACAGGTTGGCGGGTCTTCGACCCTGGCGGATAAGTCTTTTGGGCTTTGCTCAAAACGAGTTTTTGTGCCAGCCCAGAAAGCCTTCTCCTTGCAAGCTATCGCTTGCCCGAAACCGCAAAAGCCCTTACTCCAAACGAGTTTGTGCGTCGGCCCCGAAAGATTTTTCTCTGCGGACTGGCGTCCGCCCAAAACCGCAAGAGGAATCACTTCTATACAAGGATAAGAGAGCAGAGACGAGAGAAAAAGAAAAGGGTTTTTTGACGGGATGAACAGGATAAACAGGATTTAACCACGAAATACTCGAAAAACACGAAAGCGGTTTCCCCCTTCGGTAGGGACAGGTTGGAGTCCGCTGAAGGCGGACTGTTGGATAAGTCTTTTGGGCTTTGCTCAAAATTTCATTTTTGTGCCAGCCCAGAAAGCCTTCTCCTTGCGATCTAACGCTCGCCCAAAACCGCTATAAAGAAGCTAATAGTTTATAGTTGAGAGTTGATAGAAAAAGCGGGGGAGTTTGACTGAAAAAATGGGGTTTGGAAAATGGAGAGGGGGAAAGCGGCTAAAGAATTGACGATCCCTATGGGATGAATTGACGAAGTTCGATTGACGATTGGGGGTGAAAAAAATCAAGAAATTGTAGTCCTTCGACACTTCGACGTTGCTCAGTGCAGGCAGGCTCAGGATTTTATTGAGAAATGGAGAGGGGGAATGTATAATTTGGGGCGGAGAAGGATTTATTTTAACTCCGAGGACCTGGCGGTGCAGAACAGGTTCTTTATTTTTTGCGGCGGGCGCAGGAGATAGACGATGAGGGTAAAGAGGGTAATGGCGACGGTGGGGATGATAATGACCAAGGGATGGACCGAGGGATAGATCAGCTTTTCGAGCCAATTTGCGATAAACAGGCCGGTATAGGCGGTCTGCGGATCATATCGGTCTCGCAGGGCATATTCCCACAGGGTCAGCGGGCAATATTCCCCCAGCAGGGGAAGGCATGCAACTAAGAGCATGCCGCACAGGTGGATAGTTCGGAATACCCAACGGTCAAAGAAACGGTTCCAGCGTTCGGCAGAGCGTCGAACAACGTATAGGCAGATCACGCCGTAAACTGTCAGGACGAAACCTGCGAGCATGAAGATAATCCATAAAAAATGGAGAATAATGATCCCATCCGCCATGATTTTGTATCGCATCATACGTCTATTTATAGCATTCGGATTGTGAATTTTCAAGGCAGGAAGGCCAAAAGGAAAAAGGGAAAAATAAGGACAGCCCGGAGGGCTGGGGTGATTAAAAATGGGGTTTGTAAATGGATATGGAAAGAGTATAATTGGAATATGAAGGAATAAGGGAAAACGTGCGAACGAAAAAAGATGATTAGCGTTCAGCGTTCGGCGTTCAGCGTACAGTAAAGGGCGAAGATTTTTTACATATTCAAAAATTTTCATTGATTCGACAGGGCAGATATGGATAACGCAGAATTGACACCTTACGGACAAAAGTCATTCGAAGAACTGAAACAAATCAATCGATATGGCGCTGAATACTGGAGTGCAAGGAACCTGCAGCCGTTGCTGGGGTATAACCATTGGCGCAGCTTCGAGAATGCCATCCAGAAAGCCATAACATCCTGTCAGCAATCGGGTAATGCGCCGGACCATCACTTTGCGCGCGCGCGCAAACCGATCATTGGCGGTAAAGGGGCTGTTCAGGATGTGCCGGATTATCATTTGTCACGATTTGCGTGTTATCTGATCGCTCAGAACGGCGACCCGCGCAAGCCGGAGATTGCCAACGCTCAGAAGTATTTTGCCATTCAGACCCGCCGGCAGGAAATCTCCGGAGGATTGGCCGCCGATATAGAACGGCTGGAGCTTCGGAAACAGGCGTCGGAGGAATTTCGTGCGTTGTCCGGCGCGGCCCGCGACGCAGGTGTACAGAATAAAATGTTCGGGGTTTTTCACGATGCGGGCTATAAAGGACTTTACGGGGGCAAGGGCGCTGACGACATAAAAAGATTCAAGGGCATTGAGCAACGGGACAACCTGATGGACCGGATGAATACCACCGAATTGGCGGCCAATCAATTTCGAATGACACAGGCACGGGAAAAGTTGCAAAAGGAAAAAGTCAAAGGACAGGAGATCGCCATTCGGGTACATAAAAAAGTGGGGGAGGAAGTGCGAGACGCCATCAAACGTATTGGAGGAACACTGCCGGAATATATTCCGCCCGCCGAACATATCAAACAGGTTGAGAGACGAATTGAAAGTGTTGCGCCGCGACTGGAGTTGGGAAATCAGGATGCGAAGGGACTGATAGGCGATGGGGATGAGGGATGAGGGAAAAGGAGAATTTAAAATTGGGCGAAAAAGCATCTGGTCCTTTTAATTATTTTCAGGAGGCGACAATGGAAAAGAAAATGGGGTCTTGGATTTGTATCATGTTGGGAATAGCTGCAAGCGCATTAGCCGTTCAAAATTATGATATTACACTGCCGTCGTATCCGCCGGGGGAGATGCTTCGGTATCCGTCGTCATTGAATGATATAAACCAGATTGTTGGGTCGGGGATGGCGGCAATGTATATAGATGTTTACCTGTGGCAAAATGGGAATAAAAGCGATCTTCCTTTTCCGGACGGCCCCTTTGGAAGTTATACAGGGAACGATATTAATAATGCGGGGCACGTTGTTGGAGGAAACTGGGAACAGCAAGGCGCGTTGTGGGATGGAAGTCAATTGATTAACCTTGGCATGCTGGGCGGAACCGGTTCCATGCCTTATGCCCTGAATGAATCGGACCAGGTTGTGGGCGGTTCGAAGACCTCGACGACGAATCAAATCCGTCCATTCCTCTGGCAAAATAATGTGATGATCTCGCTGGGCACGCTGGGCGGTAACTATGGAAAGGCGTATGATATCAACAATCAGGGCGTCATTGTTGGTTTTTCAAATAATGCATCAGATTATACCCGTGCGTTTATTTATCGCAACGGCACAATGGCTGATCTGGGCACACTGGGCGGTAACCAAAGTAATGCGGTAGCGATCAATGATGCCAATGAGGTGGCGGGGTGGTCGGAGACCGCCAATGGCTATCAACATGCCTTTGTCTGGAAAGATGGAGTGATGACGGATCTGGGAACTCTCGGCGGTAATCAAAGTCAGGCCTTTGACATCAATAATTCCGGCCAGATTATCGGCTGGGCCGAGACGGCAACCGGTTATCGTCCGCTGGTGGTTTGGGAAAACGGGCTGGCCGTGCGGCTCAACAGCCTGATAGCCGCCGACAGCGGCTGGGAACTGGTCATGACAGGAGGCATACAAATAGATGAGAAACCACTCTATTGTATCAATAATAACGGCGCTATTCTCGGCGTTGGATTCATCAATGGCGGTTCCTGTTCGTTTTTGATGCTTCCGCGAGCGGAAGATTTCTTTTTGCACGACAGCAATGAAGATGGTGTAGTCAACATGCTGGATTTTGCCCAGATGTCCAAAGAGTGGCTGGAATGAAAAAGGGGTGAAAAATAGGTGGTGCGGAGAATTCATCTTCGGTGACGCAACAAAGGGCGAAAGCTAACAATAAATAATTGATGAAAGTTGGTTTTAAAAATGGGTGAAAAAATACAAAGCCGTCAGCTCAAAGAGACTCAGCGGTTTCCTGCGAATGGGAACATACAAGAAACAGTGATATGGAAAACAACTGAGGCATACCCTGTAGGCGAAAAAGAATTTGTTATTTTGAAACAACAGTACTGGGTCGATTGGTTGAATCCACTTGCAGGTGCAAGTTTTGGTGTATTAATATCACATTTATACAATCTGCTCTTTTTAATGTATCAGATATATAATGGAAGTGTACAAAAAGTGACAACAGTTAATGATGAGATATTGAAGTCTAAAATGATTACAATATGTTCATTTGCTGTGTTAGTAATTCTTCTTATATTAAACAAATTTATGCCAACGGAAAAGAAAAGACTGCTTAAAGATATACGGAAAGTTTTAGATAGTAACCCACGTATCAGTGCAAGTCAACGAAAGGGGCAAACCTGTGACTGAAACTAATCTACCAAAAGAGTTTATTCTATTTGAAGAATTAATTTTCTGTAGCAATGTTATACGAAATTGCAATGTACCTATTGTAATCGACGACAGACCAGTCGTATTAGTTGGCAGGGGCGATCAGCCTAAAATATGGCTATGGGGGCTCGTGGACCCAAAGTCAAAACGGTTGGTTCCAATAGTGCGCTCTAATTCTGTTTTAATACCCATGACACCACCAATTAAAGTTGAATCGGAGAACAACTATACCCGTGTGAAACTGAACGACATAATAATCATTCATGCAGTCAAAAGTTCGGAGACCACGGCAATAGTTGATCAGCTTGATATGCGGCCTCTTGGATTTAGTATTTATGGGGATTCAAGCACTCTTCATGTTGGAACGACTACTATGGTAGGGAACCTAATGTCAGGAGGAAAAGTTTTCATTGCTCTTCGTCTTTGAAAGCAAACCAAACCCGGAGGGATCGGAAAATGTTAGATAAATGGAAAAAAGCAGTCGTACATCTTGAATGCGCTACTGATAGCGAACATATCTATGATCGAATTAGGCGAATTGATGAACTAAGGGTACAACTCGATCAAGGCAAGATAGCCCCGGAACAGTTCGGCAAAGAAATGTCGGAAAGAAGCAGAGATATCAGATGTCACGGCACATCGCTATTTTTGGTTCATGCTGGCAGAAGATATTTGCTGACTGCTCGACATGTTGTTTGGGATAAAATTTCAGCAAAGCGTGAAACAAAAGAGGAAGTTCAAAGGATTTCTTCTTGGCCCGCAAATATGCAAGCTCATCTCGTTCAGTCTGTTGCAGAACGTGCTCAAGATAAAATCTTTAATATCATTTTTCGTGTTCCTTCTCTTGACGAAATAATAGCGAATAGTGGTTCAATTTCGCAAAGGGAATTTTTAATGAATCTTGGTGCAGGGGCGTCATTTACCGTTCCCTACACATTTTCTTCACCTGAAGTAGATTTGGCATTGATATCTTTGGATCAACGGGATTCGCGATTTGCAGACCAACTCCTCAAACTCGGATATGAGCCAGTATCTTCCGATGATATTGCTGACGGTCCGTCTAATGAAGGGAGTGAAGTTTTTACAGTAGGTTTTCCAAACTCAACGGCCCTCATAGGACAAATAAGCCAACATCCCGCATCTGCTCATTGGTCTTCGAGTTATTTTTCGTTGCCTGTATTTGCATTTGGTAAAGTATCTATGTTACACGATGTACTCGACTTCTATTGGACGGATATAAGCATTTTCCCGGGTAATAGTGGAGGCCCAGTAGTCGAAAATGGAAAACTTGTGGGAGTAATCAGCGCGCAAGCACTTTTGCCAATAGATTCAGACCAAAATCTAAGAGTTCGTATCCCTTTTGGGAAGATTATTAAAACGAAACAGGTACGTGAGCTCATAGCAATCCAAGAACAGAAAGATAATCACTAAAATTGCACGATTCATAAGTAGCTGCTACCTAACTTGGCAGATTTATTTTGGAAATAGTCCGGCCGTATGAAAAGGCGGAAAAGGAATAAAATGGAAAAGGATATAATCATCAGGCTGCATAAAAATTTTGAGCAAAGTGTTTACAAGGATCAGGAAACCGGCCTGGAATTTTGGCTTGCGAGGGAATTACAGAATTTGCTTGGTTATGCACAATGACGAAGTTTTGAGGCAGTTATAGAAAAAGCAAAGACCGCTTGTAAGAATTCAGGACATAATCCCCAAGACCATTTTGCGCAAACGCGCAAAATGGAACCATTCGGACGTGTAGGACATGTCGGACAGTTCGGAAAGACAACCCGGGAATAATTTCGGATTTGGGGATTTGAGATTTGAGAAACATGGGCGAAATGGATGGTTCGACACTTCGACAAGCTCAGTACAAACAGGCTCACCACAAGCAGGACGGGATGGACAAGCAAGGAAGCGAATCTTGCGTTTGCACCCCCGGCCAGAGGCCGGGGCTAAATAAAATGAAACAACCCCCACCGCAGGGGTCGGGGCTAAACCATTATCAACGCAAACCCTCGAATAAATTCGAGGGATAGCCGTAAAATCGGAGATTGGAGGTACTATGGATCGCAGGACATTTTTGAAGGCAGTGCCGGCGTTTGCCGTGCTGGCCAGCGCGGAGGCAAGCTTTGCTGAGAATGCCGGCACAACGGCCGGTACTACCAAAGACGCCAACACAGTACCCAGCCCTATTCCGCTGGACCTGAAGCCGATTGTGCTGGTCAAACCTGAAAAGGAGGGCGGCAAGTCGGTGCTGGCGGCCCTGTGGGAAAGAAAGACTATCCGCAACATCAGCGACCGGAAGCTTTCGCCGCAGGAGCTGTCTAATCTTCTGTGGGCGGCATTCGGCGTCAACCGCCCCAATGGGCCGTTTGGTCAAGGGGGCAGAACGGCCGCGACGGCCAGCAACTCGCAGGAAATTGACCTTTATGTTGTCCTGCCCGAAGGAATCTATCTCTACGAGGCGGCGGGGCATCGCCTGACGCCTGTAATCGCGGGGGACTATCGCGGGACGGTTGGCCGGCGTCGCGGGGGTTCGATGGTCAAGGCCCCGGTGATTCTGGTGTATGTGGCGGACATCGCCAAATACAGTCAGTCAAGGTTTCAGGAGCCGGGGTTGAAGGACGCGGAGATACAGAAGTCGTATTATAACATCGCGACGGGTCTGATTTCCGGGAACGTGTATTTATTCGCCGCGTCGCAGGGGCTGGCGGCGTGGTTTCACAATTGCAATAAGACGGGGCTGGCTGAGGCGTTAAAACTGCGGCCTGAACAGCGTGTGCTTTATGCCCAGACGGTGGGTTATCCGGCGTAAAATTGTAAATTGTATAATGTGGATTGTAAAATGAGGGGCGGAAGAAATTGATAATTGTGGAGTGATTGATTATTGAAAAAATTGGCGAAGGGAAATGACGCCAATTAGAAAAAGGCGGTCGGGGTGGATAAGAGGATAGAATAAAGAAGGCCGTAGAAAAGCAGGGTCCTTCCGCCACCTTCCTCAAGACAGGGAGAATATGTGTGGAATACTCTCATAACAACTCGTACAATAAAAGGGGTAAGATCAATTTTGGAATTGAAGGCCTGGCTGCATAAGGAAGCGTTTAATATGGAAAATGTCAATCAATATATAACCTTAGATTGTGAAAAGCACTGAACTAAAAGCGAAACGAAGACTATGCTAATTGGGGCGTCTGGAGTGTCCCCCTACAAAATTTCAGGAGAGTACAATGATAGACAAAAAAGCAGATATGGCAGGTCCCGGCATTGGTAACTATGCAGAACTTGAGAAAATCCTGCCGCAGGATTACAGCTCTCTGTTATCTCCAAAAGAGACGCAGAAGGCAGTTTTTGCAGTGAAAAACTATATTGAGGAAAATCTTTGCAGGGAACTTAATCTGATGATGGTTACCGTTCCTCTGATAGTGGATATTGATAGCGGAGTCAATGACCTCCTGGACCGGGATGGTTCACGAACGCCGATTCAATTCCATATTTCAAACGACCATAACAAAAACCCCATCGATGCACAGGTTGTCCAGGCGGCAACGAAGTGGAAACGTATCGCCCTAAGGCAGTTTGGTATGAAAATCGGAGAAGGGCTGTGCACTGACATGCGCGCTGTGCGCAAAGACTACTTCCTGGATCATGATCACAGCGCATACGTGGACCAGTGGGACTGGGAGTTGG
>CAZWMN010000065.1:0-8002 GCA_964635075.1 uncultured Pirellulales bacterium | reverse complement strand
TTGTGCCAGCCCGAAAAGTCTTCTCCTTGCAAGCTATCGCTTGCCCGAAACCGCAAAAGCCCTTACTCCAAACGAGTTTGTGCGTCGGCCCCGAAAGATTTTTCTTTGCGGACAAGTGTCCACCCAAAACCGCAAGAGGAATCACTTCTATACAAGGATAAGAGAGCAGAGACGAGAGAAAGGAGGGGTCCTTCGACAGGCTCAGGATAAAAAAAATGAGGTTTGTAAAAGAGAGAAATAGGGCTAAGACATTGACGATTTTCGATTTTCGATTGTCGATTGGTGGAATCAATAAAACAGAAATTGTAGATTGTAAAATGGGAAAGACTTAAAAATTTAAGCAATGGTTTTATAAAGATTTACAGAAAAGGTGTCTGCCCTTTTATTTTCTCCGCTCTTTTAGTTTTTTTGGATCTTCTCCAAAAAAGTTGGCGTTATCGCGAACAGCAAAATCGCAAGCAGTTTAAATATAAGGGTTAACGACAGTTATAATAGGAATGGTATTCCGGGAAAGCAAGGGTTTGTAAATCCTGTCGCTTGCGCTTTAGGCTGCTATTTGTCTAAACAGAAGCCCCCAGCGCAAGCGAGCCGATTTCCAGTGCGTTTGAAATGAGCAATACGATGCAACAAGGATGATTTAATCGTTAAAAGTTCCCCACTTTTTTGGAGTTGAACCGTTTTTTTATTATTCAGAGGGGTGCGGGCAGGGTATAATGATTCCAGGAATACAGGATATCAGGGAATCAAAACAGCGGGACAGCAGAATAAAGGATGCCGGCGGACGGGATTTTTCCAACCGCGAATGAAGATGAATTGAAGCATCGTATTTACAACATCATTAATTGTATCGTTGAAAAATGGATACGTATAAAAATAACCAAAGGAACGCCAGTTTTACTTCCTTGATAATTCCAGGCGTAACTGTCTTTATTTCCAGTTTTTGTATTATGGTACTGGAATTGGCGGCAGCAAGACTAATCGCAAAGCATCTGGGCTCATCTTTGTACACCTGGACCGCTGTTATCGGCGTGGTACTGGCGGGTATTTCTTTCGGTAATTACCTTGGCGGCCGAATTGCAGATCGTTTCCATCCCCAAAGAACACTGGCGATTCTTTTTGCTTTTTCATCCGGTGCCTGTGTTGTTTCTGTGATTTTCAATAATCTTGTAGGGGAATGGGTATGGCTATGGCAACTGAGTTGGCCCATGCGTGTATTTGCTCATGTGTTTCTTGTTTTCATGCTGCCTTCAACATTATTAGGTACAATTAGCCCCGTCGCGGCCAAAATGGCCCTGGACAGGGGCTTGCCTCCCGGCAGAACCGTGGGCGATGTCTATGCATGGGGTGCTGTAGGGAGCATCGCCGGCACTTTTGCCGCCGGGTATTGGCTTATCCCTGCGATAGGAACTATTGCGATTGTTTGGACGGTCGGCAGCATCCTGTTGCTGATGGCCATCCTTTTTTGCATCCGTCATTGGCCTTTCCTGGTATGGGCCGTGATATTCCTGTCTTCCATGGCACTGGGAACCACTCGGATACCTTGGTGCCGGAAGGCCGGTTCACTTCTGGCTCTCCGTGAGGCGCCTGAGCCCAAGGTTATCTATCAGGATGAAACCCCCTATTGTTATGTAACCGTCAAACGCTTTTCCGAACAACCTGATAAGCGTATTTTTATTCAGGACAAGCTTGTACACAGCATGATCATGATGGAAGACATAACTGATTTGCAGTACTTTTATACGAAAATCTACGCTGCCATAACACAACATTGTACCGGCCAACGCGAAAAAATGGATGTGATGGTCATCGGCGGCGGCGGTTACATCTATCCCCGATACGTAGAAAAGATGTGGCCGGGAAGTACCATCGACGTAGTGGAAATCGATCCCGGGGTGACAAAAGCCGCCGTTGAGGCCTTTGGTCTTGAGCGGGATACTACAATCAACACCCTGACGATGGATGCCCGCAATTATGTTGATGAACTTCTACATCGACAATCCACTACTCCAAAAACATCCTATGACTTTATATATGGGGATGCATTTGCTGATTTCTCCATACCTTACCAGCTCATAACAAAAGAATTTAATGACAAAATCTCTCGTATCCTTGCTCCTAAAGGGCTCTACATGTTAACCATCATTGACTCTTACGACTCTGGAAAGTTTCTGGCTGCCGTCGTGAATACCTTACAACAGACCTTTTCCAATACCTATGTTTTAACAGAGCGAAGTATGCCCACATGGGCGCGTAATACATTTGTGGTCGTTGCATCTCAGCAGAAGCTGGATGTTCAGAATATCAACTCTAAATATCAAAAAACTCTCGATTTCTGGTTCTTAAGCAACGCGGAGATAAACGCACTGAAGCAAAAATCACACGGATTAATTTTGACCGATAACTATGCTCCTGCCGAAAATTTACTTACACCTGTAGTTTGCGAAAGTGCCAAAGAAATGCTTGCCTATGAATACTTCAAAAGAGCCGAAAAACTATGCTCACTGGGCCGGCTGGAAGCAAGCATTGCCAGTTACCAAAAGGCGGCTGGGGCCAAACCCCAACTGCTCGTAGAAACCCAGAATCAAATAGGTCTTATTTGTATTGGGATGGGGGATTACCTCCGAGCGGCTAAGGCCTTCAAAGAAGCCCTTTCTCAAAATGAACAAAACAGGTACAGAAACAGTGTTGCAGACATTGAACTTAACCTGAGCGTTGCATTGCAGGAGTCCGGACAGGAAAAAGAAGCCAGAGAGTATGCGTACAAATCGGCGTCCGTTTTTCGGAGCAGGCTGCTTAAAGATCCTAATTCAATTTCTGCCAATATCGGTTTAGGCACCGCCCTCCTGATACTCGGTGAATTCGATGCTGCCGCCAAAGCCTTCAAACGGGCTGTCACGCTTAATCCTGATGACCTGGCAACTGCCGTCAGTCTTGCACGGGTACTTGAACGACGGCAACGTTATGATGAGGCCATTATGCTACTGGATGGTTTGATTGATTCCCTCCAAACGAAAGGGCAAAAGGATGCCTTCATAAAGCCCCTGCGCGAATACCTGGAGGTTCTCAAATCAAAAAAAACAACCCTCAAGAAGCTGTCTTATTATTCCTTTAATTTCCAGCCGGGCGGGCACATCTCCATCCAAAGCTCCGCTATCACCACGTAGTCATTAAGATTGACACTGCCATCGCCGTTAAGATCGCCGGGAAATTGTCCATCTGAATCGAGCCAATCCTGGACAAACCTTTGGAAGTCGTCTAAATCAATCACACAGCTTGTAATCCAACTGGTCTGAACTTTGTAATAAATCAAAGGACCGGCGGACCGTAAATGGATCCAGCCGATGTTTTCACCCCAAGCCCAGCCGTCAAAGTTCCCCTCATGGTCGATCGTGACCCCATAATCGGTATCGTCTCCGGGAACTTGGGGGTTGAAGTTTATCCACCCGACATTTTCACCCCAGGCAAAACCCGTCAGCATCCCAGTACCATCATTGGAAACACCTCCGTAAACGGGCGAAAGATTGATCCAACCGATATTTTCGGCCCAGATGTAGGCGGACAGATTTTGATCATTGACGGTTGCACCGCCTGCTTCCATGGATTCGGGAATCAGGTATTCGAAATTGACCCAGCCGATATTTTCACCGTAAGAATATTGCGATCCGTCTTCGTAAGGGTCTATATTCTCAGCTAAAACCGGACTGGCTACGCTCAGCATGAACAGGCATACTATACAAATCGCGCTTTTGGGCCTCATTGCAATTCTTCTCCTTGCGATTCTGAGGTCGCTAAGCTACTATAGTTCTCTCGGTACTTCGCATCCGCTTATGGAGTGGGATTTAAATATCCATTTGGATCGATAGCTGTATTAGTCTCTACATCCCAGCCGGTATAAATGGAATTACCATCCACCAGCCGATAATCCCACTCGATCTTTGCATAGTTGAAAGATACTTCCTCAAGCGGTAATGAGTCACTTCCTCTTATTGTCCCTGATGGCTTGACTGAACTGATAATCAAATCCGACAAAGTCACTTTCATATACTCCAGTGACGTCTCTTCACCTTTACACATTTCTAATTCCACCTTCGGTATATGCTTACCGTTGCAACAATACAAGGCCAGCTTCGGACTCGCTTTATCCAGTACATGCACTATTGAAAAATCCTGATGGTCACTGGTGCCTGTGGTGCGACCTGTGTCCCAACCTGAAATCGGCATACTAACGCCATGGCTGAAAGAGAGTAACTCAATCCAGTCTTTATGCTTGTAATCCGTACTTTCCCCCTCAATCCCATCAATCTTTAAAAAGTAATCAACTGCTGCGGTTGTCTGTGCCTCACCGCTGACAGCCGTGTAAATATCCTCAAGCGTATGCATGGTTGGTCCAGGGGGAGCTGTTGGCTCTAAATTTCCCGCTCCTGCGTTAAATGCGATCAAAATACCGACACCCACGATCAGTGAAACTACCACCAGTTTCATTTTTATTTGCCTTGTCAGCATATTTGTGTCCTCCAAAACGAATGATTTTTTTACGCCGCAACAATTTTTTTAACTTTAAAAAACAACTGGTCGAAGTATGAAAATTCGATGGTGAAAATTGTACTTATATTTTATCTCGGTTCGGCATATTGTCAAGACAAATATTGTAATTTTGGGTAAGCGTTCACGCGAAAAAACCAGCGTTATTGACGCAAAAATGGGCCCTTTAAGACACAAAATGGCTGTTTTTGTGAAATTACAAAACAAAACAGCGTTTTTTGCCTAAAAATCGTGTTTTTGCATGAACGCTTACAATATTTTGGAATGGAAAGGGAACATCGTCTCCCCCTTAAGCGGATAAGGCGTATGATTATTGAAATAGTATAAAGAGATTAAAAATGTTGGCTGGGGGTGAAAGTTTTTGGGATAGAATTATGAGGCGAGCTTTCGCACTTTTACATAAGCATTGGCAAACAAAGAACTTATGCGATAACATCATTCATAAAGTGCGAAAGTCAACATGAGGTAATTGAAGACATATTCAGCTCTGTATCGAAAAAAATCAAAAGTTAAAAGGCAAAAGGCAAAAATAATGAGGACTCCGCCGGTGGGAAAGAGAAAAAAGTGTCGCCCCTGCCGGGGCTTATAGGAGAGAGAGCATCGATTCCGGGCGTTTACACGCCCGGCTATTGTATATCGTCCCCCTCGGCGTTTCGATTCTTTTGTTTTTTCGACCATGTTTTTTCGATATATACAAGAAACACAAGACGAATACACTCGGGGCAGGCTCTTCGGGACTTAAGAGGAATTTTTCTGAATTAAACAGATTCCTCACCCGCAAGGGGTTCGGAATGACGATTTTCTTGTTTCGCAAAGCTAATCGGTGGGTTCCATCTCCGTTTCAAGGGGGAGGGGAAAAGTTCGATTTTAGATTTTGGATTGAAAAAAGATTCCGCGTGGGCATGGCCTGGGGCGGGGAATTAATTGACGATTTTCGATTGACGATTGACGATTGAAAAATATCCCGTGTCTGCCGCTCCGGCAATGATTCCTGCGGCAAGCGATGTTCAGCCCGTGCAAGCTGTGGCGGAGGAATCCATCGAGACGACATCCCCGAAACGGGGACGCTTCAGCAACGTTATGTGCCGTTATCGGGGTTTTGTTTTGTATTTCTTTGGGCTTGCAAATTGCCGATACTTAAGTAAAATGCGAAAATTGTTGTTTTTGTGGAAATACTATAATAACAAGCTAAATATTTTAAGAGAAAACTGCGGTCTGTCATTCCGGTTTTAAGCCGGAATCCAGGACAATTTAGACTGGATTCCCGCCTGCGCGGGAATGACAAATCATATTTAGTCAATAATAACATAAGGAGAGGCAATGAAAAGCCTTGGATATATCCTTTTTACTTTCTTAATTGCCGGTCAGGTCGTCTATGCGGATGACAAGCATTCCGGCGAGCCGAACGTGTTGTCGCCGGCCAAATGGGATATCGCTATTAGTGACCCGAACGACCCGAACGAGCTGGTGCGGGCCAAGTGGGATTCTGTCATCAATGTAGTTAAAGCCAAAGAACTCGACCAAAACGCAAAAGCAGACATCATCGACAAAATCGTCAGCCCGGCATTTGATTTTCCGCTGATGGGGAAACTGGCATTGGGCAAAACGAACTGGCCGAAGCTCAATTCATCTCAGCGCGAAAAATTCACAGTACTTTTTGTCGAACGGCTCAGGACTTCGTACCGCAATAAAATCATGCTCTATGAGAACGAGAAAGTGGTGTTCCAACCGGCAGTGAAGAACAAAGATAACATCCAAATTCCAATGACATTGGTATCCAATGACAAAAATTGGGCTATGCTATACAAACTCCACAAGACCGGCGAAAACTGGAAGATATATGATGTGGAAATAGAGGGGGTCAGCATCCTTTTGACCTACCGGTCGCAGTTTAATGATATCCTTAGTCGCGGCAGTGTTGATGACCTTATTTCACAGTTGGAGAAACCGGCAGGTTCCTGAACTATAAAATATGCCATCTGACAGGCCAGCATCTATGGAGAAACAAAACGCAATGACATCCTTTTTTTTCGACCGGTTAATTCTGCGACATCCGGTCATCGTTCTTACCTGCATATTTGTAACGGTCGGGGTCCTTGCTTACCACGCCAAAGATTTCAAGCTGGACGCCTCGGCAGAGACGCTGGTCCTTGAGAATGATGCGGATTTGCGTTATACACGGCTGATCAATGCCCGTTATGGACAAACCGATTTTCTGGCCCTGGCGTACACTGCCAGGGGCGACCTGTTTTCCGACAAATCGCTGGCTCAACTGGCCCGGATGCGGGATGAATTAGCCGCCCTGAAAAATGTCTCGACTGTAACCACTATTCTTGATGTCCCCCTGCTGGAAAGCCCGCCGCTGTCACCGGAGGAATTTACCAGGCAACAGCCTACACTGAATTCGCCGACCGTTGACAGAGCTATGGCAAAAAAAGAGCTTCTTGGCAGCCCCCTCTATCGAGACCTGCTGCTGGGCCCGGATATGAAGACGACGGCAATATTAATCAATTTTGCCGGGGATAAAGTTTATGACGATTTGCTGCGCAGACGAAATGAGTTGCGGGATAAGGAAACCGACGGTACCCTCACACCGCAGGAGCGAACCGAATTAAAACGCGTAATCGAACAGTTCCGGCAATACAGGGACCAGGCCCGCAGCGCCCGTCATCAGGACATCCTGGCGATAAGGGCCATCATGGTCAAGTATCGCGGCGACGCCGAGATGTTTCTGGGCGGCGTCAGTATGATCGCCGACGATATGATCAGCTTTATTAAAAACGACCTGCGGATCTACGGGACCGCGGTATTTCTTATATTGGTGCTCACCATCGCGGTCATCTTCCGCAGGATTTACTGGGTCATCCTGCCCATGCTGACCTGTGTGATTTCCGTTATCTGCACCATCGGTATACTGGGCTGGTGCGGCTGGGAAGTTACGGTCATCAGCTCCAATTTCATATCTCTGCAGCTTATTATCACACTGGCCATGACTATTCACCTGATGGTTCGCTATCGGGAACTGGCCGTCAATGAGCCGCAGGTCAATCAGCATGATTTAATCCACGACACAATTGGTGCCATGCTGCAGCCATGCCTGTACTCGGAACTGACTACTATGGCCGGATTTGCGTCCCTGATATTCTGCAATATCCGGCCGGTAATCGACTTCGGCTATATTATGGTCGCGGGTGTCGCTATTTCCACCATTGTGCCGTTTCTGATCCTGCCTGCAGTACTGGTGCTTTTACCCAGAGACAGACCCTGGTTGAAGAGCCAGTCCAAGTGGTCGTTGACCCCGATGCTGGGCCGATTCACGGTTGCCCACGGCCTCTTTATCGTCGTGGCCAGTGCGGTGTTACTGATAGTCAATGTCGCGGGGATATACAGGCTCCAGGTAGAAAACTGTTTCATCAACTATTTCAAATCGAATACTGAGATACACCAGGGAATGAAGGTT
>CAZWMN010000064.1:0-8343 GCA_964635075.1 uncultured Pirellulales bacterium | reverse complement strand
CTTCAAATACTCTTGCAGTAGGGTCGGCTGTAAACTGATCAAGAATCAGAGGATTTTGTGCAAATCCACGATTAGCGCCAACCAGAAAGAGCACGCTGAGAATAAGTGAGTAGCAGCTAAATGGATTCATCTGGGATTTCGTCTTTATTTTAAACAACATCATTTTATCCGTACCACATCAAGGATCTTATCGAAATAACCCTGAGCGGTCAAGAAAAAGGTTTTCCATGAAAGTTTTACTTGATTATCTTCAGTCCGGTTTCCTTGATAATGATTTTTCTATATTGTCCTAAGGTAAAAAAAGTGAAGCGTTTTGTAACTTTCCTTGTAACTTTATGCTTTTTTTCCTGCCATAGCATGATATACTATGAGAAATATTTAGCGTATAACTGGTTACAAAGACAGAAGTTACAGTTTGTAAGCCGATAACTTGCAAGGTCTTATGAAAGCCCGAATTCGCTTTCTAATCCGTCGGTCGGGAGTTCGAGTCTCTCCGGGCGCGGTGGATTGACTTTGGAAAAGGATGACGATATGGCTCAGGAAGAACAAGTCCTGGTGGTGGAACGAAAAGTCCTGGAACAGGCAGGGATGTTTCAGGGACTGGCCTTTGACGTAGAGCGATATCTGAACCATCTTTTTGCTCCGGGAATTCCCCGATTTATGCCCCGGTCACAGGCGGAAAAAAATCCGGCGTATAAACAGCTTATTCCTTATGTCATTATGAACTGCGACGGCAAATACCTCAGCTATGTGCGGGGCAAACGAGCCGGCGAAGGCCGGCTGGTCGGGAACCGCTCTATCGGCATCGGTGGCCATATCAATCCCGCCGACGATGCTATACCGTTGTTCGGTATTTATGAAGCATACCTTGCCGCTGTCGAGCGTGAAGTGGCCGAAGAAGTATCCGTAGAAACTAAATATATAAACCGTATCGTCGCATTGCTCAATGACGATTCCAATGAAGTGGGCAGCGTGCACCTCGGCATCGTTCACTGCTGGACTCTCGATGCCCCGAAGGTCAACAGGAAAGAACAAATGATGACCCAAATGACCTTTATGACGCCGGCTCAGTTGCGTGAGGTTGAAAGTACGCTCGAGACGTGGTCGGTGCTGTGTCTGGGCGGTCTTGACAAAATGATAACGGCTGGAATGTCAGCGGGCTAAACAGTCCTTTTGTCTTGGCGAATTTTTAGAATCGTCAAATACTGAAGACGAGGAGAAGACAATGAAAAAATACCGATGTCTGATGTGCGGCTATATTTACGACCCTGATAAGGGCGACCCGGACAACGGCGTTGAGCCGGGGACGGCGTTTGAAGACCTGCCGGACGGCTGGGTCTGCCCGGAGTGCGGCGCCGGCAAAGACGAGTTTGAACCGGTCGATTAGACGGTCTTTTGGGCCTCTCGAAGGCCGATTTTGTGGAGGATTTTCCGGTGCGGACGGTTGAAGCAACCGCAAATATGCAGGAAATCATTTGTGCAGAGACCCCCGCCGGGCCGGTTTCATTGGCGGTCTTCGGCGCCAGCGGCGATTTAGCCCATCGCAAACTCTATCCGAGCCTCTATGAATTGTACCGGCGAGATTTATTGACTGGCGGCTTTTATCTTCTCGGCTGCGGAAGAACCGAATACTCCGACGCACAATTTCGCAATACCGTCAGGCAGTCTTTGGAAAACGCCGGTGCCGAAGAGCCAAACAGGTACGCGGAATTTCTCGACCGTTTTTATTACGCCAGCGGAAGCTATGAGGATTTCGCGTTCTACCATCACATTCAGCAAAAACTGACGGCGCTGGACGAAAAATATCATCTGGTCGGCTGCCGGATTTTTTATCTTTCCATCCCGCCGTTTCTATATCCTGTGGTAACGGATAAACTCAGCCAGACTCGCCTGGCCTGTCCCGATGCGACCAGTCGCACGCAGGAAGTTCGATTGATTGTAGAAAAGCCGTTTGGGCACGACCTTGACAGCGCAACACAATTGAACAACCAGCTTCAGAAATGTTTCGACGAGTCCCGGATTTACCGGATTGACCACTATCTGGGCAAGGAAACCGTACAGAATCTGCTGGTGTTCCGCTTTGCCAACAGTATTTTTGAGCCGTTGTGGAACCGCGATTTTATTGACCACGTCCAGATTACCATTGCCGAAAGCGTCGGCGTGGAACATCGGGCCGGCTATTACGACAAGACAGGCGCCCTGCGGGATATGTTTCAGAACCACATGCTGCAAATGGTATCTCTGGTGGCGATGGAGCCGCCGGCGGTGTTCGAGGCCGAGAGCGTGCGGGATGAAAAGGCCAAACTGCTGCGGTATATCCGTCCCTTTTCGCCGGAACAAATCAATGAGACGATTCTGGCCGGTCAATATGGACCGGGGAAAATCAATGGAGTGAATGTGCCGGGGTATGTGCAGGAAAAGGGCGTGGACGCTGATTCACGGATGGAAACTTTTGTTGCGGCCAGACTGACCATCGACAATTGGCGATGGAAGGACGTTCCATTTTATCTGCGTACCGGCAAGCGTCTGTCCCGCAAACTGACCGAGATCGTGATTACTTTCAAACAAGTTCCTCATTCGATGTTTGCGTCAGCGGGGCTGGAGCAGCTGGAAGCTAATCAGTTGCGATTTCAGATTCAGCCGCAGGAGGGAATGTATTTGAATCTTCAGGCCAAACGTCCCGGCTCCAAGCTTTGTATGGACGGACTGGAACTTGCCGTGGATTATCAAAAAGTATTTGAGACCAAAATGCCGGAGGCGTATCAGAGACTGCTTCTGGACTGTATGACCGGCGATCAGATGCTTTTTACACGACAGGACAGTGTTCTTCTGTCGTGGCAGTTATTACAGCCGGTTTTGGATTATTGGGCACAGAACAAAAAGCTGTTTGTTTATCCGGCGGGGAGTTCGAGCATTGAGGCGGCGGATGAATGGATAAAAAAAGGCGGGCGGAAGTGGATACCGCTGTAAAAATTTCGCGTCTTTATTTTGTCAACGCAGGCACAACAGCTGAAGCAAGAGATGAACAATAAAAAGCTTTAGCTGGTATTGATGGCCAGTTGTGAATTGAAAATGTCCAAGCGAGAGAAAAACATCTCTCGTTTTTTAATTTGGCGGGTGAAAGTTTCCAATCACATTGCCCAAGACTGGATTTGAACCAGCACGAGGTATAATCCCCATCAGGCCCTCAACCTGACGCGTCTGCCAATTCCGCCACTTGGGCCGAAACAAAATCAAAAATTAAAAATCAAAGAGCAAAATTAAGGACAGCCCTAAAGGGCTGGACTATTTTTTATAGTCAACAGGCGATACTTGAGACCATCATTATATGACTATTTTTCGATTCTGCAAGCATTTTATTTCAGATAATTTGTATCGGTTTTAATTTAAGTGTGAAATAAAATTTAGATTTTGTAGAAAATATCGAAATTTTATTTGACATTTTGTATTTCCGTTGTAAAATATATTTATATGAACAGGAAAACTATAACCAGCCAGTGTCCTTATTGTGAATTGCCGATGCAGGTCGAGGCGATGGGGTGTCCGACCTGCGGGGTCAGGGTGGAAGGGGTTTTTGCCCAGCCGATGATTTCCCAGCTTGGTCCGGAAGACCAGCAGTTTCTGGAAGAATACCTGCTGGCCGGGTTCAGTATCAAGGCGCTGGAAGAAAACAGCGGGATGGGATACGTGGCGATACGGTCGCGTTTGGACAGACTGATTGAAAACTATAAGGCGCTGCGCAAGCACGATGCTCAGAAAAAAGCGATTTTGGAGCAATTGCGAAAAGGCGAAATTACCGTGGCGCAGGCTCGCGCCAAACTGGAAAAACTGACGGGAGGATAAAATATGGAACCGATTACGAGCGAACAGGAATTGAAGACCCTTCTGGATGAGGGTAAAATCACGCCTGAAGAATACAAAGAGCTTCTTGCGGCAATGAAGGACAAGCCCCGGCAGAGCCCCGCTGAGTTATCGCCGGGACAGGATAAAACCAAGTCCCGTTTGGGTAAGGCAGCGCTGATTTTGTTTATCACTTCGCTTGTTTTGCCGGTATTTATCGGTTTGGTCTGGTTGTTGGCTGGTCGGTCGGGAAGTTTGCCCGGTCCAAGGCTCGGTGTTATTCTTTTGGTTCCACTGGTTTTGGTTGAATTGCTGTGCGGACCCTTGGCTTTTATTTTTGGGATTGTAGCGTGGAAGACTGTCTCGGGCAAAATCGCGGCATTGGGAGCGCTGGCAGCTTTTGTCTGTGCGATTCCCGTGATATTGACTGCATCACTCGGCATACCCTGCGTTTTTGCTCTTCGCTCGGCGCTGCCGTCGGGAAAGAGCGTGTTCCTGAAAAGTTATTCTCTTGATTCCCTGGACGGTCTTTTAACGAAATCCGGCGTCGAACTGGATGAGAATATTTCATCTGATGGAAACGGTTCTGTACGAATCCGGTGCGGCGAGGGAAAAACGACTGTTCGTCTTTTTGAGACGGGACCGATGGATGCGACCAATACGATGTTGTGGTATCAGGCCAGTCTCCGATGCGAGAATTTGGCCGGTCAAGCGTATTTGGAGATGTGGTGCAATATACCCGGAAGGGGAGAATTCTTTTCCCGCGGTCTGGAGCAGCCGATTTCCGGGACGATGAACTGGAGTTCCGTTCAGATTCCTTTTCGGAACGATACGGCGATTAAGCCGGACAATGTAAAATTGAATCTGGTTGTGGAAGGTACAGGGACAATCTGGATTGATGATATTCGTGTGACAGGCCAGTCGTTATTGTAAGACGAGAGAGATGAAGTATGACTTTACAGGCGTGTCCGGAGTGCGGCAATCCAATTTCCGATAAGGCGATGATGTGCCCAAAGTGTGGTTATGCAAAGATGTCGCCGTGGTTCCATACGGGCGAATACAAATCTAAGACGCAGTTACTCGGTCTGCCTCTTGTGCATATTATCTATGGGTCTGCAAGAGACCCGGTTACCGGTCAGCTTCGTGTTGCCAAAGGAATCGTCGCCATCGGCGGAATGGCGATAGGCGGATTGGCGATCGGCGGTTTTTCAATCGGAGTTATTGCACTGGGTGGAATGGCGACAGGTCTTGCGGCTTTTGGAGGTGCGGCGATAGGAATGGGTTTAGCGGTGGGAGGGCTGGCAGTCGGAACAATTGCTGTAGGTGGTTTTGCACTTGGGTATTATGCCATTGGCGGAGCGGCGTTTGGAGTTCATGCTTTCGGCGGGAATACGCCGGTTGAACAGTGGCAAGAATGGTTCAGACACTTTGAGCGTTAACAACAGCATATTTTCGGAAAAGAAAAACCCCGCTTGTTTTGCGACAGGCGGGGCTTTTGAACTTCACACAATCACGGCGAATAAACCAGTCTTTGCCGTAATAACCGTGAAAGAATCTGCCCGACTGATTGCCGTGAATCGGATCATTGGTGGCGTCAAGGTCGATAATGATTTGTTTGGGAGCTTTGTCGTATGCCCGCAAAAACACATCGACAAAAAACTCATCGACCGCATGACGATTTACAGTAATCTTTTTGTATCTGCTTTTGCTGTCGGCACGCACAGGGGTAAGTTCAAGGCGATTGAGAGTGCTTTTACCCGCCAGCGCCTTGCCAATGTCACGCCGCCTGAGCCTGTTATTTCCCGTGGGATCATCCTTGCCTGCCAGAACAGCAAGCAGCGGATCGTGGCGTAACTGATCATGGTCGTTGAGGTCTTCATAGCCCAGCGCCAGTGCGTAGATACGCTGGGCAACGAGATGTTTGTTACACTGTGTTTTCATAAGGCTGCGACATTTCCATTCGGTTCAATCTTAGAAAAAAACACGTCAAAATCAGAGCCGAACTGGCGCAGATAGTGCAGAGAGTAGGCCCGCTTAAAAACCAGCACAGGCAGTAAAACCACCGTGCCAATATAAGGTATTGCCAGAAAACAGCAGGCACAGCAGCAGGTTACCAAAGCAAATGTCAGGATTAGTGCACTGATTGCAATGCCTAAGACTATCTGAAATAGAATATACAGAAAAAAGGCGCCTTTTCTGGCGGACAGTATCTCCCTAAATTCCCGCCAGGCGGCAACGCAGCTTGACGTCCGCAAAAACATAATCGGGACAACAAAATCCAGCGTGAATTTTTTTATCAGAATAATCACGATACAAAGCAAAACAAATCCAAGAAAACCCAATATCGCGCCCATCACCGCCCCAATTTGGGAGTCCAGACCATTTGCCAAAGCGATAACGCCCACTGCGACCGCCGTAATATAGAGGACTATCACAATAAAAGATATCAGGCCCAGGGCGATTTTGAATAAAAACAGGCTATTGCCGTGCGGACCATATTTTGTCCAGGGAATTTGCACTTCGGCCTTGTTTCGGGCAACACAGTGCAGAAACATGAACTGGCCACGGCTGTTGAGCCAGGTCAGGACAAGGCTAATCAATATCACCACAGTTATTCCGAAACAGACCAGAGGAACAATCCAGACAAGATTATTGATGACAAACTCTTTTGCCTGCGTCATTACTTTCTCAACCTCACTCCAGTCATTATTGTGATGCTGGCCGCCGCCTCCGCTCGGACCACCACCGCCGCCCAAATACGCCAACCAGGCGCAGAAACCAATAATAAGCCATTTCTCCAGACTGAACGGCCTGAAAAGAATCGCCTTGACCTCTTTGATTGCTCTTCCAACCGGTTCAGTCACACTGATGCGGGCATTTATTTCGCGTGTCATAGAATTAGTCCTCCAATATAGGAAAGTCCATTAGTAAACATGGTTACGAAAACCGTTGCGGCAAAAAACGTGTTCATCCAGACCAGATTCGAAATCAGAATTTCAAAAGCTGCTCCACACAGAATGGCGAGCATCGCCGCGATACTCATTACTTTATCTATGTTGTCGCTCAGGAACGACCCCCTTTGCGACATTTTCATTTCAGGTTCATCCAATTTGTGCAGAGCGACATCTATCAGTGAATTCGTGAACGCCTCGCTGGGTTTGTCTGAATCACAGGCAAGTTTCACCAACCGCGATATGTTTTTTTCCAGAGGATTCTGTTCAGTTTCCATGATTATCTCCCAGCTCGATTGTCGATATTTTCCTGAGAAGCTGCTGCCGGAAAGAAAGCCCGGCTCGATACAGTAAATTGTAAACCGCTTTTTCCGTAATGTTCATTTGCCGGGCGATGTCTCCGATTGAGCTTTCTTCGAGATACCTTGCTCTTAATACCGCCCGTTCGTTTTCATTCAGCCTATTCAGGGCCGCCCTAACCTGTTGGGCGGTCTCCTTTTGTTCAAGCACTTCATCCGGCAATAATTTTGTGTCTATGACTTCAAGATATTTTATAATGTCGCCGTTAAAGGTCGGGCCGGCTGCTCTTTTCCTGAGTTCGAGGTGGATGTTGTTGTAGGCGATACCAAAAATCCATGCCTGGGGACTACCCTTCAACGCATTGTACCCGTGACATCCCCGCACCGCATCAAAAACCGTTTTCTGGACCAGTTCTTCCGCCAAAGAAGCATTGGGCCAGCGTTCCATAAACATCTTGTACAGCCTCGGTATAAGCTCGTTTAGAAACTTCCGCCATTGGGCGGAGTCGCCGTCGGATATGCCTGACCCAGTTTGTTCTTTCGATTGTTCCGCCACGGTTACGGACGTCCTCGTCTCTATTTTCCTGGTTTCCCTGCTTTCCTTTAAGGTTTACCGCACTTTTGTAAATCCAAGCGATTTCTTCTTACTAAAAAGCTGTTGTTGCTTCTGTATCCTTCCATTCTTTTACCATATCCGCCAGACTCTTGCCATAAACATTCAAAAAGCCGGCACTTACATCCGTTTTCCTGTAGAATTCCTTAAACTTCTCAAGCCCGTGATTGTCCATCAGGAATTTAACAAACAGCCCAGAGGCAGGATAAGCCACTGGCCATCTATTTTCGGAAGGAGTACTGAAAAAGTATATCGAGCCATTTGCCCATTTCTCTATTGGCTCATTCAGATATTTTCTGACGGTTCTCCTGCCTGCTTCCAAACTTTTTGGGTTGGTTATGTATTCGTAATATTGTCGGAGACCTTCGTTGAAAAAGTTGTTGTTGGGCTGGCCAACTTCACTGTTGAAAAGCACATGAACTGACTCGTGCTCAACTGCATCAAAGCCGAGCGAATGAATCTCCTGGCCGTAAGTAACGCCGCCGCCGCCCGGAGTCCCGGACAAAAGTAATTTCTCGTTCTCATCCGAATAGATATAGCTGTGGATTTTATAATCCGGCCTGTCAATTGCAAGCTTAACAATCGCCTCATCACAGTATTTGTCAAAGTTCGCAGCTTTTGCTTCAAGTTTATCAGAGCC
>CAZWMN010000063.1:0-8417 GCA_964635075.1 uncultured Pirellulales bacterium | reverse complement strand
GGCCTCATGCAATGGTCGTCGGAATTTGGCAAGGCTATCGATTACTACTTCTGCTATAGCGATGGGACCATTGGCGGGGCTCTGAAATCCTATCGCCGCCTCACCGGCGACGCCCCCCTGATGCCCAAGTGGATGATAGGCTTCTGGCAATGCAAGGAACGCTATGCGTCCCAGGAGGAGCTGCTCGGCGTGGCGAGAAAGTACCGCGAATTGAAAGTTCCTGTTGATGGGATAATTCAGGACTGGCAATATTGGCCGTCGGGCAACAACACTTGGGGGTCACACCAATTCGACCCCAACCGCTACCCCGACCCTGCCGGCATGTTCAAGGAATTGCACGAGATGAGCTACCATGTGCTCATCTCCGTCTGGCCGAAATTCGACCTCGGCAGCGATAACAGTAAGGAACTCAATGCCGCCGGCGGCATGTTCAAGCAGATTACGCGTTACGTCTTTCCGCCGGGGCAGGGACAATGGTATGATCCATTCAGTACCAAGGGTCGGGAGATATACTGGAATCAGATCCGCGAACAACTCTTCGCCAAGGGTGTCGACGGCTGGTGGCTCGATGCGCCCGAGCCGGAAATCAATCACAGGGAATGGCGCACCTACACCACCGGCGAGGGGCCGGGATATGAGGTGTTCAATGCCTACCCCCTGATGCACTCGACCGGCATTTACCAGGGGCAGCGTGCCGCGACTGACGAAAAGCGAGTCGTCATCCTCACCCGTTCCGCCTATGCCGGCCAGCAGCGCAACAGCGCCATCACCTGGTCGGGTGACATCCAGGGCACGTGGCAAGTCCTTCGCAATCAAATCTCCGCGGGACTGAACTTTTCTCTCTCCGGCATACCATATTGGAACACCGATACGGGAGGCTTCTTCGGCAACCGTTCCGCGGGCAACGGCGATCCTAACAATCCACAATATCAGGAACTCTTCTCACGCTGGTTTCAGTTCAGCACCTTCTGCCCGATGTTCCGCGTGCATGGTTCCTACGGCTTGAATCCGGGCAAGGAGTTCTATCGTTTCGATGAAAAAACACAGGGGATTTTGCGAACCTATCTGAACTTGCGATACCGCCTCCTGCCTTACATCTACTCGGTGGCCTGGCAAGTCACTTCCAACGGCAGTACCTTTATGAGGCCGCTGGTTATGGACTTTCCCAATGACCTGAAGGTCTTGAATATCGGCGACCAGTATCTCTTTGGCCCGTCGATCATGGTGACCCCCGTGACCACCGCCGAGGCGACGACACAATCGGTTTATCTGCCGGCAAACGACTCCTCGTGGTACAACTTCTGGACCGGTGCGACTTCTCCCGCCGGCCAGCGAGTCGAGGTCGCGGCTCCCATCGAGACCCTGCCGATGTTCATCCGGGCCGGTTCGATCGTTCCTATGGGGCCGTATCTGCAGTATTCCAATGAAAAGCCGGCCGATCCGATTGAACTCCGCATTTATCCCGGCAAGAACGGTTCCTTCACCCTGTACGAGGACGAAGGTGACAGTTATGATTACGAAAAGGGCATATATGCGACGATTGATTTCTCGTGGGATGATGCCTCAAAAACGCTCACCATCGGCCCGCGCAAAGGCGACTTCCCCGGCATGTTGAAAGAACGCACCTTCAACGTGGTTCTGGTGAAAGACAAGCACGGCAATGGAGTAGAGCCGGTTGAAACCCCTGACCAGGTCGTGAAATACAACGGGATGGAAGTGAAAGTAAAAATGGGTGAATGACTATCTGCGCTAAACCAATGGCAATAACATGAGAATCGAAAGATGATAAGAAAGGTTGAATATGAAACGACATTCGGAAATATACCCTATCGTTTGCCTGCTCGTCTGTGGCCTAACAGGATGTTTGGACATCAAGTCGTCATTTTCGGGCCAGTCGGCACAAAATTACGTCTCAGGTATAACAAGAAATTCGTCGTCCGAATCATTCGGCTCCGACTGGCGTTTTCTACGTGCGGACGCTCCCGGCGCCGAAGCGCCCGATTTCGATGACACCACGTGGAGAATCTTTGACTTACCGCATGATTGGAGCATTGAGGATCTGCCGCCGCTGGAAGAGTCGCCGGTTCCGGAATTGGCGGTTGTGAACGGCCAATGGCGTTTTCAAAAAGGCGATGACATGGTGCGGAAATCGCCCGATTTCGACGATAGCCGATGGCAGCGGGTCACGTTGCCGGACACCTGGGAGCGCCATTCGGATTACACCAACAACAACGTTTACGGCTGGTTCCGCCGCCACATCGAAATCCCCGCCGAGTGCAGAGGCAAGGACTTCGATCTCCTGCTCGGCTGTATCGACGATGTGGACGAAGCCTGGTTGAACGGTGAACGCATAGGTGGTACGGGATCGTTTCCGCCCGATTACCGCTCGGCCTGGGATGCTCAGCGCCGCTATCGCGTCCCCGCTTCACTCGTACGAGGCGACGGTTCGGATGTGCTCGCGGTTCGCGTTTACGATGAAAACGGCGAAGGCGGTATCTACAGGACCGGGGTACAATCCGTTCGCGTCGGCCCCTTCGACTCTGCCCTAAGCGCAGGCGGCGCCGCGACCGGTTATGTCGTGGGCGGCACGGGCTGGTATCGCAAGCATTTCACCCTGGCGCCTTCCGATGCGGGCAAACACGTCGCCATCTGTTTCGACGGCGTCTATATGAATGCGGATGTCTGGCTCAACGGCCGTCACCTGGGCTCTCATCCGTATGGCTACACACCGTTCGTCTTCGATCTGACGCCCTACCTCAAACCCGCCGGCCAGGAGAACGTGATTGCCGTCCGGGTCAAGAACACAGGCAAAAACAGCCGCTGGTACAGCGGCTCCGGCATCTACCGCCATGTCCGGCTGGCGATTGCCGACCCCGTGCACATCCCGTTTTGGGGTGTGCATGTTGTCACAGCCAACATTTCCAAAACTGCCGCCACGGTCAGCGTTTTTACAACCATTGAAAACGACCGTGGCGCAGATGTTGCCGTTAAATTGCGTACTCGTTTGATCGGTCCCGACGGCCAGACCACCCAGCCTGAGCAGCGCGAAGTCCATGTTCCCGCCGGCAAGCAACAAGAATTCACGCAGGAGTTCTTTGTGAACGAGCCCGTTCTGTGGTCCCTGGAAAATCCCGCGCTCTATCGCGCCGAAGTCGAACTCGTTGAAGACCAGAATATCCTCGACCGTTCCGGGACCAACTTCGGCATCCGCACCCTGCGGTTCACCGCGGAGAAGGGCTTTGAACTCAACGGCGAAGCGGTGGAACTCAAGGGCGGCTGCATGCACCATGACAATGGTCCGCTCGGTTCGGCCACCATTGACCGCGCTGAAGAACGCCGCGTCCAACTGATGAAGGCCTATGGCTTCAACGCCATCCGCACCAGTCACAATCCGCCGTCACCCGCCTTCCTCGACGCGTGCGATCGCAATGGCATCCTCGTGATGGACGAGGCTTTTGACATGTGGGAAAAGGCCAAGAATCCAGACGACTATCACCTCTATTTCAAGGACTGGTGGAAACGCGATCTCGAAACCATGATCCGGCGCGATCGCAATCATCCCAGCGTGATTCTCTGGAGCATCGGCAACGAGATTCCCGAACGCGCCGATCTTGCCGGCGTGGCCATTGCGAAGGAGATGGTTTCCGTCGTTCGGCGGCTCGACACTACGCGTCCGGTCACGGCCGGCATCTGCAATTACTGGGATCAGCCCAAAAGACCATGGTCTGATCTCGATGCCGCTTTTACACTGCTCGATGTCGGCGGCTACAACTATCAGTGGCGGCAATATGTTCCCGACCATAAAAGGTTTCCTTCCCGGATCATGGTCGGCACCGAATCGTTTCCCAGGGAGGTTTTCGAGAACTGGCAGGCCGTGCTCACGCATCCATGGGTCATCGGCGACTTCGTCTGGACCGTCTGGGACTACCTGGGCGAAACCGGCGTTGGCAACGCCGTTCTGGATAACGAGAGCAGTGCGAACAGTTTCCCGTGGTTCAACGCCTTTTGCGGCGACATTGACATCTGCGGCTTCAAGAAACCCCAGCTCTATTACCGCGAAGTCGTCTGGGGCAATGCCAAGGTGAACCTCGCCGTTCACGCTCCGATCCCGGCCGGCCGCAGGGAAAAAGTCAGCGCCTGGGGCTGGCCCGACGAACGTCAAAGCTGGACTTGGCCCGGCTCGGAAGACAAACCGCTGGACGTGACCGTCTATTCCAGTTGCCCATCTGTGCGTCTCGAGCTCGATGGAAAGGAAATCGCCACCCAAGCCGTGAACGATAAGATGATCGCACGTTTCAAAGTGCCCTATCAGCCCGGCGAACTCCGCGCGGTCGGTCTGTCCGACGGCCAGCCCGTTGCCAGCGCCAGCCTGCGTACGGCGGGCGAACCCAGGGAAATTCGTCTTACGGCCGACCGCTCCACCATTCGTGCCGACCGAAACGACCTCGCTTACGTCACGGTCGAAATCGTCGACCAGCGCGGCACGGTCGTTCCCCACGCAGCGATCTCCGTTCATTTTACGGTCACCGGTCAGGGCGAACTGGCCGCAGTCGGCAGCAGCGCCCCAAACGACGCTTCCAGTTTCCAACTGCCGGTTCGCAAAACCTGGCAGGGCCGTTGCCTGGCCATTCTCCGGCCCAAGGGCGACGCAGGCATAATTACGCTCAAAGCCGAAGCCGACGGCCTGAAAGCGGCAACGGTGGTTGTCAAGACGCGTTAACTTAGGTATTGTCCATGTTAGCAAACGCGCTTTTTCAGAGTAGAAAGCGTATTACCCATGTGTTGGGAGTTTAAATCCATGTTTTTCAAAATCATTGGCGACATCCGAATCTTCCTGGCAGGATTTCTACTGTTCTTGGCTTCCACTTCAGCCATCGCCGCTGAGAAGCCCGCGTTCGAGGCTGAAGCCGCCGAATCCGTCGGTGGCGCCTCCCAGGTGGCCGATGGCGCGGCCTCAGGAGGTTATCTGGTCGGTTTGACCAAGCCCGGCGCAAGCATCAAGTTCGCCGGCCTGCCGGCCGCCGGCAAATTGGCGATTCGCTATGCGTCAGTGAAAGCGGGCACGATCAGTGTTGCCATCAACGACCAGCCGGCGCGCAGGGTGAACGTGCATTCTTCAGGTGCTCTGACCGGTTCCTTTCTCCATGCCATCCTTGATGTTGCGATTCCTGCCGATGCCGTGCTGATCATCCGTCTGGCTGCCGATGACGTCGCGGTGAACATTGATCGGATCGTTGTCGGCGACGGGGATTTGGGGCTGCCGCCCGATATCTGGAACCTGCCTCCGTTGAAGGTGGCTGACGGTCCTTATGCGGCCGACTGGAAGGCGTTGAGCCGGATCTACACCGTGCCCGAGTGGTGGCGTGACGCCAAGTTCGGCGCGTGGGCCCATTGGGACCCGCAGTCCATGCCCGAGATGGGCGACTGGTATGCACGCGGCATGTATCAGGAAGGCGGCTGGCAATATAAATCACACCTCAGAAAATTCGGTCATCCCTCGGAATATGGTTACAAGGACATCTGCAACAACTGGATCATCGACCGATGGAAGCCCGAAGAGTTGATGGATCTATTTGTCGAAATGGGCGCGCGCTACTTCATGGCCATGGGCGTTCACCATGACAACTTCGATTGCTGGGATTCGGCCTACCAACCCTGGAACTCTGTCCGCGTCGGCCCCAAGGTGGACGTTGTTGGCACATGGGAAAAAGCCGCGCGCCAGCGCGGTTTGCGTTTCGGCATCGGTTTTCACAACTCTCCGGGTCGAACCTGGGGCCAGTTTATGACGGTGCGTTACACCGGCGATAAGAAGGGGCCGAAGAAAGGCGTTCCCTATGACGCACTTCAAACGATTCTGGACGGAAAAGGAAAATGGTGGCAGGGCATGGATCCGGTGGACCTCTACGGGCCGCCGCACATCATCGCTTTGAATGAGCCACGCTCTCTTCCGGGGAACGACCCGCTGCTCTCGCCCTTTGCCAACCAATTCATGTGGCGCGTGGATGACGCGATCACCAAGTACCATCCCGATATGATCTATTTTGATGAAGCTGCGGGCGACACCTTGGTGGATTTGGGTGTGAACATGGGGCTGGGTTTTCTCGCTCCTCCGCTAATCGCCAATTTCTACAACAAATCTTTGTTATGGAATCGTGGAAAAATGGATGTTGTTATCAACCTCAAATGTGTGGGCGGGCGTTATAACAGCTTCAAAAACAGTCCCCAACTAATTCCCATTGTTGAACGCGCTTTGGTCAAGAGCACTGAAGCCATCATCGAACCGGAAATTATGGCCTATCCCTTCCAGACCGAAACCACCATTCAGGACTGGCACTACCGAACCGGTCAGGGATACATAGATGCCAACAAGCTCATTGGATTATTGATGCAGAACGTTTCGCGCAACGGCACGATGCTGCTCAACCTCACCCAGCGTGGCCGCGGCGATCTTGATCCTCAACTGATTCGCATTTGCAAAGACATCGGTGCATGGCTGAAAGTCAACGGCGAGGCGGTCTATGCTTCGCGTCCATTTGAAGTCTGCCAGGAAAATACAAATGCCACCTGTTACACGCGCAACAACGGCAACGTCTATGCCGCGCTCCTGGATTGGAACGGGGGGCCGGTTACTCTCAAGGCCCTGCGCGCCGGCGGTGTGACCCTGGGCAAAGTGTCCAAAGTCGAACTGCTCGGCTCCGATCTTGCGATGACGTTTGTTCAAGACGATCAGGGACTGACGGTGACGCCCGACGGATCGGCGCAGCCGCTGCCGGGGATTGCCAATTCGCAGCTTGCATCCGGGTGCCGGGTGCTGCGCATTACCCATGACAAGGGGTGGTTCAATGACGACGATCCGGGCGTGGTGGCTGTCGGATGGGTTCGCCGCTGCAACCTGGGCACAGGCGACTTCAACAACGACCTCACCGCCAGCGACACGCCGGGCGACGTCTGGGCTTGTCAGTTTACCGGCAGCAGCGTTTCAGTCATCGCCCCAAAAGAAGCGGGAGCCGGAAAGATCGAGATCCAGATCGACGGCGAAACCCGCGCAACAGTGGATTTGTCCACCACGGGCATGCGTCAGGCCCAGCAGAAGGTGTGTGAGGTTTCCGGTCTGACTCTAGGTAAACATGCCATCAATATTCTCAATCGGGGTCCGGGGCCGGTGGCCTTGGATGCCATAATCGTTCGGTAATCGCTATGAACCGTTGTCCCTGCTGTATTTTTCAATCTGAGAAGGAAGTTCTTAGAGCTTCTAACAAAATAAAGTGCGCCACTGCTGACTTGTCCAGCAGTGCTGTAATAAATGCAGAAAATTCACTGCTTGCAAGCAAGCAGTGGCACACAAGTTGTTCGTTGTTCTTCATTTTGTTAGAAGCTTTTATGCTGATGTTTCGTCGCTGTGTTTCTGTCACCGCCTTGTGTACACTTATGGTCTATCCAACCTTCGCACAATCACCGGCCCCCGCCTTACAAGGTGGGGATACCCAGGCGAAGGCCAAAACCTTCATTGATTATTTCCGCTAAACCAGCGACAAGAATCAGGGAATTGAACGATAATATGTGAGGTTGAATATGAAACGACATTCGGAAATATACCCTATCGTTTGCCTGCTCGTCTGTGGCCTAACAGGATGTTTGGACATCAAGTCGTCATTTTCGGGCCAGTCGGCACAAAATTACGTCTCAGGTATAACAAGAAATTCGTCGTCCGAATCATTCGACTCCGACTGGCGTTTCTTGCGTGCGGACACTCCCGGTGCTGAAGCTTTTAACTTCGATGACTCTGCGTGGAGGCGCCTCGACATACCGCATAATTGGAGCATTGGCGATCTGCCGCCGCTTGAAAAACCGTTTCTGGAATTGTCGGTTGTAGCCGGTCAATGGCGTTTTCAAAAAGGCGATGACGCTGCGAAAATCCTCACTATCGGCCCCTGTAAGGACGACTTCCACGGAATGTTGAAAGAACGTACCTTCAATGTGGTTCTGGTGAAGGACAACCACGGTCATGGAGTCGCTCCCGTTGAAACACCCGACCAAGTGGTGAAATACCACGGAACGGAAGTGAAGGTGGGCAGATGACCATATCAAGAAATGAAAGGATCCAAATATGAATGGCACGATGAATACCTGCAAGTTACTGGCCTCGATTGCCCAGGTGTGTTGCGTCGGATTTTTAGCCGTGGCCATAGGGTGCTCGACCGGATCACAGCCGTCGCGGGCTGCACGATGGAGTCGAGTAACCTCCGCCGCCGATCTGGACCTTCCTGTCAGCAAAGGGCCCTTCGAGCCAACGGCTGAATCGCTCAAGCAGTATCAGTATCCCGACTGGTTCCGGGATGCGAAGTTCGGAATCTGGGCGCATTGGGGCCCTCAAGCGGTGCCGATGGATGGTGACTGGTATGCCCGAGGAATGTACG
>CAZWMN010000062.1:0-8595 GCA_964635075.1 uncultured Pirellulales bacterium | reverse complement strand
CATCGGGCTTTGCAGCCGACCGCAATAGATAGGGTTATTCGGATAGGCTCTAAGTAGTGCGGCGGTAAACGCGAGGCGATAGCGTCCTTGTCCCGTTATGTCCATCAATAAGGAACAAATGTGGTTGATGTGTTCCGTTCGAAGGGCTATGATATCGGCTCCGGTACGGTCGAGGGTGCCTGCAAGCACGTGGCAGGCAAGCGTTTGAAGCAGTTCGGCATGAATATGGAGCAGAGCAGGTTCTGCCGCCACGCTGGCTTCGCGAATAACCTGGCTCAACAAGGAAGGGAACATCGCATGGTCGAGAAAACCATTGGCCGCCAAAAATCCACCTGCAAACGTGAATCGCACCCCCTCATCCTTCGGTCTTGTCTGCCCGGATGTCAACAGCAGGTAAAATGAAGCCAAAACCGAAAATTCTGATTCTCGGCACAACCGCCATAGGCAAAGGGTCGTTGGCCTTTGAACTGGCTAAGCACCTCAACGCCGAGATTATCAGTGTTGACTCGATGAAGGTCTATCGCCGAATGGACATCGGCACAGCCAAACCCTCTCTCGAACGACGAAAGCAGATTCCCTATCATTTGCTCGACGTAGTTGAGCCAAGTGAATCGTTCAGCGTGAACCGGTTTCTTGAATTGGCAGGACAAGCGGTCCAGAAAATTCAATCCGTCGGCAAGACCGTTATCGCCTGTGGCGGCACGGCAATGTATATCAAGGCGCTGCTGTATGGCCTGTTTGACTCGCCGGATTCCGACGCGAGTGTGCGCGAAAAACTCAAAGCCGAGGCACAGACCCTGGGCCTTGCCGAATTGCACAAACGGCTTTCGGCTATCGACCCACAGGCCGCCGACAGAATCCATCCTAACGACCAAAAACGAATTATCCGTGCGCTGGAGGTTTATAAGCTAACTGGAAAACCCATCTCTGAATTACAGCAGCAATGGTCCGCTCCTGTGCCGGAGAACTGGCTTGTCATCGGCCTGCGCAGAGAAAAGGAAGTCGAAAGCAGACGCATCAATCTGCGCGTCAAACGAATGATGGAACAGGGGTTATTGGAGGAAGTCAAATCCCTGCTGGCCGAACCAAAGCCCCTGAGTCAGCAGGCCCGCGTTGCCATTGGTTATGCGGAGATAATTGAACATCTGGAAGGCAAAATATCGCTCGATGATGCGGTGGAAAAAATTAAAATCAACACACGCAAATTAGCCAAGGCCCAGCGGACATGGTTTAAGACCTTCTGTAATGTCCACTGGCTGGATATTACGCCGGATGCGACGGAAGAAGAGATTCTCTCAGCCGCAGTTTCTCTGTTGTCAGAAGCGACATAAGCGGATAAAATCCCAGAAATATCTAACAAAACATGCCTGTCTTCTCTCTGTGTCATTCCCGCGAAGGCGGGAATCCAGATAGTTTTGTTAGAAGCTTTAAAAACTCAAAAATATTCAGGGGACTACATTATGAAATTTACTCATCGTAATATCACATTTTTAATTGTTTTCTCTTGCATTTATACATTGTCCGCTTTTGGGGAACATTTTACGCCGTTTGTGATTCCGGCCAAGTACGACCCCAACTCCGAAATACAATTTCAATACTCCCCTATCACCGAACAGGACAGATTGTCTGCCAAAGAACACTTTTATTCTTCCAAAGAGCGTGTTCGGCTGTGGGGCGTGAATTTTTCGTTCGAGGCCAATTTCCCCACCCATGCCGACGCCCAACAGATTGCTGAACGCCTGGCCCGTGCGGGAATCAACACCGTGCGTCTGCATCATATGGACACCGCCAACTGGCCCCGCGGCATCTGGGATTTGGGCGGCAAAACGCTTTGTCCCGAAGCCATCGACCGGCTGGATTACTTCATCGACCAATTGGCTAAACACGGCATCTACATTGATTTAAATCTTCACGTCGGCAAGGAACATAGCAAAACTCTCGGGCTGCCGGAATCGCCGGAAAATTACGACAAAATGGTCAGCATCTTTACGCCGCAGATTATCGAGGCCCAGAAAGATTACGCCCGCCGGCTGCTTGAACATCAAAACAAGTACCGCCCCTGGCGATATGCCGACGACCCGGCGATTGCGATTGTGGAAATCACCAATGAAAACAGCCTGTTTATGTGGTCGGCGCCGCGAGTATTGCCTGCCCTGCCGCCGTTTTACGCTGACATCTTACGGCAGAAGTACAACCAGTGGCTCAAAGCCAAATATGGCTTGACCGACAAACTCTCAGCCGCCTGGTCTGCGGATTCTGTACCTTTAGGACCGGATTTATTAACCAACGGCGATTTCAAAAAACAATCGACCGAAAAACCCGTCCCGGATAACTGGCGGCTCGAACAGCACGAAACCGCCAAAGCGAAAACCTCCATCGCCGCCTTTGAGGGTCGGACCGCCCTGCGTATAGAACCGCTTCATATTGACGGCACAGAGTGGCATTTGCAACTCAATCAGCCAAACCTCAGGATTCAAAAAGGACAGACTTATACCGTTACAGCACAAATCGCCGCCGACAAGGAACGTCCCGTTGTCATCAGTCTTATGCGGGCCGATTCACCATGGAAAAATCTGGGCCTGTATCACAACTTGACCATCGGGCCGAAATCCAAACAGGTCCGGCTGGTCTTTACCGCCGCCGACAGCGACACAAATGCCCGTATTAATGTGACGTTCGGCAATAGCGAAGTCCCGATTTACCTGGCTGATATAACATTGCAAACAGGAGCTCAGTTCAAACCGGACAAGACCGAATCGCTCGAACAGGGTACGGTTAAGGTCTTCGGCGATAACGAATCGAAAATCCGTCAGCTCGACCGAATGATGTTTCTGGCCGAGACGGAAAAGGCATTCTTCGACGATATGCGCAATTTCCTCAAAAAAGATCTCGGCTGCAAGGCGATGATTACCGGCACGATTGTCTTTGGCCCGCTGGGATTGTACGCTCAGTCGGATATGGATTTTATTGATGCGCACGCCTATTGGCAGCATCCGCGATTCCCCAATAAACCGTGGGATTCTGGCGACTGGCTTATTGAACAAAAGGCGATGACCAACTATCCCCAACAGGCGACACTGTTCGAACTGGCCTCTGAGAGATTGGCGGGAAAACCATTCACTGTTACCGAATACAATCACCCCGCCCCGCTCGACAGTCAGGCCGAGTGTGTGCCGATGATTGCATCCTTTGCCGCGGCACAGGACTGGGACGGCGTATGGCTCTATACCTATTCCCATTCCAATAACAACTGGAATCGGGATTTTATGAACAGCTACTTTGACATCGACACCAACCCGGCCAAGTGGGGCTTTGTGTTATCGGGAAGCCTGATTTTCAAAAGGGGTGCATTTTGTAATATACATCATTTTGAGAGTCTTGCGACAACCGGGCAGCCCACTATGGAAACACTGTTCCAAATCCATTTGAATCATGGAATGAATATGGCGGCAAGTCTGAGCAAACAACCCACGGACTATCTGAATCTTGTCCTGTTTAGAAGCCTGCAGGCGGATAAGAAAACGTGGCAAACTATTTTCAGGTGTCCGTCCACCGCCGGGACAAGCTGGAGCGAAGGATTCTATTTTGCTGACAGTGCGGATTATTGTGTGGCTGTCGGGCATGCAGAACGTTTTCAGGAAGTAAAAATTACCGGAATGCGGATCGGCCCTGATGATACGACCGGAAGTATTCAGATTACAGCCCCCCAGTTTGCGGCAATTACCATTGTTCCAATGGACGGCAATTCTATTCAGGAAAGCAAAAAGATTCTCATTGCCGCTTGCGGGCGATGCGAAAATACGGATATGAAGTTCTCGGACAACCGTCGAACTGTCGGAACCAACTGGGGCAAAGGACCTGTGCGAATCGAGACCGTTGAGGGAACGATTGTTTTACCCACAAACCTTAAAAAAACGGGGAACCAAAGATGTTTTGCTCTGAATCCCGACGGAACAAAGAAAACCGAAGTGCCCGTTGCCGTCGGCAAAATCGAATTGTCGTCTAAATATGAGACAATGTGGTATCTGATAACAAAGTAAATTAAAAACTTAAACGCCGGCGTTTTGATTTTCAGGGTTGTTTTACAATCCCGATGGAGGCAATATAAAGCCGACCGACGGCCCGGTGAATCTGTCCATTTGCGAAAAATCCCTTCTTGGCCGCGACGAAACTCACCGTCGCCGTCGCCTCAATACACACCGGCAACGGTTCGCCGCTGTCGCAATCCAGACCCGAAGGAATATCCACCGACAAAATTGGAACGCCCACGGCGTTGACGCAACTGATTAACGCCACGAATGGACTGGAAAGTTCGCCCTTAAATCCTGTGCCGAACATCGCATCAATAATTAAACCGCACCCCCCGCACAAATCCCGAACCTGCGTATGGATTTCGTCTTCGGCCATATCGAGGTCAAATATCGGAATTCCCATTTTTTCACACGTCAAAAAATTCGTCTGTGCGTCGCCCCGGATTTTTTCGCGCGGTGCGCAAAGACTAATTTTTGCATCCAGGCCACCATTAACCAGATGACGGGCAATGACAAAACCGTCGCCGCCATTGTTGCCTGCACCGCAAAAGATAGAAACGGCGGGGTCGGATTTATCGGTCAGCATTTCCATCGCGATTTCGGCGGCGCTGCGCCCGGCGTTTTCCATCAGCGTCGTGCCGGGGATACCCATTGAGCCGATGGCCCAGGCGTCATAGTCCCGTACTTCCCGGCGGCTCATAATCGAATGAATCCGACTGTCAAATAATTGCCAGCATTTCATACGACCCATTATAGCTCTCCCCGCAGAAACGGTCAATTGACATTCATCCGGTAAGGCGTTACAGTGACGGCAATGTCCGAAAAATAAAATTTCTCGAAATAATAGAATCTATGCACATTCTTCTGACCAATGACGACGGCATTTTTGCCGTGGGCTTGTCCGCGCTATACAAACGCCTGCTGACCCTCGGACGGGTTACGGTCGTGGCCCCTTCCAACGTCCAGTCCGGCGCAGGCCACCGCATTTCGCTGCAGGAGCTGACCTGCCGAAAACTGGAGATAATGGGACAATTCACCGGTTTCAGCGTGGACGGCTCCCCCGCCGACTGTGTCAAGCTGGCGGTCAACCAGCTCGTATCCGACGACCCCGTTGATTTGGTGGTTTCGGGGCTTAACTGCGGCGCTAATGTCGGCATTAACGTTTTTTATTCAGGAACGGTTGCCGGCGCGATTGAGGCGGCGTTTTACAATCTGCCCGCCATCGCCGTCAGCGCCGCGATGGACGAGCCGTGGAATGCCGATGCCGCCGCGGACTTGGCGCTGCAGGTGATTGAACAGATTTTGCCCGTTCGCCGCCGACAGGTCGTCAATCTTAACATCCCGCATCTATCTCAGGGCAAACCTCTGGGCGTCAAGGTCGTCTCTCAATCGACCAGTGGCTTTGACGAATCCTACCAGGTGCTGGAACAGAAAGAAGGGCAGGCCGTGTATCGGCTCACCGGCGGCAACCACAGAGACAAACACAGCGAAAACCACTGGACGGATACGACGGCCTTGGCGGCGGGGTATCTTACGCTCACGTCTCTCCGGCTGGATTTGACCGAACCGGCCGGCAACGACTGGCTCAAAGAAAAAAACATTCAACTAAAATGACCGTTTGAAGAAGGAACGGCGATGTTCAATCCGCTGGAAACCCCCTTGCTGCTGTTGATTGTCGGCATATTGACACTCATCATCGGAACCTGGGTACGCAATAATCTCTCGCCCAAGAAGGGACTTTGGCTGATTCTGGCCGGCGTCTTCACAGCGATTGCTGCAATCGGTATAGACTATGCCTTTCAGACCGACTACGAACAGGTTCGCCATCTGATCGACATCTGCAAAAAGGCCGCCATTGCCGGAGATTCCCGCCCGATCGGGCTGTGCATCTCCGAAGAATACGAGGACAGCGTCCACCCCAATAAATCCGCTCTTTTAATGGACGCGGAAAGAATTTTGAAAACAGCCGGTATTTCCAAAATTCACTTTCGCTCTATGACATTTCAGTTTTCCGGGGATTCTGCACACGCCGACCTCAATATGGCCGTCTTTTTAGACCCCAAAAAATCCTCCGCTGCGATGGGCGGGTTGTTTTTTGTTGAGATAAGCGTTCAGTTTCGCAAAGAAAACAATAACCGCTGGTACATCAACTCGGCGGAAATTGAATCGGTCAATAACGACCGCGCCGGCTGGAACGTCGCAAACCGTTAGGCTATCGCCACGGCTCAAGTTGCTAAAATCCAAAAGGCTAAAATGCGGCACGCCTTCCTCCTCCGCCAGAGTTTTCCTTATTTGTTAAGATTGGCTTTGTTTCGTTTTTTTGTCTAATTTTTCGCACTCCTTTTCTGAATTTTTGAGTCGATATTGAGGTTTTGGCCTTAAAAAGATTGGCTTTGTTTTGTGAAGAAGTTGTGAAGTTTATAGTTGATAGTTCAAAACCACGGTCAAACAATCCTTCGACTTTGCTCAGGACAGGATTTGACCATGCCACTCATCATTCTTATTTCAAAGAACAATGAAGGCGCAATATAGGCCTTCTATAATTAGCGCGGAGTTGCAGATTCGTGTCGAAATTTCTGAATTTTTCGTAAGACGAAAATCTGTAAGTCTTTATTGGTCGGGAGGTAAAGATTTATGGAATTTTTGAAAATAGCAAGATAGTGCAGTCGCACTTGCTGCGATGTGGACATCGCAGATTGTAAATTGTAAATTGTAGATTGTAAAATGCGGATAAAGATTGTATAATTTGGGGGAAATAATGATGCGTTAATTTCATCATCGGTGACGCAACGATGGGCGAAAAATAGGCAAAAGAAAATGACATTTCACGGTTTTCAAAGGTGATTGACAATGGCACTTGAACCCGGCGGTTACGCTGATAAACTTGGTAATTATTATGAAGAACGGTGGATTGCAAAGCAACTATTATTGTTACTGGCTGAAGAAATCCAGTCGGTAACCATAGAAGCAGTTGGAGCTGACAACCAAGGCGTTGATGTGGTTATCATGGACAAAAACAATCTTACGCATTTTCAGCAATGTAAAAGTAGAAACGCCAGCCATGAGTATTGGTCGATTGCTGATTTGTATAGAATTGGGATTCTGAAAAATATAAAATTTCAACTGGATCGATCAAGTAACAATCGATTTGTGCTGGTTACTGCAATTCCGGCTACCAATTTTGGTGATATTTGTCAAAGCGCTCGCATATCAAAAGAGAATCCAGAGGATTATTATATTTATCAAATTAAGGGTATTAGCCAAGAAAGAAAAAATATATATGACCAATTTTGTAAGTACCTCGATTTAAATTCATCATCAAAGTCAGATCGAGTGAAAGCCTTTGACTATTTAAGAAGAACGGAGGTTTGTCTCTGGCCGGATAACAATATCATTTGCGAAGAAGTAATTACTCAAGCCAGATATCAAGTAGCAGGAAACCCCAAAACAGTAATTTCTCTTCTGATTCAATACGCAAAAGAAAATCTGCGTAAAACAATTAGTACTGCGGATATTTCAAAATATCTTTCAGATAAGGAACTTCATCAAAGAATATTGTCACACGACTCTCGTGTATTCCCCGCAGTTGAAAAATTAAAAATTGATTTTAAAGAATCCATTCGTCCACGTCTTATTGATAGTACGATTATACCAAGAACTGAAACGGATCAGGTGCTTGAAAAAATATTGACCGGCAGTAATGTTATCATTTATGGGCAAGCCGGCACCGGCAAAAGCGGAGTATTATATGAATTGACACAAAAGTTGAACGAAAAAAATATCCAATATCTTCCCGTTCGTTTAGATCGTCAAATACCCCAGAATACACCTCTCGAATATGGAAAATCTATTGGGCTCCCAGAATCACCGGTTAAATGTCTTGAAGCATTAGGTTTCGGAAAGCTCTCGCTTTTAATTCTTGACCAATTAGATGCTCTTCGCTGGACTATTTCCCATTCTGCAAATTCACTGGAAGTCTGTAAAGCTCTTGTCAGAGAAGCAAATTGGCTTAAATTAGAGGGCAAACCCATATCAGTGATTTTATCCTGCAGGAAATATGATCTGGAAAATGACCCGGAAATCAAAAAGTGGCTGCAAGAGGATAAATCTTTTCAGAGAATCGAGATTAAGGGGCTTTCAGAGGCTTCTCTCAAAACGATATTGAATAAGTTTAATGTTAATATTGACAACTTATCCTTACGCCAGAAAAATATTTTATCTGTCCCGCAACACTTGGAAATGTGGGTGTCCTTGAAGAAATCTGGCAAATCTCCAAGGTTCCAAACATCTACACAATTAATGCGACAATTCTGGGCTGAAAAACGCAGAGAGATTGAATGCAAAGATATTCAGCCTTCTGAAATTGACCATGTTTTAAGTATTATTATTGATAGTATGGAATCTTCAGGAAAGCTTACAGCCCCTTCGCGACTCATAGAAAGAAACCAAAAACTAACTACAGAATTAAAAACTCTCGGAATTATTCAAGATGTTGAAGATAATAGAATTATCACTACTGTCCAACTGTTTGACTTTGAAAGAGTCATAACTGATTGAAACACAA
>CAZWMN010000061.1:0-8735 GCA_964635075.1 uncultured Pirellulales bacterium | reverse complement strand
TGCGACTCCCTTTGCCCAATTCTCCATTTCGGAATTTTACTTTACCCCCCCCCCCGCAGCGTCAACAGAAAAATCTTAATTTTTTACAAATTCGGTAAAAATACAAATAAAATCAAAACCACACCTTAAATATCAAAAAAACCTGGGTATTGGGCTGTTTTGACGGGGGCGGAAAAACCTGCCGAAACAGGTTTGCAAAGGCGGGACAAGTGGTTATAATGTCGGCGGTTTTGGTGTCTTAAATACAGCCGGGTAAGGAAAAAGGATATGCGAACCAGACAAAGGATAGTCGTTTTATTTTTGGGAGCGGCTTTTTGCTGTCAGGCGGAAACGCTGCGTCTGAACCCCGAAGGTCAATGGCAAAATCTGGCCAATGACCCACAGGGACAATATATCCTTGCAATGTCGGACGTAAAGCAAAAACTCAGTTCCGGCGACAAGGGCGAGGCGTTGAAGGCCCTCAAGAAACTGAAAACGGATTTTCAGGATATGGCAGGGCCCGACCTTGACGCCTATATCGAGGCCGAGACGTTATACGCCAAACGCAACTGGAGCAAGGCGACCAAGAAATTGCAGGCATTTGTAAAGGCCTGGCCGGAAAGTCCATTCTATGCCAGCGCCAACGAGAGACTATTTTCTATCGGGACGGCATTCTTGCAGGGACAGAAGCGGCAGGTGCTGTGGGTGTTGTGGCTGCCGGCGTTTGACGAGGGCGTCAACATTATGCGAGATATCGCCGACCGGGCTGGAACCGGACCGATAGGTCTGCGAGCGCTGACGGTATTGGCCGAGACGTACGAGAAAAAGAATCGCTATCCCGAAGCGTATGAGGTCTGGTCGGAAGTCTCCGACAAATGGCCCACCGGTGAAATCGGCGAAAAAGCCCTGCTGCGTATGGCTCAGTGTCTGCACGCAGCATATAAGGGGCCTTATTACGACGCCAGTTGGCTGGTCAGCGCAAAAGCCTACTACGAGGATTATCGCAATCGCTACCCGAATAAAGCCGCGCAAATCAAAACCGACGAAACGATTGGCCTGATTGTCGAGCAGCAGGCTTATAAGAATTATAATATTGCGCAGTATTACGATAAAACCGACCACCCGCTGGCGGCGAATTTGTATTATCAGTATGTCCTGGACAGTTGGCCGAATTCGCGCTCGGCTCGGATGACCGAACAGGCGCAACAGGAAGGATATCGCCACCCAAAGACGGTCCGCCGCCGTGTGTTTAACGCGGGAAATAAATTTCTGGACAGCGGTTTTGGAATCGGCCTTTTGTTTGGTAAAATGAAGGAAGACTAAAATCGAACCGAAATCTCAGACGGGGAAACGTATGAGCAGGAATCGCATCGCATTATGGATAATAGGATGTCTTTCCGTGCTGGCCGGCTGCCGGGGATATTCGAACTCCTGGCTGCACCGGCAGGACGTTGATACAGTTTATGTGGAAATGTTTGATACCGACAGCTTTCGTCGGGGTTATGAATTCAAACTGACCGACGCCATTTGCAAGCGTATTGAGGCGCAGACGCCGTACAAAATCGTTTCCGACCGTAGCGTCGCCGATACGATTCTGGGCGGTTCGATGTCCGTCGGCGTGGGCGTGTTGGCCGGCGAACGGTGGACGGGCCGACCGCTGGAAAATGAAGCCCTGGTTTCCGTAACGGTTACCTGGAAAAACCTCAAAACCGGCCAGGTGCTGGTGGACAATGAGACCGTCTATGGCTCGGCTTCCTATTCTTCCCAGATGGGACAGCCCATAGATTATTCCGTCAATCAGGCGGTGAACAAGGCGGCACAGAAAGTGGTAGAACTAATGGAACAACCATGGTAAAGAAAATCCGAAGCACGCCCCGTCGTCGCTGAAGCTATGGCGGGTAAAAATTCGAAATCCGGAACAATCCCCCAAAACGGAAATTCGAATGTCCAAAACAAGTAAATTTAGAGGCTGTAATCGCTTTTTTTGAATTTGAGCTATTCGGATTTCGAGTGTGTTTCGAATTTCGAGATTCGAATTTCGGATTTTCCGCGGCAAGATAAAACAGACGATTTATAAATCGACCGATAGGTTTTTTATGGCGGACCCCAAAAACAGAACTCCAGCTCCTCAACAGCCTTCGGGAATAAGCAGATATAACCGCGGGCCGTTTAACTGGCTTTTGCTTGGGTTGATCATTATGACCTTGTTTATGACGGTCAGCCGCTGGCGTCAGGTTGAACAGATCAATTACAACCCGGACTTTCTCGACCATATCAGGCAGGGGCACATCGAAAGTGTAACACTGGAGCCGGACCGAGTGGTGGGCGTATTTAACGACGTCGGCAAAACCGCCCGCCAATCGGGGGAGCCGGTGAATTTTGAGGTAATTTGTCCTGAGCCCGGCAAAAATGAAAAGCTGAATGAACTTCTGCAAAAATACAACATCAAATATAGTTGTAAAAATCAGGACTTGTGGATTCCGCTGTTGTGGAATCTGCTGTTGCCGTTTGGCTTGCTGGCGGTAATGGTTTATTTTCTTTTTATCCGCAATATGCGCGCCGGCGGCGGAATGCTGCTGAATTTCGGGCGCAGCAAACATCGCGTCCGCGCCGGCAAGGATAACAAGATAACATTTGAGAACGTAGCGGGCATCGACGAGGCCAAAGAGGAAGTGGCCGAGGTGATTGAATTTCTGAAAAACCCACGGAAGTTCAAAAAGATTGGCGGACGTATCCCTCGCGGAGTGCTGCTGGTTGGTCCGCCCGGTTGCGGCAAAACGCTGCTGGCCAAAGCGATTGCCGGCGAATCAGATGTGCCGTTTTTCAGCATTTCCGGAAGCGATTTTGTGGAAATGTTTGTCGGCGTCGGCGCCAGCCGCGTGCGGGACCTGTTCCGGCAGGCCAAAGAAAACGCCCCGTGCATTATTTTCCTTGATGAAATCGACGCCATCGGCAGGAAACGCGGTCCGGGTTTTGTCAGCGGAGGCCACGACGAACGGGAACAAACGCTGAATGCCATTCTGGTCGAGATGGATGGGTTTGATACCAATGATCAGGTGATTGTGATTGCCGCGACTAACCGTGCGGATATTCTCGACAGTGCTTTGATCCGCCCAGGTCGGTTTGACCGGCAGGTGGTCGTCCCATTGCCGGATTTGAGGGGACGACTCGGCATCCTGAAAATTCACGCGCAGAAAGTCCAATGTGGGCCGGATGTGGATTGGGAAAAAATGGCCCGCGGAACGCCGATGTTCAGCGGCGCGGAACTGGAAGCCCTGATTAACGAAGCGGCTATCGGCGCCAGTATGCAGAATAAAGACTATGTCGAACACGGCGACCTCGAAGAAGCCCGCGACAAGGTGCGATGGGGCCGGGCCAAGAAAAGCCGCACCGTCGATGAACAGGACAAACGTCTGGCCGCTTATCACGAAGCCGGTCATACGCTGGTCCAGTCGTTGTCGAAGGATGCCGATCCACTGCATAAAGTGAGCATCATTCCCCGCGGACAGATGGGCGGAGTCACTTTCGCACTGCCTGAAAAAGACCGCCTGTTTTACTCCCGCAAGTATTGCCTGGCCCAGTTACAGATTTGTTTTGGCGGACGGATTGCCGAGGAGATGTTCTGTCAGGATGTCACCAGCGGGGCGCAATCGGATATCAGGCAGGCAACGCTGCTGGCCCGTGAAATGGTGATGGAATGGGGAATGGGGGAACAATTAGGGCCTGTTAATTATGCCCCCGACCCGGCGGCGGATCCGTTCCTGATGCATTTGGGACCGGAGTTTTCACAGAAAACCGCGGAAATGATTGACACAGAGGTGCGTAAACTGATCGACTCGGCTTATACGGCGGCCGCTGACCTGCTGGAGGCCAATCACGATAAAGTGGAAGCCCTGGCCAAGGCGCTGTTAAAATATGAAACCCTCGACGCCGAAGATGTCAAAATTATTTTGAACAATGGCTCGCTTGAAAAACCGACGCTTAGCGACCTGCTGGCCAAAGAAGAACAAAAAACCAAATACCCTGCAGACGAGCAATAACTCATCATTGTATTCCATTCCCCGGCCTTTTAAGAGCTCTGCGATGAGAACCAGCGGTATGAATTTTGAAATCAGAGGGCGGAGTTGTCGATAATGTATTTATGAGCGGCAAAATTCACATCCCCGAAGACGTGATTCAGTTTGTATTTTCCCGTTCGTCCGGGCCGGGCGGCCAGAATGTCAACAAAGTCAACACGCAGACCACGGCGATTCTCGACATCGCATCCTGCAAAAATTTCACTCCTGAACAGCAAAAGCTGCTTTTTACAAAGCTGGCCAATCGTATCGACAGGCAGGGGCGGCTTCAGATAACCAGCTCCCGATACCGTTCTCAACACGCCAATCGGGAGGATGTTCTCGACAGGATGAGTCGGCTTATTAGGTCAGCCCTGATAAAACCCAAACCCCGAAAACCAACAACTGTTCCAACCGCGGCCAAACGCAAACGTCTTGAGCAGAAAAAACACCGCTCGAGCACGAAAAAATATCGTTCCGCGCAGGTTCGCCTCGATAATGGGTAAGTCTATCAATAACAAGAAATTACGCTGTTTTTTATTGCACTGTTTTATATCCGGGAAAATACCGCTTTTTACGAATCTGCAAATTTCTGCTTTGACAATGAACGGGGTGGACAGGTACGCTTTTTGATGGAACAAGGCCGTGTCAGGTTCCCTCGGGGCACGGGCAGCTTGGAACAACGAGGGGTTATGCAATGCGGCCCACAAGCGGGCCAAGGAGACAAACGTGAGCAGCGGTACGGTAAAGTGGTTCAATGAGAAGAAGGGATTTGGCTTCATCACTCCGGACGATGGCGGTGAGGACCTGTTTGTCCATTACACCAACATTACCGAAGAGGGCGAGGGCTTTCGCACCCTGAAAGACGGGCAGAAAGTCGAGTATGAAGCCGCACAAGGTCGTAAGGGAATGGAGGCAATCAAAGTAAAACCCAGTCAGTAGCAATTTCGGTTTTTGCTCCAACGCAGCAAATTCCACGGGCCTGTGATGCAACAGGCCCGTTTCTTTGCGCCCCGGAATTTACTTGCCCTCGGCGGCGGGATTTGACATATATCAATCATTATGCGAATTACTTTACATTACGGTACGGGAAAAATCCCTGTTGAGATTCCCGAAATCAATTTGGCCGGGCTGATTGTGCCGCGACAGGAACAGATGGACAAAAACCGCAACGCGCAAATACTGTCCGACGCTCTGCAGGCCTGCAATCTTTCCGAATTTCAAAAAACCATCCAGAACCGAAAGTTATGTGTTCTGCTTGCCGACGCGACGCGGGATTTACCGACCGAGGACTGTCTGCATGCCGTCGCATCGACACTCAGACTCTGCTCGTCAATCCAGTTCATTCTCTGCACCGGTACGCATACCGCACGGACTGAGGGGAATCTGGCGTTGTGCCGAACCGTTCAAAAAATCTGCGATGAAACCGGTCTGGGCCGCGCGGAAATTCTCATCCACGATTGTCAAACGGCCCCATTTCTCGACGCCGGCGTTACCTGCCGCGGTACCCATGTGCGCTATAACGCCGCTGTTGAAAACGCGGACGCATTTCTGGTCTTCAGCGATGTCAAACCCCATTATTTTGCCGGCTATTCCAACCCGGTTAAAAACTTCGTGCCGGGAATCTGCGACTACGAAACCGCCCGCGGCAATCACAGTCTGACACTCGATGAGGCGAGTATTTTTTGCGCCCATCCGTGGCATTCGAACCCGGCGCAGCGAAATCAGCCGCTGGCCGCAGACCAGGTTGAGGCAATGGAGAAAATCACAAGAGGCCGGCCTGTCTATGCCATAACGACCATCAGTTCGCACCGGACGATTCAGTGGGCGGCGCTTGGGACGATTCGTGAGGTCTGCCAAAAAGCCTTTCTTCAGACCGACCAATGGAATCTGCACACGGTCAAGCCTATCGAACGATTAATTGTTTCGCCGGGCGGATTTCCCAACGATATGGATTTGTATATCGCCCAGCGCGCGCTGGAACTAACCGAACAGGCGGTATTGGATGGCGGGGAAATTTTATTCGTCTCAGCCTGTCAGAACGGCATTGGGCCGGAAAAATCAACGGAGCATTTCTGGAATCTGCTGATTCAGCCATTTGAGCAAATCTATCACGCCATTGAAGGCGAATACAAATTGTTCAGCCATAAGCCGTATCGTTTTGCCCGCCTGATTCAACGGCTGCGGAAATTATGGGTGTATTCAGAACTGCCGGATGACCAGATTATCGCTGCGCATATGACCCCGGCGGACAACCCACAGCAAATTATCAACGGCTGGATTCAGGAAAACCCCTTAGTCAAAATCCTTGTTGTCAATGGCGCCAACAAACTGGCTTTGCGGGCTGGAAATTGATTTTTCTTTAAAATAACAATCATATCATTTCATAATCCGTCACGCCGAGTTTGCGGAACTGGACAAACTGGTTTTTGCCGAGCGTTACTTCAATATCGACGGTATCGCCGTTGTAGCGTTCACTCAAATTCACGGCGTTGGCGCGAAGGAAACTGAGCAATTTCCCCTCGGCCGGACTGATTTGGATATGAAAGCGAACCTGACCGCCGCGCATCTTTTGGGCCACCGCCGCGGCCAATTTATCGAGATTCATTCCGGTTTTAGCTGAAATGGCGATGGCGTCCGGACGCACCGTTTGCAGGGTATCGAATAACTGGCGATTATGAATCGTGTCGGATTTGTTCAGCAGCGTCAGAACTTCTTTATCGCCGCAGCCGATTTCCTTCAACACCTGCCCGACACTTTGAATCTGCTCAAAGACCTGCGGACTGGACGCGTCAACGACGTGCAGCAGTAAATCCGCACGGAGCGCCTCTTCGAGGGTCGCCTTAAACGACGCAACCAGATGATGCGGCAGTTTGCTGACGAAACCCACGGTATCACTCAGCAAAACCTTGATACCTGAATCGACCCGCCATTTTCGCGTTCGCGTATCGAGCGTGGCAAACAGTTTGTCCTCTACATACGCACCCGCGTCGGTCAGGGCGTTCATCAGCGTGCTTTTGCCGGCGTTGGTGTAGCCGACCAGACAGAGGGTATAAAAATCCCTGCGTCCGTCGATTTCACGAAGTTTGCGTTTGTCGATGGTTTCCAGTTCGCGTTTGAGTTCGGTGATGCGTTTGCTGACGAGGCGTCGGTCGATTTCGAGCTGTTTTTCACCTGTGCCGCGTGTGCCGATACCGCCGACGGCGCCGGCGGCGGTTGCGCCTCCCGCCCCGGCCACGCTATCCAGGTGCAACCACATCCGCGTCAGACGGGGATAGGTATATTCAAGCTGGGCCAGCTCGACTTGCAACTTGGCCTGTTTGGTTTGTGCGCGGGTGGCGAAGATGTCAAGAATCAGTTCACTGCGGTCCAGCACTTTGACCTTGATGATTTCTTCCAGTTCGCGGATTTGCCCGGGCGAAAGGTCGTTGTCAAAAATAACGACGTTGACCCCCAACCGCTCGACGACTTCAGCCAGTTCCTGCGCCTTGCCGGAACCGATATACGTGCCGGGATGAATACGGTTGAGTCTCTGCTGTGTCCGCCCTACCACCACGGCTCCGGCCGTTTCGGCCAGTGCCATTAATTCCAGCAGATGGTCCTGTTTTCTGTCAAACTTCTGGTCCCGACGGTAGGCGCCGACCAAAAAGGCCTTTTCCTTCAGGACCTGCAACTGCTCACGCGCCTTTTCCAATGCTTTTCAAAAACCTCCAAATAACATCTCAAACGGATAATTATACACAATCCGCGGGATTCGCTCAATGTTTTGTATCGAGTTTTGCATGCTCATAAAAAAAAACCGACGGAAAACTCCCCGTCGGCTGGACTGCTGAAAAATACCACAGCGTTATTTCTTGGCAGCGTCTTCGGCAGGTTTGGGTTGCTCTGCGGTCTTGGCGGCACCCTGTTCAGCGGGTTTGGCCGGCTCAGTTGCCTTCTGGGCAGCTGGTTCAGCCGCTTTCTCGGCAGCCGGTTCAGTTGCCTTCTGGGCGGCTGGTTCAGCCGCTTTCTCGGCAGCCGGCTCAGTTGCCTTCTGGGCAGCCGGCTTAGTCGCGACAGGTTCTGCTTTCTTTTTGCAGCCAACCAGCATCACAGACAACGCCAGTAACGCAATCATCAAAATTCTCGTTATCATAGTAACCTCCATGAAATTAGCCACCGAGCGGCTCCGATTCGGGCGACACCGTCCGAACAGCCCGCATTCCTTACCAAATAAACTCACAATCTCCAGTATTGAATATTATAGTATCTGCGAAGGATTGCAATAAAAAAATACTTCCCGCCGGCAGTGTTCCGATGAACCCCGGAGCTTTCGTGCTTAAGGATAAGTTAGTTGTTTCTGTGAAAATCCCGATTATGCGGATTTTCAGGGTAATGGTACATATTCGATTGCGCCGAGCGAACAGGTATCTTTGAGGACGGGATGTCCGAGTAGGTCCCGACCCCGGACAAAAGCACGGATGCAATCCAGCAGGACAGGATATGTTTCATTGGCCGTCTCGCTTAAAAGTGGTTGATGATTTTTTCGCAAAAAATTCCGCCGTGATTTTACCCGATTCACATCCGATTCCGCAACTACTTTACACAAAAGGAGTAATAAGCATAATTAGGTATTTTTACCGATATGCGCAAAATTGAGATTTGGAAAAATTATACGTCTGGAGGAGGCGTTTCAAACGGTTGTTTGAGTTGGTAAATCGT
>CAZWMN010000060.1:0-9119 GCA_964635075.1 uncultured Pirellulales bacterium | reverse complement strand
ATCGGAGCAAAAGTTGATGAAAGAATGAGCAAAGATGGCAACAAAAGACCAGAGAAAAGAGACCAGAGACGAGAGAAAGAAAGAAATTCCAAATTCCAAGCTCCACATTCCAAACAAATTCCAAATCCAAAAACTCCAATTTTCGAAACGAAAAAAGAGGGGGGGGGGAAAAGGGGATAAAGAATTGACGATAGAGGGAATTGAGAATGTAGAATTTAGAATTGAGAAATAGAGAGGGGGAATGTATAATTTGAAAGCAGGGATGCAGGGACATAAGGCCCCAAGAACCCAAGGCCCCAGGAACTCAAGAACCCATGAACTCAAGGATACAGGGAGAGACAGGCAGAAGGCAGAAGTGAGAAGGGAGAAGAAATCCGCTCCTCGCCCCCCATCTACATGAGGGCAAGCTTCGCGAGGACAAGCGGGGGCGGATAAAAGTTCTTAGACGAGGAAACCAAAACCAAAATTTAAAAGCCAAAATTGAGCAATGAAGGAAAAAATGATACAACAAGGAAAAGGATAAAAAAGATTCACTGTTTTACAGAGGCTTCTTGACAACGTAATACATAATATTATAATTATTACAAAAATTACAAATATTATGAAAGAGTTTGATATGAGCAAAAGGAACGTAGGCGATTTAAAAAAAAGAATAATTAACGAAATGACTGCTGATTACGCGAACGCACTTGAGAAAAATTTCGATTTAGCTAAGCAATTTATACGCATCACAAAAGATGGAAAAATCGAGGTGTTATTTAAAGGGAGTCTTACAGGCAAGGAACAGATACTGCTCTATTTAGTGGGAAAATTATACGCCAAAGAAGCTGGGGTAATTACAACAGATGATGCGGGAAACAAAGAACTGATGAACGAGCTAGGCATTCCAGAGGGTTCCTTGTTGCCATGGCTAAAAGATCTCCGGGAGAAAAAGAAAATAAAGCAAGTGAAAAGTGGGCGGTATAAACATCATAGTATTTTTTTGAATGCCGTAGAAAAGACGCTGCAAAGTATTGAAAAAAAACTAAAGAAAAATGCTTAAGGTAATTAAAATGAAGGAAGCAATCGAAGAAGTTAAAGCATTGTTGCAGGGGCATGAAAAAAGAATAGCGAAATTAGAAGCTATATTAACCAAGCCAATAGAAAAAGGCAGGAAAGAAAAGAATCTCTCGGTTAAAGAGTTCATCCTGCGGAAGAATCCAAATGATGATAACCAGAAAATTCTCTGCATAGGCTATTATCTTGAGAATTATAAGGGGGTATCCTGCTTTAATGCGAAGGATTTAAAAGAAGGCTTTACAGCCGCAAAGGAAACGCCTCCTGAAAACATAAACGACAGAGTAAATAAAAATATTGCGAAAGGCTTTATGATGAAGGTGGAAGAAAAGAAAGATAATCATAAGGCTTGGACTTTGACTTCTTCAGGGGAGAGGTTTGTTGAAAAAGGAACTGGAAGATGAAAGGAGAAAACCATGGATAAAGAGACTTTCAAAGAAAGAGTTGGGCGATTAAAAGAAATAGATAGTATTATTAAAAAACTTGACTCGTCAATAAAAGAGCATAGCTTTAAGTTATTACAAAATTATATTACGGATATTGATTTGGAATCCGGAGCAGGTGCTAACGAGATTAATGATGACCTAGAGGGAAAAGAAAAATTCTTCCAGCAATTTGACCATAAAAAACCCAGCGACAATGTTTTATTGATAGCAGCATACTATTATAATCAATACGGAACGGCATCGATGTCTGCAAAAGAAATCAAAGAGATTGCTGATAGTGTAGGAATAACTGTTCCCAACAGGGTTGATAAGACTTTAGATGCCGCAAAGAGAGACAAAAAATCTCTATTTGTATCTGTGGGAAAAGGAAAATACAAACCAACCGTTAGTGCCGAAACATTCTTCAAGACTACATATAAAGTTAAAAAGGGCAAGAAAAAGAACGAAGTTTCCAATGCTGAATGAAACTAAATTGTAATAATTAAATTTAGAAGTATCGTTCATCCTTTGCTTTAAAATAGATAATGTGCTTTGTCTTCTGTTCTTAAAAGAGTTATTGGTGTGAAAAAACTATTAAGCATGAGAAGAGGATATATTGAGCGGATTAAAAAACAATGAAGAATTGCTCGGACTACTACCAAAAACTCTCCGAGAAGAGTTATTTAAAGCATATAATGAGATCGTAAAAAATTATTGCGAGGGCAGATGGGAACCATCTGAATTAAATGGCGGCAAACTGTGTGAGATTGTCTACACGATTCTGAACGGCTATATATCTGAAACATATCCACCTAAAGCACAAAAACCGAAAAATTTCACAGAATCATGCCGTAAGTTAGAACAATATTCATCCTGTCCCAGGTCAATAAGAATCCAGATACCACGAATACTAATAGCTCTCTACGAAATCAGAAATAACCGCGGAGTTGGACATGTGGGGGGAGATGTAGACCCGAATCACATGGATGCAATAGCTGTTTTATATGTGACAAAATGGATTATGGCCGAGTTAATCCGAGTATTTCATAATCTTACCACAGAAAAAGCTGCAGCTTCTGTAGAGATGATAACAGAGAGAATCATTCCTGTTATATGGAAAATTGGGGATAAATATAGAGTGCTAAAGCCTGAATTAACCATGAAAGAAAAAACACTTCTTCTTGTTTATCAAAACAGAGACGCCGTGGAAGAATCACAATTAATTAAATGGGTTGAACATTCTAATCAATCAGTATATCGAAGAGATGTCTTAAAACCTTTACATAAAAATAAATTGATCGAATACGATAAAGAAAAAAAGACTATAACTATCTCTCCCTTGGGGATTTCTGATGTAGAAAATAAAATCGGATTCGACTTGTAACTTTATTTGGCTAACAATTGCTACTATACTTTGTTCTTGACGTATGCGATAATATTGTAAGTTGGCGATCTATTTGCGGCAGATAAGTTGGACACGTCAGACCGTTCGGACAGGTAGGACGTGTAGGACAGGACGGACGATCAGGGCAGCCACGGGGGGCTGCCCCTACGACGAACGTGGACGAAGAGGACAAGGTGGCTTAAAGAAGCGAACCTCGCGTTTGCACCCCCGGCCAGAGACCGGGGCTAAACCCCCGCCTTCGCGGGGGCAGGTACGCCGGCGGCGACGTCGGCCCCCTGATTGGGGAAATCAAACAATCCATCGAACAAGGCGTTGGGAAACGGTTCGGGGAAGTAAAGGAAAAAGAAAAGCACAAAGACGACAGCGTTGACGCCGGCAGAGAATATGTCCGAGCGTATGTGGAATTTGTCCACTATGTCGAGGGATTGCACAATGCCGCAGGCGGAATTGTCCCTGCGGAAGCCCTGGCCTGGCACGAACACACCCACTGACAGAATTGATTTTGCCGACCGACGAACATTAAAGGCCGTGAAGGGGGAAGATGTTTGTCTTTATTGCTTTGATGACAGCCTCGATTTGCGGCAGGACGTTTCGGCGCTGCTGAGGGCTCGGCGGAAGCTGTCTGTCTCGCAGCCCCCCGGACCAATCGGTGCTTTCGAGCATTACCCCTCCCAGGCCGATATTGGCGTGGCTGTCCGGGCCGTCGGCTCCGCACAGGACGCTCCAGCCCAGCGCCCAGGCCCGGACGGTGTTCTCGACATTATATCCGCCGCCGCCGGTCATCAGGATGGGCTTATGAAAAGTCAGCAAGGAAGCGATGATGTCAGCGCAGGTATTGTTGGTCAGCCGCAGATGCGCCAGCGGGTCTCCGGCAAGGGCGTCGGCGCCGAATTCAAAAACTATCACATCGGGGTCAAATGCGGCAATCAACGACGGCGCTATGGCGTCGAACGCTTTTTTGTATGCTTCATCGTAAGTGCCGACCGGCAGGGGAACATTGACGCAATAGCCTTTGCCGTCGCCTTGGCCGATTTCGTCTTCGAAGCCTGTGCCGGGAAACAGGGTTCGTCCGCTTTCGTGGAATGAGATGGTCATTACGTCCTTACGGTCGTAGAAGGCGTTTGCGACGCCGTCGGCGTAATGAACGTCGATATCGAGATATAATACCCGTTTTCCCGCCTCGGTCAGCACCTGACATGCAATCGCCATATCGTTGATATAACAAAAGCCCGCGGCCAGTTCCGGCCCGGCGTGGTGAAATCCGCCGGAGGGATTGAAAGCAACATCGGCTTGTCCTCTGAGAATTAAATCGGCGGCTGTCAGCGTGGCGCCACAGGCGAGTACCGGATAGTCATACATATCCGGGAAGGTGGGGCAATCGCCCGTCCCAATGCCCATATAGAGCAATTCAAGTCCCCCTGTCCCCCGGGCAGCTTTTTGCAGGGCATCCAAATAACGTGCGGAATGAAATTTTTCCAGAACTGCTCTTGGGGCCGGTTCGGGAGCAACCTCGATTTTGTCCGGGCCTGATAACAGTCCCATTGAATGCACAATTTTCCTCAGCCGGCCGGCTCTGCTGGTGTTAAACGGGCACTGCGGCGGATACGATAACTCGTCCAGCCTGGCGGAATGGACAAAGACAGCCTTTCTCGTCGCCAAAATTCGTCCTCAGCTATTTGCAATTCATCACGTTAAATTGTACGAGATACTATAGACTTCGCCGTCAAATTCGGTATTGATTTTATAGCCGGAATTATAAAAAACAGACAGCATTCCTTTATTCGCAGGCATCACTTTGGCGTAGAGTTGTTTGATGCCGCGCTGTTTAGCAATCTTGGTCAGATACTTTAAGAGAAAAGTCCCCATCCCCTTGTTCTGCCATTCGTCCTGGACGAGGAAGGCGACCTCGGCGGCCTGCGTTTTGGGGTCGAGAAAATACTGGGCGATGGCGACGATTTCTTCCTCGGAAGCGTCGGCTCCCGGGACCGTTCCCACAATAGCAAGGTTCTGGTAATAATCGATATTGGTCCACTGCTGGATGTCTTTGCGGGGAAAACGCGCCGTTCGCATCATATAGCGGGTCTGGACGGAGGTTTCGCTGAGCGAATACAGCATTTCGGACAGTGCGGGTTCATCGGTGGGTTTGACCGGACGGAAGAATATCTCCGTGCCGTCGTTGAGCGTATCGTGGCGCTCCAGTTCTTCGGGGTAGCGGATTTTTTCGGTGTCCATCTCAATCTGGTCGGCATAGATATAGTTTCTGGCCTTGGCGGCCTTGATGAGTTCACTTCGGAATTTCGGATGCGCGATATTAATCAGCTCCAGCGCCCGCTCGCGGATGCTTTTGCCGTGGAGGTAAGCGATGCCGTATTCAGTGACGACGTAATGGACGTCTCCCCGGGTGGTGACCACGCCGGCACCTTCAGTCAGATGGGAGACAATACGTGAGACCTGGCCATCTTTGGCGGTAGAGGGCATAGCAATAATGGCCTTTCCGCCGCGGCTGCGGGCGGAGCCGCGAATGAAGTCCACCTGTCCGCCGATGCCGCTGTAAAACCGATGGCCCAGCGAGTCGGAACAGACCTGGCCGGTCAGGTCGATTTCCAGGCCGACGTTAATGCCGACCATTTTTTCGTGCTGGCTGATGATAAAGGGGTCGTTGACGTATTCGCTCGGATGAAATTCAAAAAACGGGTTGTTGTTGATGTAATCGTAGAGGCGTTTGGAACCCATACAAAAACTGGCGATGATTTTGCCGCGGTTAAGCGTTTTTTTTGCGCAGGTGATGGCGCCGCATTCAATCAGCTCCAGGATCCAGTCGCTGAACATTTCGGTATGCACGCCGAGGTCTTTTTTGTCTTTCAGGAATTCCGCCAGCGCCTGGGGGATGCGTCCGATTCCGCACTCGATGGTGCTGCCGTCCTCCACCAGCCGGGCGACATTTTGGCCGATACGGCGAAGCGTCTCATCGGGTTCGGGCACCGGAATCTCGATGATATCCTCGTCAAAAGGAACGAGCACGTCGATGTTGTTGATATGAATAAAACTGTCGCCGAAGGTTCGGGGCATTCGGCTGTTGACCTGAGCGATGACATAGCGGGCGTTGGCGGCGGCGGATTTGACGATATCGACAGAGACCCCCAGGCTGCACAGGCCATTGGCGTCGGGAGGCGTGACGCTGATTAAGGCCACGTCGATGGGGATTCTGCCGCTCTCAAATTCGGCGGGGATTTCGGACAGAAATATCGGCGTATAGTCGCCGACGCCTTTTTCAAGGGCGTCGCGGACATTATCGGCGATGAAAAAACTGTTGACTTTGAACGTCTCGCGGAATTTCTCGTTGGCATACGGCGCCGCCCCTACTGTCAGCAGATGAACGATATGAGCGTCATAAATCCCGCTGGAGTACTCGACCAGCGACTGGACCAGGTGCTGCGGACCTGCGCAGCCGGTGCCGATAAAGATACGGTTGCCCGGTTTGATTAACTTCATTGCCGCCGCGGCGGCGCCGACTTTGTTTTCGTATTTTTTCTTCCAGTCAAATTCCTGCATGTTTATATCCTACACTTTTTCGATTCGCTGTATTTTATTCTCACGGCCAAGCTTCCGTCTTCGTCCCGAATAAATCGGGACTACGACGCGACAAAACGCTTGACCGTGCCACCCGTCGAAACTGCTGGATTCCGGGTCAAGCCCGGAATGACAAAAAACAACGCTTGCTTTCTTGAAACGGCGCTATGGTTTTCCATAGAGTACTTTTACGCTTTTTCGATTCGCATTCTGGCGTCAACGGCGACAGGAACCGTGCCCGCCGGGCCGACAATATAGGGGTTGATGTCCAGCTCCTGAATCTGGGGAAATTCCATGACCAGCTGGGAAAGTCTTTGCAGACTCTCGGCAAGCGCGTCGAGGTCCACGCCTTCTTCGCCGCGGACGCCTTTTAATATCTTATAAGTTTTGGTATTCATCAACATCTGTTTGGCTTCATCAGCCGTCAAAGGCGCTATGTGAAAGGTGACGTCTTTGAGCACCTCGACCATTGTTCCGCCCATACCGAACATAATCAATGGGCCAAAATGCGGGTCGCGGTTCATTCCGATGACCACTTCTTTTCCACGCCGGCACATTTCCTGAATGAGAACGCCTGCAATCCTGGCCTGGGGCAGTTTTTGGGGAATCCGGTACATCATCAGGTCAAAGGCGTCCATCACCTCTTTTTTGCTTTCCAGCCCCAGCACCACGCCGCCGCAGTCGGATTTGTGCGAGATGTCGGGCGACCAGATTTTCATCACCACCGGAAATCCGAGCTGCTCGGCGATGTTGGCCGCCTGTTCGGACGTAGTTGCAATCGAGCCTTTGGGGGTGACAAAACCATACGCCTCGAGGATTTCCTTGGAGTCCGCCTCATCCAAATCAGCAGTCGCGGCCCGCAGGTTCCGTTCAATGATGTTTTCCACTTTTCTGCGGTTGACGGGAAACAGTTTGACCACCCGCTTGGGGCGGGAACGCCATCGAACATAATCGGCCATCACCCTGAGCGTCAGCACCGCCACTTCGGGCGTATCATAATACGGGGCGTGCTGTGTACGCAGATGGTTGATTGCTTCGGCGATTTTGGTTGCGCCGAGGAAGCAGGTAAGCAGAGGTTTGGAAGGTTTCTTACTCAGGATACCGGTGATGATTTGGGCGGTTTTCAATGCCTCGGTCATCGCCTGCGGCGTCAAAAGCACCAGTACGGCGTCAACGTTGGGGTCATTGAGAACCATATTAATCGCGAACTCGTAACGGTCGGCCAGCGCGTCGCCCAGAATATCAATCGGGTTGCGGATATTCGCGGCGGCCGGCAGCTTCGAGCCTAATGTGTTAATTGTCTCCTCGGTCAGTTGAGCGAATTCCAGTTCCTGCCGTTCAACGGCGTCGGCGGCCATAATGCCGGGGCCGCCGGCGTTGGTAATCACGGCGACCCGCCGGCCGGCCGGCAGCGGCTGATTAACAAGCGTCCGCGCAAAGTCAAACTGCGATTTAATGGAAAGACATCGAATGATTCCCGCGCGGTCGAACATACATTCGTAGGCGGTTTCGCTGCCGGCCAGACTGCCCGTATGCGAGGATGCGGCCCTGGCGCCGGCCTGGGTACCGCCGGATTTCATCAGCAATATCGGCTTGCGACGGGAAATCCTCTCGGCTTCTCTGAGAAAGGCGTCTCCATCGCTGATGTTTTCGAGGTAGCCGGCGATGACTTTGACGGTCGGGTCGGCGCCAAACGCCCTGATGACATCCAATTCATCCACGTCCGCTTTATTGCCGATGCTGGCCAGCTTGCTGAAACCGATATTGTTTGCGTTGGCGAAATCAAGAATTGCCGCCAGCAGCGCCCCCGACTGGGAAAGATAGCCGATGACGCCGGTCCTGGGCAGGTCTCCGCCAAAACTGGCGTTGAGTTTGTTTGCCGGGGCGATGACGCCAAGGCAATTCGGGCCGATGACGCGGATGCCGGCCTGGCGGGCGATTTGCACCACCTGCTGTTCCAGCTCTTTGCCTTCCGGGCCGACTTCTTTGAAGCCGGCGGTGATAATTACGACCGACTTGACGCCCGCTTTGGCGCACTGCCGCATAATCGACGGAACGATTTTGGCCGGCACGACAATAATCACCAGCTCTGGTATTTGACCAATGGACGCAACATCCGGATAACAGGCAAGGCCTTCTATCGTTTTAGCATTTGGATTGACGGGAAAAACTTTGCCCGGAAACCCGGCCTTAATCATATTGGCCAGGATTTCATAACCCACCTTGCCCGGCGTCTGCGAGGCGCCGACAATGGCCATGGATGCCGGGTTAAAAAACTTCTCCAGACTCATAACAACACTTATACCTTTCCGGAATTATATCGCAAGGCTTTGAAGCCATTTTTGACTTACTGTACCAAAAATCAGAACGTTTTAAACTGCCAATGGCTGATATATTCGTCGCAAAAATATAACGAAAAACGCGTTTGCTCCAGATTTACCAACCCCGCCCGCTTTGATGCGGGTCAATTTCGTCGGCATTGACTGCGAAAAAGCCACATATTACTGACTCGAACTTGCCTTGTGCGAAAGCTGGGGAGGGCCGAAATGACAAAACATAAAACGGAGCTATTATAACTTCTTCTTATTGGTTTTCAACACAACATTTTCACGCGATTACCCGTTTTGAAACAGATATGCAAAAACGCGGTTTTTCGTTCAGAA
>CAZWMN010000059.1:0-9870 GCA_964635075.1 uncultured Pirellulales bacterium | reverse complement strand
TATCAGGGGCGAGCTACAGCGATACGGGACTGCCCGAATTGACGACGTATTATTACGTGGTTAGCGCTGTCAACAGTGTAGGCCAGAGCGCCAACTCAACGCAAGCCGAGGTTACACTTCTTTATGGCGATATGAACGGAGATAATATTGTAAATGCCGATGACCTTTCGGAATTTGCCGGCTACTGGCTGCAGGAGGACTGTAACCTGGATTTAAATGGTGACTGCCTGATCAATCTGTATGAATTCATGGAGTTTTCCAGAAACTGGCTTGATGATTCACTTCAATAATGCCTATAGAGAATTGCGGTTCGGGTTCTGAGTACTTGTCCGCTGACGCCGACAAAAATGGCATAATCAACACTGCCTTTGCAGGTGGCCATAGATGCTCTGAAACAATTCCGAAGTTAACGGTTGCATTGCAAACTGATGAATGGTAGTATTATACCAGCATCAGGAAGTGAAGAATGATTACGAAACAAACGTTAGGATGGAACCTATTTTTGTTAATGCCCTTACGGGCTCTTTGTTTAATCATAATGCCGGGGTGCGGGTAATCCGACAACGGCGGCGGGACATTCACCAATCCGCCGCTTTATGCCACCCTTAACTATTCGGGCTTCCGCAGTTAGACCATTAAACAGATAAACAGTACGCAGACTGATTTTACTGCTTTTTGAAAACAGATAACTTTACGATAAATGAAATGGTTTTCGCTTAAAACTCTGACTTGGAGACGCTGTCATAGTATATCTTATTTTTGGTCGGCTGTCTCCCTGTGTATCTTCTTGACAGGTATATTACGAGCCGAGGACGGCTATCGGCTTTGGCTGCGCTATGATACAGTATCCAATCCTCAGGTTTTGTCACAATACCAAGCCCAGATAACACAGTTCATTATCCCGCAGGACTCGGCAGCCGGTGAAGAATTGAAAGCGGGGTTATCCGGCCTGCTTGGAAAAGATATTGCCGTCGGCTCTTCTATTTTACAGGATGGAACAATTATCGCGGGTACACCGCAGACATCACCGATTATCAGAAAACTGATTACGTTGTCTGATTTGGAAACAGTCGGAAAAGAAGGCTATATTATTCGTTCACTGAAACATGACAACCGCCCTGTTATTATTATCGCAGCCAATCAGCCGGCTGGTGTCTTATACGGGGTTTTTCATTTTTTAAGGCTTCTCCAGAATCAACAGCCTATTGACAATCTTTCCATCATCCAGAAACCCCGTATTCAGAAACGGCTGCTGAACCACTGGGACAATCTGGATGGAAGCGTGGAACGGGGCTATGCCGGGCAATCCATCTGGAACTGGAAAGATTTGCCGGCCAATGTGGATTCAAGAATCAAAGACTATGCCTGCGCAAACGCATCCATCGGTATTAACGGCACTGTCTTGAACAACGTCAACAGCCAGGCGGTGATTTTAACCGACGAGTATATCAATAAGGCCGCCGCTATAGCCGATGTTTTACGACCCTATGGGATTCAAATTTATTTCAGTGTCAAATTTACCTCGCCTAAAGAAATCGGCGGATTAACGACCGCTGACCCATTAGATCCGAAGGTGTGCCAGTGGTGGAAAGACAAAGCCAAAGCAATTTATCAGAAGATTCCGGATTTTGGCGGATTTTTAGTCAAGGCTTATTCGGAAGGCCAGCCCGGCCCTCAGCAATACGGCCGCAGTCATGCCGACGGGGCCAATATGCTGGCAGACGCCCTGAAACCTTATGGCGGGATGGTGATGTGGCGGGCATTTGTTTATGACATCTCTATTGATAAAGACCGTGCCAAGTGTGCCTATCTTGAATTTGTGCCGCTGGACGGCAAATTCGCGTCCAATGTTTTTGTACAGGTTAAAAACGGACCAATAGATTTTCAGCCGAGGGAACCGTTTAATCCGCTCTTGGGGGCGATGCCGAAAACGCCGTTAATGATGGAGCTTCAGATTACACAGGAATACACCGGCCAGGCCAAACACCTTGTCTGTCTGGCGCCGCAATGGAAAGAGGTGCTGGATTCGGATACGTATGCCAACGGGCCGGGCACGCTGGTCGCCCAGGTCGTGGACGGAACCGCCGAAAAACATATTATCAGCGGGATTGCTGGGGTTTGCGGAATTGGTTCGGATCGCAACTGGACAGGACATCATTTTTCACAGGCCAACTGGTACGCATTCGGACGACTGGCGTGGGACCCAGCCATATCTTCCGAGCGAATTACTGAAGAATGGATTCGAATGACCTGGTCCAACGACCCTCAAGTGGTCAATGTGATTCAGAAAATGATGGCGGGTTCATGGGAAGCCTGCGTGGACTATATGACCCCGATGGGCCTGCATCACCTGATGGCCGAGGGGCATCATTATGGCCCGCAGCCCGATTTTGTCCATTCCGGCAGACAAGACTGGAGTTCAACTTATTATCACAAGGCCGATGTTGGCGGGGTTGGTTTTGACCGAAGTGACAAAGGCAGTAACGCCGTCAGTCAGTATCACCAGCCACTATGCGAATTGTGGAATTCGCCCAAGACCTGCCCGGAAAAGTATGTATTATGGTTTCATCATCTGCCGTGGGACTATCGTCTGGCCTCCGGCGCGACGCTGTGGGAGGCATTACAAATTTATTACCAATCCGGCGTGGATTATGTTAAACTGATGCAGGATTCCTGGCGGTCATTGCAGGGCAAAGTCGATACGCAGCGTTTTAAAGAGGTACAGGATAGACTCAAAATGCAGTTTGAGAACGCGGAACAATGGCGCGATACGTGTTTGAAATATTTCAGTCAATTTGTTAAGGAAGACAAAAATGAAAAATGACTCGCAAAAACTCTCCATTCGTGAAAAGGTTGGCTATGGCTTGGGCGATGGCGCCGCCAATTTCATCTTTCAGACAATGTTAGTACTGCAGATAAGTTTCTATACGGACACTTTCGGTATCTCGGCGGCGGCGGCGGGATGGCTGCTGCTGGTCGCCCGGGTATGGGACGCCTTTTTTGACCCGATGATGGGAGTCATCGCCGATCGCACCAACTCCCGCTGGGGTAAATTTCGCCCATGGATTCTATGGACGGCTATTCCCTTCGGCATTATGGGATTCCTGACTTTTTCCACCCCCAGTTTCGGCCCCACAGGCAAACTTATCTATGCTTACGTGACGTATATCGTTTTGATGACGGTCTATTCGGCTAATAATCTTCCGTATTCAGCCCTTAGCGGCGTAATGACGGGGGATGTTGTCGAACGAACCAGCCTTTCTTCTTATCGTTTTACCTTCGCGATGCTGGCCGCGATGGCTATACAGGGAATGGCGCTGCCCATGGTCGAGCACTTCGGCAAGGGAGACAAAGCCTTAGGATACAAATGGACGATGGGCATCTTTTGTGTGCTGGCCTTTATATTTTTCCTTATCACCTTCTTTTCAACCAAAGAAAGGGTCAAACCGGACCCGGCACAGAAAACCTCTGTCGCACAGGACTTTTCGGACCTGTTGAGAAATGGGCCGTGGATTACCATGTTTCTGCTGACGATTTTCGTATTCATCACGCTGGCAATGCGGGGTGGGAATATGATTTTTTTCTTCACATATTATATGGATATGAATGTGATGACCGGCCTTTTACAGAAAATAGGTATGGATGTAGCCGGCCAGAATGTGGATGTTATTGCCGGAAGAATGTTCAGTCTGTTTAACGTCTGTGGTCTCGTAACGACCCTTATCGGCATCGCTTTCTCAAAAATACTGGCAATGCGATTCGGCAAAAGGAATGTCTTTATCGTGGGTCTGGCCCTGACTACTGTTTTTTGGGCGTTGTTCATTTTCCTTCCTCCGACAGCCGTCATACTTACTATTGTTTTACAGGCGATTTCTCAACTGGCTTATGGTGTTACCATACCCCTGCTTTGGGCGATGATGGGCGATGTTGCGGATTATTCAGAATGGAAGAATGGCCGGCGGGCAACAGGTGTTGTCTTCGCGGCTGTTGTTTTCGGCCTCAAAGCCGGCCTGGGCTTTGGCGGTGCCATCGGCGGCTGGTTGCTGGCGTACTATGGTTATGTACCTAATGTTCAGCAGACTGAACAAGCCTTGCTCGGCATCCGGTTAACTGCAAGCATATTCCCCGCTATTCCCTTTGCTATTGGCGTCGTACTCCTGTTCTTCTACACCATTAGCAGACAGATAGAATTTAAGATGCAGGATGAACTGACCGAACGCCGCAAGCGGTACGAAACTGATTCCTCCGTGACGAAAGGAGCATAAATATGAAGTTTCATCAATTAAGGATAAATACGTTTCTGGGTCTGAGCCTGTCGTTAGTCGTCATCTTCTTTGCCGGCTGCGCAAATCAGCCTGTGCTCAAAGATGCGCTGGCCAAAGATTTTCTAATCGGTACGGCATTGAACACCGACCAGATCGAAGGCAGGAATCTCAAAGAAGCCGAGATTATCGCCGGTCAGTTTAATGCCATTACGCCGGAAAATATTCTAAAATGGGAAAAAGTGCATCCGGAACCGGATCGCTATGATTTTGCAGCGGCCGATGCCTTTGTCGCACTGGGACAGAAACACAAGATGTTTATTGTAGGGCATTGTCTTGTCTGTCACAGCCAGACGCCCGCCTGGGTCTTTAATAATGCCGACGGGAAGCCTGCCACACGCGAACAACTGCTGGCACGGATGAAAGATCACATCTTTGCCGTTGTCGGCCGCTATAAGGGCCGGATTAACGGCTGGGATGTTGTTAACGAGGCGGTGACCGACGACGGCACCTTGCACAAGAACAGGTGGCTGGAAATTATCGGCCCTGATTATATTGACAAAGCTTTTGAGTATGCCCATCAAGCCGACCCGGATGCCGAACTTTATTACAATGATTACAATATGTGGAAACCGGGTCATCGCGACGGTGTTATTCAACTGGTCAAAGACCTGAAATCCAAGGGCCTTCGCGTGGACGGCATCGGTATGCAGGGTCACTGGGGCTTCGATTATCCGCCGCTCGACGAAGCAGAGACCGCCATTGTCGCGTATGCGGCGCTGGGTGACGTAATGATCACAGAGATGGAGATCACCGTGTTGCCGATTGCAAACCGTGATACCGGAGCCGAAATTTCGCAGAGAGTTGAACTGCGGAAAGAACTGAATCCTTATCCGAATGGCTTGCCCGACGAAATGCAGCAGAAACAGGCAAACCGTTACGCGGAAATCTTTAGGCTGTTCCACAAACACGCCGATAAGATCAGCCGGGTCACTTTATGGGGTGTTCAGGACGGCAATTCCTGGCGCAACAACTGGCCCGTCAGGGGACGCACGGATTATCCGCTGCTGTTTGACCGCGATTGCAGACCCAAGCCGGCGGTGGAAGCCATCATCAAGGCTATTTCGGCCCGGACATTTTCCAATCCCATCCTGCCCGGCTTTTATCCCGACCCCAGCATCTGCCGGGTTGGCGACGATTATTATCTCGTCAATAGTTCCTTTGAGTATTTTCCGGGCGTTCCGATTTTTCACAGCAAGGATTTGGTGCACTGGCGGCAAATCGGACATTGCCTGACGCACAAAAGCCAGTTGCCGCTCGATAAGGTCAAGGCTTCCGGCGGTATCTACGCCCCAACGCTGCGTTATTATGACGGTACTTTCTATATGGTTACTACGAATGTCAATGACGGCGGCAATTTCTACGTTACCGCCAAAGACCCCGCCGGACCGTGGTCCGAACCGGTCTGGCTCAAGGACGGCGGCGGGATGGACCCCTCACTGTTTTTTGATGATGACGGCAAGGTTTATTACACCCGCCACGAAGGCGGCGGCGACGGCTGTATTGCCCAGCAGACGCTTGACGTAAAAACCGGAAAACTTGCGGGGCCGATGCAAAATATCTGGCGCGGCACCGGCGGCATCTGGCCCGAAGGGCCACATCTGTATAAAATCAACGGCAAATATTACCTGATGATTGCCGAAGGCGGCACCAGTTACGACCATACGGTTACTATCGCTCGCAGTGATTCGCCGTTCGGGCCGTTCGAGCCGGACCCCAATAATCCCATTTTGACGCATCGCAACCGGCCCGACCACCCGATTCAGGCCCTCGGACACGCAGACCTCGTTGAGACGCCCAACGGCTGGTGGCTGGTCTGTCTGGGAATCCGACCCCAAGGCGGCCGTTTTCATCATCTCGGGCGGGAGACCTTCCTGACGCCGGTCGCATGGAAAGACGGCTGGCCTGTGGTGAACGGCAATGGAACTTTAGAAACGTCGCTTCCCGTACCAGAACTCAAGCCGCATCCATATAAAAAAGCTCCTGCCAAAGACGACTTCAATAAAGATAAGTTGGCCTTTGAATGGAACTTTCTGCGAAATCCTTATGGGGACGATATGTCCCTGACAGCTCGTCCCGGTTATTTAAGACTGAATGGCTCTGCCATAACGTTAAATGATCAGGACTCTCCGGCCTTTGTGGGACGCCGACAGACCGACCTGGCCTGCCAGTTTTCGGCCAAACTCGATTTCACCCCAAAAGCCCAAAATGAGGAAGCCGGCCTTGTGGCCCGACAAAATGATAAACACCATTATGAAATCGGTGTGACTCTGCGAGGGAGCAAACGCCAGGTTCTGTTCAGAAAAGTTATCAAAGGCAAAATAATCGAACCCATTCAATATATTGACATTCAGCCCGGACCGGTTATACTAACAGTCAAAGCCATGCCGCTGTTTTATGAGTTTTCCTGCCAGTCTGCCGACGGCGCCCGAAAAGTATTAGGCACGGCATTGACGAAGGATTTATCCGTTGAAGAGATAGGTTTTGACGACGGGATGTGCTTTACCGGCGTGTATGTCGGCATGTATGCAACAGGCAACGGCCAGAAGTGCACGGTCCCGGCTGATTTTGCCTGGTTTGAATATACCGTAAACGAAAATAACGTGGAGCAAAAATCTTCGATGAATAATAACGATACACAAGACCAGCCGGCATTGAAAGATGTATTCAAGGACGACTTTTATATTGGTGCGGCCCTCAGTCTAAATCAAATTTCCGGCAATGAGCCGGAAGCCATTGCCATTGTTGAAAAACACTTTAACACCATCACTCCGGAAAATATCCTCAAATGGGAAGAGGTCCATCCGCAGCCGAACAAATATAATTTCGAGCCGGCGGACCGCTATGTAGCTTTTGGCCAGAGGCACAAAATGTTTGTCGTTGGCCACACCCTTGTCTGGTTCCATCAGACGCCGGACTGGGTCTTCCAAGATGAGTCCGGCAATGCTTTAAGCCGCGAGGCGCTGCTCAAGCGAATGAAAGAGCACATCTTTACCGTGATGGGTCGCTATAAAGGCCGAATCCACGGTTGGGACATCGTCAATGAAGCAATTGCAGCGGACGGCGGCTTTAGAAAATGCAAATGGCTCGAAATCATCGGTGAAGATTACGTGCAAAAGGCCTTCGAATATGCCCGCCAGGCTGATCCCAGCGCTCAGCTCTATTACAATGAATATGACCTTGAGAAAGAGGCCAAACGCCAAGGCACTATTCAGCTAATTCGCGACCTGCAATCAAAAGGCACACGCATAGACGGCGTTGGCATACAGGGACACTGGTTTCTGGATTATCCACAAATCAAAGATATTGAGACCGTTATCCTGGCTCTTTCCAAATTAGGTGTTAAGATTATGATTACGGAGATGGATATAGGCGCGCTTCCTTTTTATCCTGTGGATTCCAAGTTAGTTGACCTGGCTTCTTTTGATCCGGAAATGCAGAAGAAGCATAATCCATACCCGGGCGGTCTGCCGGACTCTGTTCAAAAAGAACTGGCGGATAGATACGCTGCAATTTTTTCACTCTTTCATAAGCATCGTGACAAGATTAGCCGAGTAACATTTTGGGCCGTCCATGATGGTCAGTCATGGCGCAACTATATGCCCATCATTGGAAGAACCGACTATCCTATGTTGTTCGACCGTCACTATAAACCAAAACCGGCCCTTGATGCCGTCGTTAAAACAATCCAAGGCGAAAAGTAAAAGTCACAGATTTAAAAAGTGTCGTTCAATATTATTTAATTAACAAGGAACTTAAATGGAGAATAAAAAAGATATTGAAATTGTAGCGGCAGGGCATACTTGTCTTGACTTAATACCTGCTTTTACCATCGAGGGCAAAGTGGACAAGATGACAGATGTGCTTGTGCCGGGAAAAATGATAAATATGGGCAATTGCGTCGTAGTGGGCGGCGGGCCCGTAACAAACGCAGGTGTATCAATCAGGCGTTTAGGCGTTAAAACCGAGCTAATCGGCAAGGTCGGCGACGACGACTTCGGCAACCAGATTATCAAGTGGTATGAGGAGCACGAAGGCCATTTCAAAGGCATTCATCAAGTCAAAGGGGAATCGACGTCATATACAATCGCAATTTGCATTCCCGGAATCGACCGGTTTTACCTGCATCATTGCGGGGCGAACGACACGTTCGGTTATAACGATATGGACTGGGACCTTGTGGGTTGCTCGAAACTGATGCTTTTTGGTTATCCGCCGTGGATGAGAAAGCTTTATGAAAACACGGGGCGTGAGTTGACAAAAATCCTTAAAAAAACCAAAGAATTAAGGAGTACGACCGCGCTTGACCTTTCACTTCCTGATGTAAACAGTTACGCCGGCCAAGTCAACTGGAAAGCAATTCTTAATGACTGGGTGCCATTGTCGGATATCATGGTGCCAAGCGCAGAAGAGATCTTTTACTTCCTTTATAAGGAAAAATTCTTTGAAAAGAAGGCAAAGCTCGGGCCTAAGGAGAGCGTGCTTGACCATATGACTGTGAAAGAGATTTCCACTTTAGGAAATGATTTAATAGAAATGGGTACAGCAATAGCCATGGTTAAATGTGGTCACAGAGGATTATATGTTCGGACCGCTGATAAGGATCGGCTAAAGAAATTGGGTGCAGCAGGATGTTCCGACCTCGAAAACTGGGCCAATCGCGAACTTTGGTTCCCTGTTTATCAGGAGGAGAAATTTGTAGGAGCACTCGGTTCCGGTGATTCAGCAATCGCGGGATTCCTTTCTGCATTTGTCTGGAATCATACGATTGAGTCTTGTTTAAGATACGCCAATGCTGCCGGAAGTATGAATGTCACTGTTCCTGACGGATTGACATGGAATAAAGGATTTGATGATCTAACAAAACGGATTGAATCAGGGTGGGAGACAAAAGATTTGGAAATTAATGAGACTGGCTGGAAACATGAGCGTGGATTCTGGGTAGGACCTTATAATCGTGGTCAATGGGAATCATGAACCAAGTAACAAGAGGAGATATATATGGCAAAGACAAAAAAAAGCAATGCGAAAAGAGATGCATTCGTCAGTAAAAAGGTAGCAAAAATGACCCTGGAGGAAAAGGTCGGCCAGGTTTTAACATTTACCCGGCGTGGGGCTATGATAACACCGAGCGTGATCGAACAAATCACAAGATTACACTGCGGCGGCCTTTGCCTGGAGCCGTACGCGGTTGAGACCTGCAAAAACCTTTACTGGGGCAATTCACAAATAGACCGGAATTTCAAAAAGCCAAAAGGTTACTTTGCCATTGCGAATACTTATTTTGCCGGTAAAACCTTTGGCATTAGTATAACACCCGAAGACTATACGGAGGATTTGAATAAGTTACAGAGAATTGCTCTTCAAAGGCCGTCGAAGATTCCGCTTCATATGACCATCGATTTTGAAGGCGATTTTAAGAACGATTATATGGCCGGCGGGATAAGGCAGTTCCCGCCGCCAATGGGTATGGCTGCCATCGGCGACCCCAAACTCACCTACAAAATCAATAATGTTATCGCCAGGCAGCTCAGCAATATCGGCGTAA
>CAZWMN010000058.1:0-10511 GCA_964635075.1 uncultured Pirellulales bacterium | reverse complement strand
TTTAACCACAGCCCCACAGAAACAAAGGGGTAAAATTTCACGGATCCCTTGGGGACTTGTCCCATAGGGATAAATTTTCACAGATTGGATTTTTTGCCACCGAGTCCTTCGACAGGCTCAGGATAAAAGTCACAGGGCGGCACAGAGGCGGTTTCCCCCTTCGGCAGGGACAGGTTGGCGGGTCTTCGACCCTGGCGGATAAGTCTTTTGGGCTTTGCTCAAAACGAGTTTTTGTGCCAGCCCGAAAAGTCTTCTCCTTGCAAGCTATCGCTTGCCCGAAACCGCAGGAGAATTGCTTCTACTACATAACAATAAACAGAGAGAGAGACGAGACGACGCGGCAAGTGGGCGGTAAAAGGAAAGATTCAGAAATTTAAGCAATGGTTTTATAAAGGTTTACAGAAAAAGTGTCTGCCCATTTTATTTTTTGATAATAAATATACGCCATAAGACTTATCGTGTCAATATAAAAACAGGTGACTGTCCCTACTTTCCCTGTCGTCCCTACTTTCCGTCCCTACTTTCCAATCTTTGACCAGTCCTCTCGACGAAATGAAACTAAAACCCAGATAACAAAGGAAACAACGAAGTCAAATGTTAAGGTAAGGTTAAACCATCTATCAGTAATGAACAAGACTTGGGTCCAAAATCGGTTCAACACAAACAAAGAGAGTGGCTTGTTGGCGAAATGATAGAGAATCGAAATCAAAATTTTTAAACTGACAAAACTGTGCATCAAAATCATTCCCCAAACCATCGCCCATCCTTTACGCCTCCAGAAAATGGGTGTGGCTGCTACCAAAGCAATCAGAAAAACCGTTGACATGTACCCGCCGTAACGACTGTTAATACCCAGCTGCACAACCACCGGGCCCCCATTGTCTTTTACTCGATCTCGATTAAAAATCAGTACATCTGTGTCGTACTCGACATTACCTGATTGACGGAAATGGACTATGCCCTTGGAGCCAAATGACCCAAAAAGGGAGGCCGCGCTTGCTCTGTAAAATCTTGAGTAAGCCGTTCTTAATCCCGGCCAGGGTGCCATCAGCAGCCCATAGACAAGCACAAACAGACAGAAGAATTTTATAATCTGTTTGGCCCCAATCATTTTGAAGCACGTTGTGCCGGTATTTGACTTTGCGTTGCCCATCGCAGCCAGAGAACCCAAAATATGATAGTAAGAATTATGAACAGAGCCTGCCACGCATCAATATGCACAAGATGAAAGACCTTAGGAAAATAAACGCCAATCAAGAAGAGAGTGACAACCCTGACAAGATTGAGAATCACCAGAAAGAATACTCCTGCAATAATACCGAGAATCTTTCTCAAAAAGGGGGTCGGAAATGCCAGAACAGCACAGATAAATAAAGCTATCGGCTCTATGGCATCGCATCCCCGTCTAATACTAACAGAAAAAGCCGTTGAAGAGATAGAATCGCCTGCAACTCTTACATCCTGACCGAGAAATCCTAATATCAAACCTGATAATTCAGCGTTCACGTGAAAATAAGAAGGGAAAACCCCAGCGTAAAACCGCAAGAGTAAGGCACACGCATAAAACAGGCCCATCAAAACGCCGAAAATAAGCAGAAAGAGAAAAACGGGACGATGGGCAGACAGCCACGCTGTTACCATATCAGCGATGGTCTGCTTTTCTGGTTTGGCAGGTTTTTCCCTGTGACTGGAAATTGGGAAATGTTTAGACTGCCGGCGCTTTCTTCGATTCACAGCCATATTCGTACTTCTTGCGACCTTCCGATATTAATCAATAGAACCTCTCCTTCGCCGCCCCCATCCGGCCACAACATCTACCAACAAGCTCACAGACCGTACCTGACTACGCTGGCACCGCTTTAAATCTTCGCCAAATCACAACCGCCCCAGCCGCCAACAGAAGCCCTGCCATAATAATCAGACCCCATCCAGAAACCGTGGGGATGTCCCCTACTGTAGAGCCTTCGACACAACCAGCCTCTTGAGGGGCAGGGTCCTCATCGATCGAACCATCCCCGTCATCATCATAGCACATTGCGTCTTCGCCAGGTGTACCACCGGGAACAGCTGAATCTTCGTCAATTTTTGTATCGCCATCGTTGTCCCCAGTATTTTTTTCTTTTAGAGCGGGCGCAACGGAGTTTCTAATTACATCTTTTGTGATTGCTTTTCCACTACTTTGCACCGCATTTTCGATTCCTTTTATGAGCTCTTCTGTAAAATCACTGCGCTTCGGGTCACCCCAAGGCCAGAGCACACTACCTGTCCAGTCGCAACAATACCCTATACAGAGATGATTGGAATCGAGGGGATTCCCTTCACTATTCTGAACATTAGCCCTTAATATCTCAGCACCTGTCTTGGAGTGACAGGTCACCAGTATTACACTGATAGTCACACTCGGTGGAAAGCCACTTAACCACTCTCCTAAAGAGGGAACCTCTGGCGGATCATATGGCATCCTATCCATAGTCACTACCCCATCTGCGAGTCCGAACTCATAACGAGTCTTTCCAAGGGGGTCTTGCCCAATGCGAGCATGACCTACAAAGTAGAACTGAAACTCATCTCCTGGTTGTAGAGGGGTTGCCCCTCCAGGTTTGAATCTATCAATAGCTGCCTTTACTGCATTCTTCGTTGCCGCGGAACGCCCCAGTCCCACCATCATCTGTGGGTTCCATCCGCTATTAGTCAGCCCAAGAAGTCTGGTGTCGTAGGCTTTGGTAATTTCCCAGAAAGTATCCTCTTCAGCCCCGGCTCCCCCTACAAATACACCGCCGTATATCTTTTTTACGCCAGGGGCTTTTTCGCCACCAGCAAGGGTAACTTCTGCATGAACTGCCGGTATGTTCTGCCCAACAATTGATATTATTAAGCAACCTATGTAGCAGGAAAATGCCGATCTGCATGAAAAAACCACTTTGTACACTTTGCACCTTCCTTTCCTCTTCTGTGTTAAGAATTTTAATAAATAGGGACTGCGTCACCCTATTTTTCTTTCCCATTTTATCCTTATCTTACATTATTAGATATCCCCATTTTAAGATGGTCTTGGCTTGTTCATATCCTCCTCCTTTCATTCTGAATAATCAGCTCTAATCAACACCCAAAAAATCTGCCCAGTTCAATGACAATTATTCGACATTTCCCACCCGCCGTGCCAGCGCACCGTCGCGGCAGGTATTAATCCGCCTCTGGCGGATTAAACACATGGCTACGCAACCAAGCCTTTCGATTCCATAATCGTTAAGAAGGCAAGACTATTATACCAAAATCTTACTCAGATTACTATACTATCAAATCCATATTAAATGCGATACTTTTATATGGGGAATCCGGGATTAAACAGGAGTTATAATTGCAGTGCAGCTACAACGGGGAAATGGTCAGAGGCATATCGATTGTCAAACATCCGCTGATCGATTTGGGCATCCCGCGTTTTCACGTCCGGGCCTGTGAGAATCATATCTATCCGGCTGCTGCCGGTCCCGCCGACAAAGGCGTGATAGGTTCCAATACCGCTCTGCTCAGGCCGAATCATACCCAGCACGTCTATCATCGGCTGCGACGTTTTCCATTCGGCCTTGCCCAATAGATACATCATTTCCGGGCTGCCCGGCCCGCAGTTAAAGTCCCCTGTCACCACAAACGGTTCCTTCCCTTCCCTCGCTGCAACCTTTTCGGCCAGCAGTTCCGTACTTTTCTTTCTCGATGGAGCCGACTGGTTATCCAGATGGACGTTATAGACATAAAATCCTTTGCCGGCTTTGTTGTCTATCAGCCTAACCCAGGTGCAAATCCGCGGCAGCGTATTACCCCAGTGTTTTGACCCGACCATCCCCGGCGTATCGGAAAACCAGAATGTCCCCGAATCGGCCACCTTAAAACGGTCTTTGCGGTACAGGATGCAGCATTGCTCACCTTCTTTTTTACCGTCGTTTCTGCCGACGCCGATGGTGCCATATTCCGGCAGGGCCTGACGGATTTGCTGAGCCTGAAACTCCAGCGCCTCCTGCAAACCCGCCACATCCGGCGACAAGTCGGCAATCTGGTTAAACATCGCGTCTTTGCGGTACTGCCAGCAATTGAGGCCGTCATCAGCCGTGCCGTAGCGAATGTTAAACGTCATCACGCATACATCGCTGCCGGATGTTTCAAACGAAACCTTGTGAGAAACCATCCGTTCTCTGGAACAGCCCGTCAGAAATAAAACCCCCACGAATCCGGCAAAAACAATCCTCGCTTTCATTCCTGAACCTCATGCTTAAAACCTTCCTGAATGTATCCCTTTTCCAGATTGTAATGGCATTTCCCCGCAATCAAAACTAAAATTTCTGTAAGAAAATCCCCCGCTCTGCGACAGATAATATGACGGCGGCAAAAGAACATTGAAAAGACGGAAAGGCATCGTTGAACTGGCAATCCATTATCTCAGAACACGGGCCGATGGTCTGGAAAACAGCCTTTCGGCTCCTCGGCAACGAAGCGGACACGAGCGACTGTTTTCAGGACATCTTCCTGACAGCCGTCCAAGTGGCTCGGCGGGAGAAAATCCGGCATCTGCCCGCCCTGCTGAATCGATTGGCAACCCATAAGGCAATCGACTTGCTTCGTCTCCGGATGCAGACTCCAAAAACGACACCGTCGATGGATTGCGACGAGTTCGGGGCGGCCCATTCTCATCCGCCCGCCGAGCAGCTCAGGCAAATCGAGCCGCAAATTCAGCAACCACAGACCAGCCCATAGTAGCGCTGTTCAAGTCAACCAAGCCGTGATTTCAGCCGAAATCGCGGCTTTTTTTATTTTCTGTCGCATTTCTGATACAGATGTCGTCTATAATGATGGTTTAGAAACAGTTTCTTAACCCACGGGAGGCCTCCAGTGGTTGTATCGGATGCAGTATTAGTCAGAGAGGTTTTAGACGGCTCGAAAGACGCCTACGCCCAGTTGGTGCGCCGCTATGAGCGCCCGGCCAAGGCCGCAGCGATCCATATTCTCGACAACTATCATTCTGCCGAGGACGCTGCACAGGAGGCCTTTATCAAGGCTTACCGGCAATTGCCCGGCCTGAAAAAGCCGGAATTGTTCGGCTCGTGGCTGATGACCATCGTTGGCCGATGTGCGCTCGACATCGCCGCAAAAAAACGCCCGACCATAACGCTCGACAACATTGCGGATATGCCCGCTCACCGACGAAACGGCCGGCTCGACGAAGAAAAGCAGCATCTTCTTCGCCAGGTTATGCGGCTGGCCGATTCGGAAAAACAGGTCGTCCTCCTGCGTTACTTCGGCGGCCACACCGTCAGCCAGGTTGCGGATATCACAGGCCGAAGCATCGGAACCGTCACCAAACAGCTTTCACGGGCGCATCAAAGCCTGCGAAATCAGATAAAGGAGTAACTCTATGAACCCGGGAAAAAATATCGAAACGCAACTGGAGCAATTAGCTCAGGCGATTCCCTCCGGAAACTCCTTTGTTGACGGCGTGATGAGCCGGATTGAAACCTCTTCTGACAAACTGCAAAAACAATCTATTCACATTAACTTTGTCAGGAGATTATTTATGAAAACCACAGTAAAATTTGCCGCCGCGGCAATCGTCTTAATCGCGGCATTGTTATCCTTAACCCTGTTCGACAAAACCGTTACTCCGGCTTACGCCCTCGAGCAAACCATTCAGGCTTGTCATTCGGTACGTACTATCCATCTTCGGGAATATCACCCAAATCAGGAAACCCCGATTATGATCTGGGCGGAATTTTCCCCGGACGGAAAAACTCGGCAAATGCGGTTAAGCATTCCGGAATGGGATAACCCTGCGGAAGGAGCCAAAGAAGTAGTCTGGAAAGACAACATCGCCCAGGTCTGGCTCAAAAAGAAAAATTTACTGGTGACGATGCGAGAAACCAGTCTCGCTGAAAAAATCCTCCATGGAATGGAAAAGGCCGACCCCAAATTATTGGTACAGAACCTGGAAGAATTGCGTCAGCGAAACGAAGCACAGATTCAAATTGAGCAGCCAAAAGATAAATCCATGCCGATTCAGGTTGTCGCAACGTTGACTGGCAAAGATCCGCTGCTGGGAGATCGCCTGGTTGTCGAAGTTGACCAGGCCACAAAACTGGTTTTATCTTTACGCCTGTTCAGCAAATTGTCAGAAACAAATTACGAAGAGATTGTATATTTTGAGTTTCAAAATTACAATCAACCCTTTGATGAAACCATTTTCGCCCTCGACGTACCCAAGGATGTAACCTGTGTGGATCAGTAACGTCTATTCATAACAGAATAAATCAAATCTACGAAAGTCGCTGGCTATATTCCGGCAGCGGCTTTCGTTATTTTGCAGAAACAATGTTCAGATTACTCAGCAGTCCTTCCACCCGCTCCATCGGCAGGCCCATCACATTGGTGAACGAGCCTTCAATGCGTTCGACAAATTCATCCCCCGTTTCCTGTATCCCATAAGCTCCTGCCTTACCTTCCCACGACCCGCCAGCAATATGTTCCTGAATCTGCTGTTCGGTTAATTGTTTTGGATAAACAATAGTCGTGTCAGTTTCCACGATTTCAATGTGTTTACTTATCCAGACCAGCGCAATGCCGGTGATGACTTTATGCGGCTTACTGAACAGCATTTGTGTGATGCGTTCGGCGTCTTTGGCGCCGATGGGCTTGCCGATAATACAACCGTCAAAATCCACTACCGTATCAGCCCCCAGCACCGGCATATCCGCAAAATGCCGGGCCACATCCCTGGCCTTGGCCAGAGCGAGTATTTTGCAGTGTTCTTCTGAATTGACACCGGCTTTTTCAAATGCTTCTTCATTGACACGTGAGGGTTTTACGCGAAAAACATATCCCGCTTTTCGGAGCAGTTCTTTTCGTCGCGGCGACGCGGAGGCAAGAATGAATTGAATCTTCACTCGATATCTCGTCATTTTGCGAAGAAATTACCTGGACCCCAAGAATTTGTCGCCGTTGTAATGAATCATGTGGTCTGGAATTTCCGCAATCCAGACCTCCGTATCCCACGCGATTTGCCTAAGATTTTTTCGAAACTCTGCAAAATCCGGAAATGTACTGACAAAAATCAAACCCGCTTTAGAGGGGGCAAATAACTCTTTCAATTCCACAACCCTTTTAGGAGTCATCGGGCCATGCGAAGTAACCGCTTCAATCAAAACAAGCCGGTTTTTCTTCGGGTCATATAAAACGACATCCGGCAGCTTGTTATGATCGGAAATTTCCACACCCAGCTTTTGAAAAATTTCCCCTGAAAGAAATAAGTTCTTTTTGGCCGTATCCCCCACATAAACCAAAATCGCGCCGGGAACAAACCGAGGGCCAAAATCCTTTACAATGGCGACTTGCAGTTCATTATGCCTTCCCGGAGAAAGTTCTGCTGTCTGTCCGTTTGGTAATTTCAGGAGAACAAAAGGCGTCTTCCTCTGAGCATGGTAAAGATCGCACAACGTGCCGTATTTTTGCCTAAACGAGTCGCATACCGTATCCTTTTGTTTTGTCCCCCATTCACGAAGAACAGAAACCACACCCTCTGACAAAGCATAATGGGCGTTGGGACTGTTGGTTGGCAAAGATGGGTTGTCCGGATTATAATCCGCAATATGAGCCTGAACAAACTGGTGCAGCACATGCCTGCGAAACGTTTCCCGCGTATTTGGAGCATACTTCCTGCCGTATTTAGACGCGATAAAAATCATAATCCCCTTGGTTACCGTCAGGCTTTTACGGACAGCATCTTTCCAGTCGCTTTTAGGCCCAATGCCAGCTAAAGCCAGAAGAGTCAAAGCCGACATTTCGTTCTGCTGCTCTTTGGGCAAACCGAGAGTATGCAATATCTCTTGCGCTTCTATGATTTTAGCGTCCTTCCTGCTTTTCATAAATCATCCATTTCACAAATCTCCCGTACCAGCGAATCCACATTCAATTTCTCTAAAGACGTTTCCAGACCTTTTCGTCCCAAATCACAGATTTTCCCCAAAGAAGGCAATGGAATAGAACGTATCTCCGTTGCGCTGACTTGGGTACTTCCGTTTATGAGCCGAAAATAGGTGTCAGCGAAAGAACTGTTATAAAAGATCGCCAACCCCCAAAGTTCCTCCCGCGACAACGCCCCTTTGGGTCTGCGAATATAATTCAGATGATTTTCAATACCGAGCCATTCAAAATCAAAAATTTCCTGCTCGTATGGAGCGGCAACCAACCGCTTAGGTTCTTCTTTGGCACTGAATCTGCGCAGCAAAAGCAGGTTCTTATTAGCAACCAGTAATTTCATCGACTTATCGTTCACTCTGAAATACTGCTCTTTTCGCATCCCTTCCAGGGGCCAGACAATCTTCATGGGACGAACATGTTGAAGCCATAACAGGGGAACACTCGACAAATCGCCGGTGTTCCGGATATACTCTTTCGCCCTGAAAGGCACTATCGGACCGGTAGATACATCCAGCCCATAACCGGAAAGCGAACCAGTCCAAGATGAAATTCTCTCGAAAATCTCCTGTTCTTTCTCAGTCAAAGGCAAATGCAGTCTTTTTTCTTTTGTGTCATAAGATACGATATGGAATAAAGGGATTTCCCGAACGATGGCTGTGTCCATGTCATGGGAATCCTCGCTGTGGGATAAGCCAACCTTAATTCCGGACAAATCGCTTTCTTTTTGAACATCTCGTCTGGCTTCAAGAATTATATTTTCCTGAAGAACTCTGTCTCTCTTAAAGGCGTTTTTCCGCGATGCAAAAATATGTACGCGATGGGGCCGCATTGTATCAAAAAAATACTCTCGAAATGCGCGAAAATAATGCCCGGAAGCAAAACTCCTCGGTGTTATAAATATCATTTGACCGCCCGGCGAAAGCAGGCTGGCCGATACCGCCATAAAAAGAGCATATATATTGGGTTGTCCATGTACAATTCGAGATGCAGCTTGTGATCTTGAATCCCATTTGGGAAGCTTGAAATAAGGCGGATTGGCAATACAAATATCATATCGTATCTCATTCTCGTCAAATGAAAACAGCTCCGATTCTTCTTGTATTAGATGGGCGTATCGTAAAATAAAATCATTATCGTGAATCACATAGAATAAAGAAATGTCTTTTTTCCCAAGCCATAAACGCAAATAAGACAACGTATGTTCCAGCAGTTCACAGCATGCTGCGTCAACCTCGAACACATCCAGAAGAATTTCACTGGGTTTGAGGATTTGCCCGGAAAGATATTCGCATATTGCACAAGCAAGAATCCCCGCGCCAGCGCCGGGGTCGATAATTCGAATTCGACCGCCTCTCGGAGCCGCCAAAGAGGCCATAAAATCCGCAATTTCCACCGGCGTAAAGTATTGCCCCAACTGTTTTCTTTGATCCAGAGAAGATTGTGAGCTGAACCATTGCCCCATTCGCTCCGCATACACCGTCGCTCGTTCATTAACTTGTGGCTCCGGTATTTCTGTCGCAGTATGAATTTGTTTTAACAGACTCTGGGGCATTGTGTAATAAACCTGTTTTTTTATGAATAAACCACGCCTTCTACGATATTCTCCTCAGACTTAAAAAACAAGAAAGAAATCTCCTGCAAACAGCATAAGGCCACTGTTACGCCTTTGTGCTATTTCGTTCCAACGGGCTGCATCTCCCCCTGAAGCCGGACGCGATAAACGATATCGCTGCAGAACCGCTGGTATTGCTCCTCCATCGCCCCTATATCTCCGCCGATATACATCGAAAACAACTGCGGCGAAACCCGGCTGTTCCAGGCAATCGTCAGCGGAACATTTCGATTGGCCGCTGTCTGGGCCAGATACGGCTCAATTGGCCAATTGCCGCGAAGACCTCCCAGCAATAAATTATGATAATTCGTCAGCCGTCGGCCATAATCATACTCCCGCAGGAAACGGACCAGCGCATAATTCTGAGCGTAAAACGACATTACCGCGTTCGTGTCGCTGCCGTAACCATCCAGCACTTGGCCGGGATCGAGTGTAATCAGCTCGGCCAGCGGAATCATCCGTCCCTGCTGCACGATTTGTCGCAGCGTTCCCAGCCGCATCAGATTATCCTGCGGACGAAATTCGAATACCCCCTGATTGTATCGACAGGTCTCAAACAGTGTCGCCACGCCTTCGTCCAGCCAGCTCGGCAGACGATATGCGAAATACCGCTGGTTAAACTGATGCCAGCCTTCATGACCCAGAACGGAAAAGGTCTGTTTTCTGCCGATATTGTAGGCGATGCAGACGCCGTCTTTGGCATACGCGCCTCGCTGAATTTTCAGATAAATGCCGGCGTCCGGCCCCGTGAATACTCTGGTGAACTGTTCCCAGCCTTTCCGGTCGTCAAATAAATAGACCTTAAATTTTTCCACACATTCGATTTTATCGGGAACCTGGCTTTCATACGCCTGATAGGCCGATTCGACGAAACTCGGTACTTGGCGCAGCATCAGTGGGTCCATCAGCGTCGTAAAAACCTGATAATGCTGCGTTTCAG
>CAZWMN010000057.1:0-10521 GCA_964635075.1 uncultured Pirellulales bacterium | reverse complement strand
TTGGTACGGAATACGGCGGCATGAACGAGGTGCTGGCCGATATCTATGCGATCACCGGAGACAAGAAATATATCGAACTGGCTAAACGCTTCAACCATCGAGCCATTTTCGATCCCCTGGAGAATCATCAGGACCGGCTCACCGGCCTACACGCCAACACCCAGATTCCCAAGATTACCGGCATGGAGCGTATTGCTGCGCTGGTCCAGGATAAAACATTGCACACCGGCGCCAGGTTTTTCTGGGAAACTGTGACGCAGAACCGCAGCGCGGCCTTTGGGGGCAACAGCGTCAGTGAGCATTTCAATGACTCCAAGGACTTCAGCGGCATGATCGGGCACCGGGAGGGACCGGAGACCTGCAATACCTATAATATGCTCAGGCTCACCGAGGCGCTTTTTACTGCAGAACCGAAGGCCGACTATGCGGACTATTATGAGCGTGCCCTATATAATCATATTCTGGCATCCATCAATCCAAAGCGGCCCGGATACGTCTATTTCACCCCGATCCGTCCGGACCACTACCGGGTGTATTCCCAGCCCGAACAGGCCTTCTGGTGCTGTGTGGGCACCGGCATGGAAAATCCCGGACGATACGGCGAGTTCATTTATGCCCGTGCCAAAGATGAGTTGTATGTGAACCTCTTTATCCCATCGCAGCTCTCTGTGTCTGATAGCGGAATGGTTCTGAAACAGGAGACGAAATTCCCGGATGAGGCGAGTACGCAGCTTAGTCTTCAACTCGAGAAACCGATCACCTTTACGCTGAATATACGCCATCCTGCCTGGGTCAATGCGGGCGATTTTGCAGTCAAGGTCAACGGCCAACCCGTTGATGTCAAATCAACACCGTCTTCCTATGCCGCAATTCGACGGGAATGGAAGAATGGCGATAAGGTTGATGTGGAGCTTCCGATGCATACGCGAGTAGAGCGTCTGCCTGATGGCTCCGATTGGGTGGCTTTTCTGTATGGCCCGATTGTGCTGGCAAAGCCCGACGGCGCTGATAATATGGACGGTTTGTTTGCTAACGATGGTCGCATGGCGCATGTTGCGCATGGTCCGATGATTCCGCTTGACAAGGTCCCGGTTCTGCTCGTAACGGAAAAAGAGTTGCTTGCACATGTGGTTCCTGATCGTTCCGCCGGGCCGCTGAACTTCCGTATTATGGATGTGATAGAGCCAGCTGAGCCCAAGGGCTTGCCGCTGGTGCCGTTTTTCAGACTGCACGAACGGCGCTATCAGATGTACTGGGAACTCACAACCGCCAAACAAGTTTCGGCGAGAAAAGAAAAACTCGCCGCCGAAGAGCGTGCCCGTGCGGCACGCGAAGCTGCAACTCTTGACTTGGTTGCTGTGGGCGAGCAGCAATCCGAAGTGGAGCACGACCTTAAAGGGGAAGGCATGGAATCGAGCATCCACAATGGCCGACGCTGGCGTCACGGTGCCTGGATTCAATACACGCTTGACCCGCGAGGTGCCAGAGAAGCTATTCTGTCTGTCACGTATTCCGGTGACGATCGTGGCAGGGAATTCGATATCCTCGTTAATGATAGGATTATCGCCACACAGAAGCTGACCGGCGAGAGCCCAAACCACTTCATTGAGAAACGCTATCCGATTCCCTCCGAGATACTTCAAGCCGCTGGTAACGGCCGACTCACGGTCCGGTTCGCCGTGAAACGGCAGCTTGCCGGCGGACTTTATGATGTTCGTTTGCTCAAGCCGGGCGCGCCGGAAGTTCTCCCTTTTAACTAAAACCGATTCAGACAGGATGGATAAAACGATGAAACAGTCAACGATTCAAACCTTCGCGGCAATCCTCACACTGGCCATGACAACAACGTTGTGTACGGTATGTTGTGCAGATAATCCAATCGTACAAACCTGTTATACCGCCGACCCCGCCCCGATGGTGCATAACGGCGTGTGTTACGTGTACACCAGCCATGACGAGGACGTATTAGTCAAAAATTTCTTTACCATGAATGACTGGAGATGCTATTCCTCAACAGACATGCAAAACTGGACCGATCACGGTTCGCCGCTGTCATGGAAAACGTTCGAATGGGCCAGAGGCGACGCCTGGGCCGGACAGTGTGTCCAGAGGGACGGCAAGTTCTACTACTACGTGCCGATGAACGAGAAGAACGGCGGCATGGTCATTGGTGTAGTGGTATCTGACAGTCCCACAGGCCCGTTCAAAGATCCCCTTGGCCACCCGCTTGTCGAATCCGGCGGCCCAAAACGGCTATTCTTATACAACCAGCAACACAGTCAGTCTGTCCGGTACATTTAATGCGGCTCTGGCGAGATCTATGCGAGTTGACGGCCAGCTCGTTACGGACGCCAACTGGTCCCAGAAGAACGGCACGTGGTCAATAGATGGTATCGAGTTGAATCCAGGCATCAATCGGGTCATTGTCGAAGCCTTCGACCAGGTAAACGGCGGCGGCTCCAGCGTCTATGAAGGCTCTATCGACATCTGGTACAATGACAGCTCGGTCTCTAATGTCTCAAGTCTTACCGGAAATGTCGTTCTGACCGCGGCATCCGGTCCATGGCTTATTGCATCCAGCATGACGGTTCCGGCAGGCAGTACGCTGACTATAGAAGCCGGTACAAGTGTCTATTTCAGCAGCGGCGCTCGCCTCACGGTCACCGTATTTTATGTTGACACAAGGCGTCTTCCGGTGCAATTCTATCATTATGCCAAGGGCAGCACGTATAGCGGTGCCGGAAGTACTGCACCATATTACCCAGCGGGGTTGCAGATGATCAACAACGTGGAAAGGGAATTGGATGCCATCTGTAAGCGAGCTGGCAAGGAGAGATGCACGCTGCACGATCTTCACCGTTCCGCAATCATTAATTGGCGGGGAAGCTGCCAATACAGGTTGTACAGCAACTGGCAGGACACTCGGACATCACGACGACAAGGCAATATTACCTGGCCGTGCGGTCCGAAGATTTGACCTCTGCTAACAAACTGTTGAACAGTATCCTGGGCAGGGCGTGCGGCAAGTGACACTTTTTGCTGTTTTTGGCTGTTTTTGATGTACTGAGAGTTGACAAAAGGAGCGGAAAGTGGTTAGATTACAAGCACTTAAAATCTCCGGCGCCCGTAGCTCAGATGGATAGAGCAACGGATTTCTAATCCGTAGGTCAGGGGTTCGAATCCCTTCGGGCGCGATTTTATCTAAAGCCTTGTAAGTGTATGACTTACAAGGCTTTATCGTTTATGGGCAGGGGCGGATTTGAACCGCCGACACACGGATTTTCAGTCCAAAATCCGATGTACTTGTCCATGCTGGAGTCTCCTTAACTTAAGATTAAGAAGACAGTAAGGTCATTTCCAAAAGGACTTGTTCTACCCCTTCCGGCTCCGGTTTCATAGGTTATCCGCATGTCTGTGCTTCAAGGCCTAATTCTAATTATCCTCTATTGTCCCAGGGAAGGAGACTGCGCCTGCCAGTTGGCGACATCATCTCCATACGCACTATCATCGATTCGATCCAGTACCTGACCACCACCGTCCGGTGTCGCAGGCCAGAGGTCTTCATCGTCATAAAGAACGGAATCAACCTGAATGTAGTACCTTGTACCCAGCGTGTCCGTATCGCCTGGTTTAGACAATTCAAGTAATTCCCCGCCATTACTGAGGTTGGTATCATTCTCAAACGGTCCAAGCACCGGCACACCGACACTTCCGTAGCGAGAGGTAAACGCGGCCGGATTTTTTGCAACAACCAGGTACCCATTTGCCGGGATCGTTGTGCCCAGCGGGAATGTAAAGTCAATGCCATTGGTGAACTGCCATCCCAGCGTTACATCCATTTCTGCATCATAAACCTCCAGTGTTACCGGCGAACCTGTGATGTTATGAAGCTCAATATACTCATAGTCCTGGTCGGGATAAGACCCGCCGGGGGGAGGATTGTACATGATCTCGCTAATCACGACGGGTCCGACTTTGGGACCGGCATTGGCCGCATTCGGCGTGACCGAACTCATCGAAACAAACGCCGTCGTCGCATCACTTTTTTCATAACGTCCAAACGAAACATCTGTCTCCGAGGCTCCAAATGCAACTTCGACAGTATATCCCGTAAGCTCCTCCTCTTGGCCGGAACTGAGATACACATTGTCCCCGTTTTCGCTGAGGGCAAACTGAACTGAGCTTCCGGAATCGGCTGGATTGCCAAAATGAATATCCTCATACAGAACCAGATAACCGCCGGACGTGATACTCGTATCCTCCGCAATCCGGTATTTCATTAAATTATCCGCATCATCACTAAGGTACCATCCACCCACGTTGACTCCGACTGCCGTCGGATTGTATAATTCAATCCAGTCCGGGGCAGCGTCGTGTGAATGGGCAAGGACTTCATTGATCATGACTCCGGCAATGTCCTCTCGGCCCGGAGAACCGCCGGCGATAGAGCTGGGACGCCAGTTTTCCGCATCCTGCCAACCGGCAGGTGTTCCGGTCGGATCCGCAATCACCAGTGAATAGCCTCCGCCGTCGGTCGTCGGATACCATCCATCCTTGTATTCAAACCGCATGACGGCCGCATCCAGCGGATCGACAAGCCTGAGTATGATTTTTTCGCCTGCGTTGTCTAATCTGCCGGTGTATTGGCCGGCGACATTAATCTGTGTTCCATATCGACTTTCAAATACGCTTTGGTCGGCAACCACAACGGTATATTGACCTGGATCGAGCGTCATTAGCGGGAACACAAAATCAATGCCTTCGGTAAATCGCACGCCTTGCAGATTGATGGCAGTATTACTGACATTGTGCAGTTCGATAAATTCCGCATTGGGGTCGGACGAGGGATTGTACATGATCTCGGTAATGCGAAGTCCCTCAAGGACCTTGTGGCTGTCGGCGTAGATGTCGTTAACGGCAGTCGTCGAGCCGATGGCATCCATTTCGCATCCCCAGACAATATCGGTGCTGCCGGAACTGTTCTGATGCACCTCGACGGCAATGACATTGTCTCCATTGACCAGCGCTGTCGCCGGAGCCTCAAATATTTCCAGGACGGCATCTCCAACCTTGACCGCGTATGTCGAAAAAGTGACAGGATCTGTAAGCCGAATCTGCAGAATTTCAACTCCGTTCAGATAAATCACTGCGCCGTCATCCAGTACGGTTGTCAGTTCCAGATGATCTACCTCGGCCGGGTCGCCGCTGAAGGTGAAGTGTTTGCGGAAATAAAATGTCGGCTTGCTGGAGCTTACCGTCAGCAGGGTATTTTTAGGAGCCGGCAGGTCGGAACTTTCCACATACAGCAGCGCCGCACCGGTCGGCCAGGCCGATTCATCAGGATAGCTTGTATTGTACCAGGAACTGCCCAGGTCGATGCCGGACTGATTGTATGACCAGACATCCGTCATGCTGATCAGGTCCGTTTGTGTGACAGAGGTTTGAATCTGAACGTTGGCTGCACCCGGCGTCGGCAAATCGAAGAATGTAATTTGCGAGCCGCCGTCCGGCACGCGGCCCTGTGAGACATCGGTCGTCTGAGGCCCGTAGAACACCTTGTCGATTTCATGAAGGTCGGCATCGTAGAGAGCGATTATCTCATGGTCGGCCGAGAGATTGAAATTAACATGCCCGGCCTCGTTGTGGTCATCGGCGGTAATTACAGCGTAACCGTTGGGATCCATGAAACTCAAAGGTCCCAGACAGCTCTTGAGAGGCTGATTGATAAAGTTATCGGTCAGATACAACTCACTCAGATTGACCGGATTCAGGCCGGGATTGTACAGTTCGATGAAGTCATCGACAAAGAGTATCTTACCGTTTGCAAGCCACTCATTGATCTTGAGATCGGCGGGGTTGCCGAGAGGCTGTTTGACATTGGGCAAATCCGGTGTAGGAACGGTTAGACACCACTGGTTGTCGCCAAGCCGACCAATTGAGAAATTATTCAACTGTGTGCCGAACACAACAGAATCCACAATCACACCCGCGGGATTTCGCAAGTAGAGATCGTCACCATCCGAATCAATGGAAAATCCGGTATGGATTCCCGATGTGCCGTCGGCAGGCCCGGCATAGACAACCCGATAATCGCCGGGATTCATAGTCGTCCCCGCGGCAAAGACAAACTTATCCGGCAAGTCATTATTATCAGTTAACCGATAACCGCCCAAATCAAGGGAACCGGCGCCGTCATAGTATAATTCAATCATATCCGGGTACGTGCCTTCGTGGTCAATCGATGTATTGGCGGCCAGGACTTCATTGATCCGCAGGACGTGCCAGGACGTATCCACAGTCCAGGTTCTGACCGTTGCGTCTGCCTGGTCCTGCCAGACGTCGGCGTAATTCTTGCCGATGACTTCCAGGGTATGTTCGCCCTGCGTCAGGCTGTTGAGTGCAAGCGCCGTATCTACAGTTTGCTCGGCTGGGCTCCATTGGCCGCCGTCCAGGCGCCATTTGTAATGGGTGATGGCGGGTCCGGCGATGGTGAATGTGATATTCGTCCGGGGGATTGTCAGATTCGACGGGCCGGATATGGAGGCTCCTGCAGGCACATACAAACCCATATCAATACCGTTGACCCCGGTGCCGATCGCGGCCGAATCGCTCTTGAGGTGGAAATCGTTTTCGGCATCGACAAACAGCGCGTCTGCGTTGAAGATATTTCCGCTGCCGAGGAACTGGTCGGGAACACTGTCGGTGATGATTGAATACTCGACGGTTACGTCACTGGTGCCCCAGGTCGGGTCATTAATATAGTAAGCGGCGACGGGATTGGGGGTATTGTAGAAGATATTGCCCGCCAGGTATCCGCCTCTGCCCGGATCGACGGTGGTTTCTCATCGGCCCCCAACACCAAATCTCCGGCTGACCTGGTATCTGATCCGGTAGCCGTCAAGGAGAAATTGAAACTCCTATGGATAGCCTGCGGCAACAAGGACGGTCTGATCCGTATCAGCCAGGGCGTCCACAACCACCTCAAGGAAAAAGGTGTGCCGCATGTCTGGCACGTCGATTCGAATGCCCACGATGGTACCGAATGGGCCAACAACCTATATCTCTTTGGACAGCATATTTTCCGTTCAGAGTCTGCAGCCGCCACTACAAAAAAATGTGCGAAAGATTCTTGACACTACCCTCGAAAAAAGTTATAAACTTACCAAAAAACTCCGGTCTTTTAAGACCGGGGATGATTGGCTGCTACCCGGAACGAGGCCTATTTTGCAGAGGGTATCGGACAGATTGATAAGGAAGTTGTCTGAAAATACATTCGGGAACAGAGATGACAATGAATAGATTATGTCAGCGGGTGGAAGTTCCGTGCTTTAGTCCGGAGAGTTCATTCGCTTAAGATTTACAGAAACTTAGAATTTTGCGAGGATATATTTATGTTTACCCAGAGTTCAACAAAATGGATTTTTGGTGTTTTTGCGGCAGTTCTTGCGAATATCATAACCTGTGTTGCCGCGACCTCACCCGTGTCTCAATCGCATCTGATTACGGATACTGCATTCAAAGGTCAGATCGTCGGTCAGCCGTCATATCCCCGGGAGCCATTGACGTTGTGGTACACAAAACCCGCAGTACAATGGACAGAAGCGTTGCCGGTGGGTAATGGGCGGTTAGGAGCGATGGTCTTTGGCGGCATTGACAACGACCGTCTGCAGCTTAATGAAGGGACGCTCTGGGCCGGCGGGCCGTATGATCCGGCCAATCCGGAAGGCAATAAGGCTTTGCCGGAAATACGAAAGCTGATTTTTGAAGGCAAATACAGAGAAGCCGACGGTCTTACCGCAAGAACCATGATGGCCCATCCTCTGGGGCAATTGCAATATCAGACGGCCGGGGATTTGCTCTTGTCGTTTGGTGCTATTGACAAAGTGGAAAATTACCGAAGAGACCTGAATCTCGATACCGCCGTAACCAGCGTTTCTTATGCGACAGGCGGGGTTGCTTATACGCGGGAGGTCTTTTCTACACCTGTTGACCAGGTTATTGTAATGCGATTGACGGCCAGTAAACCGGGTAAGATTTCATTTACTGCCGGTCTTGCTACGCCCCAGCAAGCCCAGGTTGAGAGTGAAAATTCCAATACTCTGGTTATGCAAGGTGTCAACGGCAATTCCCAGGGTATCAAAGGGGCGCTGAAATTCCAGGTTAGAGTTCGGGTTTTAAATCAGGGCGGGCAACTCAATTCCGCCAAAGACACCATTTCAGTTGTTAATGCCGATAGCGTTACTATTTTGATTGCTGCGGCGACCAGCTATAAAAACTATGCCGATGTCAGCGGTGACCCCGAGGCGATTACAAAAAAGCAGATCGAGGGTGCTGCCCTAAAAACGTATAAAACGCTGCAGGATGCCCATATTCAGGAATATCAGCGGCTGTTTCGCCGGGTGCAATTGGATTTGGGTTCTACAGACGCAATCAAGAATCCCACCGATCAGCGAATCGCAAATTTCGGACAAACCCACGATCCGCAGCTTGCGGCGCTGTATTTTCAGTACGGCCGTTATCTGCTGATTTCCTGCTCTCGTGCAGGTGGCCAGCCGGCTAATCTGCAGGGCCTTTGGAATGATAGCATGACTCCGCCTTGGGGCAGTAAATATACTATCAATATCAATACCGAAATGAATTACTGGCCTGCTGAGCCGACCAATCTGTCGGAGTGTACTCAGCCCCTTTTTGCCATGACTAAGGATATCAGCGAAACCGGTGTTCACACCGCACAGGTTACCTATGGTGCCGGCGGTTGGGTGACCCATCATAATACCGATCTCTGGCGTGCCACCGCTCCCATTGATGGGGTACAGTGGGGTATGTGGCCAACGGGCGGCGCCTGGCTGTGCAAGCACCTGTGGGACCACTATGAATATACCTTCGACAAGGATTTTCTGAAAGAATACTATCCTGTTATGAAAGGGGCGACACAGTTTTTTCTCGATACTCTGGTCGAAGAACCGAAACATAAATGGCTGGTGACATGTCCATCTCTTTCCCCGGAAAATAGCCATCCCGGCAGAGTTAGCATCTGTGCCGGCCCTACGATGGATATGCAGATTCTTCGTGATTTATTTGCGAATTGCATTGCGGCATCCGAAATACTTGATGTGGATAAAGATTTCCGGGCACAGCTTGCATCAGCAAAAAAGCGATTGGCTCCTAATCAGATTGGCGCGGCCGGTCAGCTTCAGGAATGGCTGGAAGACTGGGATATGCAGGCCCCGGAAATTCACCATCGCCATGTGTCGCACTTGTATGGTTTATATCCAAGCAGCCAGATCAATGTTTATGATACCCCGGACTTGGCCAATGCAGCCAGAAAGTCACTGGAGATTCGCGGCGACGAGGCCACCGGCTGGGGGCTTGGATGGCGACTGAATCTCTGGGCACGACTGCATGATGGCGAACATGCTTATAAAATTCTTCAAATGCTTCTTCGTCCCAGTCGGACCTATCCGAATATGTTTGATGCTCATCCTCCGTTTCAGATTGACGGCAACTTTGGCGGTACGGCTGGCATTGGTGAAATGTTACTTCAGTGCCGTCTTGTCGGTGACAACTGGGAGATTGAACCTCTGGCCGCGCTACCTAAGGCATGGCCGGACGGTTCAGTAAAAGGCCTGTGTGCCAGAGGGGGCTTTGTTGTGGATATCCAGTGGCAGGGCGGCAAACTGAAAACCGTAACCATCTGTTCAACTTTTGGAAATCCCTGCCGGTTGCGTTATGACGGCGCCGTTCATAAGCTGAATATTAAAAAAGCCCAGACCTTAACCTGGAATCCCTGATAAAGTGCATGTTGTATCTATACTTATGCTCAAAAGGCATGCATGGATGAGTTTTACTGGAGATTACTTATTCAAACTTTATCCAATCGATCTCAACGGTTTTTGTGCCTTTAAGCTTTACAACCAAATCATGGATACCGGAAGGATTTTCTAATAGCCCCGAACTTACGATACCCCAATCTGTATTTTTCGCAATGTTGACTTGAGCAGCCAGCGGCCCGTCGATCTTGTCGATCCGGATATCGATAACACCTCCTGTTTGCGATAAGGTTTTAATTTTGACTGAACTCAACTTTTTCTGGTTCTGGCCAAAATCGACATTATTGTATTGTACCCAGGCATCCCGGGCTGCCAATATCGTCTTCCACCCTTTTTGTTTTTGCTGCTTGTCAAGGAATACAATGGAGGCACCTTCTGGACTGATGGCACTGTACCTGTCAATCTGAATCTCCTGGAGGGCACTGGTGATACCCACTCCACGCAAGGTTGGAATGACTTTCTGTATGGTGCCGTCGGCGTTGAAGTATAGATAATCAGCCCTTATGGACCGGTTTTTATCAGAGTCTGGGGATAAATCCTTGTCATGATAAAACAAATACCACCGCCCTTTGTATTCAACGATTGAATGATGATTTGTCCAGCAGCCGCTGGGAGATTCATTCATGATCATTCCCTTGGGCTCAAAAGGCCCTCTCGGACTGCTGCCGGTTGAATATTCAAGTCTCTCAAT
>CAZWMN010000056.1:0-10845 GCA_964635075.1 uncultured Pirellulales bacterium | reverse complement strand
ATTGTGTTTCAATCAGTTATGACTCTTTCAAAGTCAAACAGTTGGACAGTAGTGTTTTTTAATCCACAAATAACCTCCCAGGAGAAGCATCACAAAAGCTGAAATCAGAGAGGGAACGGGGCGCAGACCTTTATGGATATGACTCCACGCGCTTGAGAGAATCACCGCACAACCGACAACCGTTATCCATCCTCCCAGGTATAAACAAACCTGAGATAAAGATAATTTTCTGGATTCGATAATGGAAGGGTCGGCGGGCGATACCACCCGTTCATAAATAGACTCCAGCTTGTCGTATTCGCGTTCTGTAATCAGGTCGTTGTTTTTCCAGACTTCGAGACGCTGACGGTGCAAGAATATTTCCTGCTGGATTTTGTCGGACAGGAATGTCGGTTTTGACCAGACTCTCTCTCCCCGCAAGTAGCGATAAATATCGTCGGACAGACCTTGGGCGTCAGGGTAGCGGTCTGTAATTTTCTTTTCGAGGGCTTTGAGACAGATGTTCTGCAGGGCAATCGGCACCGTTTTCCTCAGGGCCGTGGGTAATTCCGGATAATGACTCCTGATGGCTTCAAAAAGTTCATCGGGATTGGTCTGAGGAAACGGGAGAGAATCCGTCAGAAGCTGATAAAGCAGAACCCCCAGAGCATAAACATCGGTGGCAGGTCCAATACGGTCCGGCGTACAAATTTGTTCCGGGGCGCTGTAGGATGGGGTTCCCCGGTAAATCCTCATATCCTGGTCTGTGAGCCGCTCCGTGGCAATCCCGAAATCAAGGATTTTCACCTGTCCGGCCGCAGTGACCAGGATATTGGAAGGCTTGAGGTCTCGATGGACAATCCCCTTTTTGTGTGCTGCGTCCACGGCCTCCAGCACCTGAAGATAAAGCCGTAAACGGCCCTGTAAGGAGCAGGGTTTCCATGCCTCGGTTAACGGCAGTCCTTCGACCCATTCCATAATAATATATTGGATTCCCTGATTTGAGCCGATATGATAAATCTGCGCGATATGAGGATGATTCATCCGACCCATCAATCGTCCTTCCTGCCACTGGTCTTCTAATTCCGGGTGAATTTGTTTTTTTAAGAATTTTACAGCGACGGTTCTTTCCAGAACTGAATCAACGGCAAGAAAAACCTCGCCCGACGAGCCGCTTGCTATTTTCCTGACGATTTTATATGCACTTCCAATCAGTTCCTGAGCATTTTCGATGCTTAAGGGCGGCGGCATTTTAGCATTTTCGAATGGTACACGGGGAGCGTCGCAGGGGCTGTCCATCGTGCGAAATTCCTGCAGGAGATTCTCATTGTCCATTGCTTCCTGGATTTTCAGTCTGCATTTTTCACATTCCCGGAGATGCGTTTCGACCTCTGAAATTTTTGAGTTTTCGAGCCGTTTGCCGACGTACATTTCAATTATTTCATGATTCAAACAATCCATCGTGCCAGCCTCTCTACTGTTCATTATAATCATTAAAAAGCAGGCGGATTCTTGTTAATACGCGGTTTTTGGCAATATAGACAGCATTGGGGGACAGATTTAATTCCTCGCAGACCTGTGCCACCGGTTTTTGCCGGAGGGCGTACAATTCAAAGACGAGGAACGTTTTGGAGTCGAATTCTTTTCGTGCCTGGACCAAACATCTTTCCAAAAGAACATTCCGCCATTCGGTCCGCCAGGTATGTTGAATGGCATGTTCGTCCTCAATATTCTGCCATAAAGAAGCCGTGGAATTGGAATTCGCCGGAGCAGCGATTTTCGAGTGTTTTCGATAATGAGTCCGGATCACATTGCGGGCCACCCCCAAAACCCAATGGCTTAGTTTGCCCTGCTGCCGGCAATATTTGTCAGTCCGGTAGGCCTTTAGAAAAGTGACGATAGTTTCCTGTGCAATATCTTCGGCGTCGTTGTCGGTAATCCCCAGTCTTTTGGCAAACCTGACAAGAACGGGGTAAAAATAATCGCGAAAACTACTCCAACCGGCGGTATCGTTGGAATTTTTCAGATCCTCAAGAATTTGTGTTGTCGTTTTCCACTCCATCGATTTCGCCAAATCATCCTGCTTTTTGCCCGCCTTTACGGGAGAGTAGCCGGCACACGGACTTCCCGAAGACGACCTCTTATTTCTGTCTGGCCGTGTATTCTACCTGTCGGCATTTCTATTTGCCACAGTTTTTCGTCCTGTACCGTTAAAAAGGTCTTTTACATAAAAGTTCTTTGCACAGGAGATTTTTCGGGTATAATATTGCTACTTAGTTCTTGTTGCGGAAAAATAAAACCAAAAATGTCATACCCGCGAAAGCAGGTATTTGGTACGAATAACTGGATTCCCGCCTGCGCGGGAATGACAAAAACCCATATCCGCAACAGGAACTACTTAAGGAGTTGTGTTTTCAGAAGACGCAAGGGAATCAAAAAATAAAGGGAGAGATGCTGGAGGAAAGGCGGGCGGCAAAATTGAGGATTTTGGAATTTTCAGTTTTTATTGCTCTTTGAATAATAAATTTAACAATCTCAAACATTGATTTATATTTGTCATTCCGGCCCCAGCCTTCGCTGGGGCAGGCTTGAGCCGGAACCCAGAGCGTTTTAGACTGGATTCCCGCTTTCGCGGGAATGACAAAAAAGAGAGCGGGAATGACAAAATGTTTATTTATTTTTTCGATCCTCAATAATTCCAGGTTCTGTATTCTGAATTTACCTTCAATGCTATGACAGAAAACGATACCAACAGGCCGCAGGCGGTTTTGCTCAAGTCATTTATGACGGCAGGACCCACCCTGCACTACAGCCACACGAATATCCATCTGTGCTGGGGGCTTTCCATCGCAGCGTATGTGGCGGTCTGTTTTTTCTGGAGCCGCCTATTGCTTGGCGAAGAGCTGTCGGTCAGTCTGCTGGGGCTTTTTGGGCCGGGATTCTGGAATCTGGGGCGATTTGCCGCCAAACCTCTGAGTATTTACGAATACCCGTGGCAAATTATCGTGCTGGGCGTCTTGATGGGGATTCTGGCAACGGCGCCGGTACTGATTAGTCAGCTCTTAAGTTTTCGGTACAGTATTCCAATGATTATCGCCGTGATGGTGGTGGCCCGGCTGGGTTTGTTCGGAGCGGTACTGCTGATTAGCTGCGCGGCGGTGGCGTGTCGGCCGTTGCGATTTCGGTCGCGGTTTATCTCGGTGGCGCTGTGTATGGCTCCGCAGGTGGTCTATTGGGCGGTATTCGGAGGCTGTGAAAATGTCGATCCGGTGCGGTGGGGATTTTCCTACGCGCCGTGGATTTACGCCTGGCTGACATCGCTGTTTATGGTCGGCGTTGTGCTGACCCTTGGACACTTCAACCGCTACAAACCCGGCCTGCTCTGGTCTGTTAGTACAGTCCTTCTGATTCTGGCCGGCTGGCTGTTCTATTCCCAAATCGGGCTGGCGGAACTGGATTATCAATTGTATGCCGCCGGCAACAATCCCGAAGAAGCCAACGAATTCCACGACCATTCTCTTACCGAAACGCTCAACGAGATCATCGAAGACGAACACACCCGAAGTTTTCTGGCTGGGCGGTTCTATCCCACCGAGCCGCTGTATCTCCGGGAAAAACTCAAAACCGATATTCAAAATCAGCTTGTGTATGGGCGCTGGCCGCTGTGGATTGAAAAGAAACTGCCCGAATCGCTCCAGTACCAGAGGAGACGAATCGCCCTGCTGAATCAGTATGACTTGTTTTTGGAAAAATGGCCCCGCAGCAAACGCGTGCCGGTCGCACTGTATTACAAGGCCCTGCTCAACGAAACCCATCCCGACATCCGACAGTTCGGACAGACGGAAACCCTGCGTTTTTACAGCGATTATCCGTATTATGAAAACATTTTGATTTGGCAGGAATTGTATGACCGGTTTCCAGCCAGCAGCGAGGCGCTGGAGGCCCGCTGGCGGATTGCCATGCACGAGGCCGGACGTGGGAAATTTGAGAAAGCCGAGGAGTTGTGCGACGTGGCGATTTCGCTGATTGCAGAGGGACTGAAAAAGATGGACGCTCGTCCTCCCGCTTCCAATGCCGGCTTTTTCAGCGCATTTAACCGACCCTCGGAAACGGCGATGACGGCCATCAAATTGCGGGCCCTGTCATTTCGTCTGAAGAAACTCCGGGAACTGATTCGTCGGGACAATCAGGGTACAACGCCGCAGTGCCGACAGAGACTGGCTGAATTTGTGATGCTCAATCCCTATCGGCTCGATTACGACGCCAAATTAGTTACGCTGCTGGCGGCAATGGACGCCAATGATCCTTTACGAGACAATGTGCTTTTGGCGCAGGCGATGGTCGCATTCGATACTGCCGTTCGAGTGCGAAAGCTGATTGAAATCACCTCCGGCCTCCCCGGCAGCGACGGCGCCGTTCAGGCCCTGTATGAAATCGCCGTGTTGAAAATCGGCGTTTGGAAGAATTCGCAAAGCACACCGGAGGCCCAAAAAACCGCGCTGATTGAAGCCCGGGCAATGCTGAACAAACTGGCAACCGATTACCCTGCTACGCTGTGGGCGGAACAGGCCAGAAACCTGACCGCTAACCTGCCGGTATCAGAATAAACTGATACTACAACGCTACCTGGTAATGGAAAGACCTGTTTTTTTTGTAAAATTCGAGGCACGATCCTGGATTGAATCCAGGACGAAATCCGAAATGGTTCGATACTTCGACAAGCTCAGTATAGATACTTCGACAAGCTCAGTATAGATACTTCGACAAGCTCAGTATAGATACTTCGACAAGCTCAGTATAGGCAGGCTCACCATCCTGAGCGAAGTCGAAGGACAAATCCAAAGTGACAAAAATTCGAATGTCCCAAACGAATAACCCCACAGGTTTCTGCGGCCTGCGTTCTGTATTTGCGACATTCGGATTTTGAGCTTCGTATTCCGGGTTTTCCGAAAAACCATCATAATTTCTTATCTAATAAAATGTTATGTTTATTTTTACGAATCAAATAGTGGAGTTGTACTAATTTTTCGTCCGATAATGATTTTTCCATGCGGAAATGTCCAAGATTACTTATCGGACCTTCGAAAACCTCTATTGTGAAATTCGAGACACGAAATCCACCTACGGCACCTGCGACCTATGGCGGACGAGTCCGAAATAAATTCAAAACCTGCAAAATCCGAATGCTCAAGACTTAAAACCGAGAGTTAACGGGCCGCGTCGCCTTTGGACGGCCGGTACTTAATGACGTAAATCAATCCAATCACCACAAGCAGAATACCCCACCAGATATCCGCGTGCAGATAAGCCATCGCCACAGGATGTTCGGGCGGACGGACCAGATTGTAGATACCGGCGCCGAAAATCAACAGGCCATAGAATGTCAGCGTTGCGCCGATGAAAAACCATATCGGAATCTGTTTTTCGCAGTCGTGCATAATAACCTCACCAAAAGATGATATTTATCGTTACCAGAACAACGGTTACCACCGCCGCCCAGAAGATTGGTTTCTTGTACCAGGGATAGGGACCTTCGTCCGGCAGCGGCGTCAGACCCATGACAAGATTCTTCAACTCCGCCTCTGGTTTTGGTTTTGTGAACAGACTAACCAGCACGGTGGTCAGCACGCAAACCACAAACGACCACCATCCGCTGTACATATTGACCGCCATGGGTTTGGCTTTTTCGGAGCGGGCGATCCATTTTGTATGTGCGGGATTGAAAGCCGCGGGAGCGAAACGACGGGAAACCGTCTGAGCGTGAACCTGTACGCCCGGCTTAAGTAGCACAGGAATACCTTCGACACCGAATTTACCCGCCTCTTGTGTATCAGCCATCACCACCTCCGGCGCCAGCGTCTGGACGACGGTATTGCTTTCCTTATTATGGATTGTCGGGGGCAGAACAACTATCTTTGAGGCGTCGGAAGGCGATTCCTGGATTGTATAATCGCCCGATGTTACTGCAGGTTTGCCCAGTTCCAGAGGAGCAGGCACATTGACCAGACTCACGGTTCCTTTCTCAACTGTAATCTGAGTGAACTTTCCATCCGTGTTTTTGTCCAGCGTTACGACAGCACCTTTTCCGAGAGTGATTTTAGGCTGTGGACGGTAACCTTCCGGGAAAGTGTGGACGTAGGCCCACATACTCATAGAGACGAGAATTGCCGTGAGAAATCCCCAGAAGCCAGCGGCGGGTGTGGCCCGCTTCCAGAGCATCCCCAGAATCACCGTGCCGAACAGCGGGACGATGAAGAAGAACACCAGGACCTGAAGATACTCAAGGATATTCGAGAAGAAGAAGAGCGTATAAGCCGTTCCGATTGAAATCAGCACCCCCAAAATCGAAGACCAGCGTCCCATATTGAGATAATGTTTATCACCGGCGTTTTTGTTGAGGAGCGGTTTATAGACGTCGTGCGTCCAGACCGTCGCGAAGGCGCTGATATTGCCTGCCATACCAGACATAAAGCCGGCAATCATCGCGGTTACCCCCAAACCCAGCAGGCCCGGCCCAAGATAATGCCCCATCAACAACGGCAGGACGTCGTTGTAGGTGTGAAGCGTAATGCCCGCCCGCGGGTCGCTCTCCGGTACCAGCACCATCGGCGAGCCGTCCGGGTTCATCAGGACGGCCAGTCCCAGCAGGCCTGGGATCGTTACGATAATCGGAACCAGCATTTTAAGCACTGCGCCAATAATCGTGCCGTTCTGCGCGGAGCGAAGGTCTTTGGCCACGATAACTCGCTGTACCTGCAGGAAGTCCGTGCACCAGTATCCGAAGCTGACCGCCAGTCCCAAACCAAACACCATTCCGAACCAGTCGATGCCCATCGGGTTGGTGTCGAATGAACCAAGGTTTCGCCAGAGGCTGGTGAAATCAGCGTTCTGAACCGTCGGATGAATCACCTTGACGTTTTCCTGAATGGCGGCCATCATTTTGTGCCAACCACCGGCCTGAATGATGCCAAGTATGGGGATTAAAAGTGAACCTGCCCAGATGAGGAAATACTGCAATACTTCGTTGAACACCGCGGAGAGCAACCCGCCGAGTGTGACGTAAACGGCTACTGTGAGGGACGACACCCAGATGCTTACGTTCATGTTCCAGCCCAGCAGCAGGTGGAGGATTTTGGCCATTGCGAACATGCTGGCGCCGCTGACCATCACGGTCATGAATGTAAAGGAGATGCCGGCCAGCGCCCGGGCCCCTTCACCATAGCGCAGCTTCAGATAGCCGGGGACGGAGTGCGTTTTGCAGATGTAATAAAACGGCATCATCACCACGGCCAGGAACAAAATGGCCGGGATGGCGCCGATGAGATAGGCGTGGGCGCCAAGCATTCCGTATTGATAGGCCATCGCCGACCAGCCCATCGTTTCAAGCGAGCTCAGATTGGCGGAAATGAAGCTCAGACCAGCAATCCAGGCCGTCATTTTGCGACCTGCCATAAAAAAGTCTTCGCCCGTGCTGGCGTATTTTTTCAGGTAGAACCCAATCGCAAGCACGACCACGAAATAAAACACAATGATAACCAGGTCAACGGCGGACAAGTTCAACAGATGTGATGTGGTTTTTGCGGCGGCGACGGGAGCTGCTGATGCAGTGAACGAAGCCAAAAAGAAAATGAGCGATGCCACCCCAAAATACTTCATACCGGTCTCCTTTCCAACTATATTAACGGTTTTGCGGCAAGTCTATAGGCACGACATTGTATCCTGTAGAACCATAGTACCTGCCGAATATATTACCGTCTATGCCGACGAAATCCAGTTTTTTTTTGCCGGCAGTATGGAATCAATTGTCCGGTGAAGCAGGGGGATATTTCCGGCTGCCGGCATACAGCTCATATTTCAGCAGGCGGCATTCGATATCGGCGTTAAAGAAGACCATCCTCCGGCTGGTACGAAGACCGATTTGTTTAGCCAGCTCGAGATTGCCTGTAAAGAGATAGGCCGTATATCCGGCACATTTCTGCTTGAAAAAGTCGCCGATGTGCTGATAGGTCAACCTAAGTTTTTCAATTTCCCCGAGCCGCTGTCCGTATTCGGGGTTCATCACGATAATGCCCGGCGTCGGCGGTATGGGCGTGTCGGCGAAATCGCAGACCTCGAAACTGATTAAATGGTCAACGCCTGCGGTCATGGCGTTTCGGCGTGAGGCCTCGACGGCTTTGGGGTCGATATCTGTGGCGATGATTGGGGCGGGTTTGGCATCTGATTTGCCGCCGCGTTTTCTGCTCTGTTTGAGCGCTGCGGCGCGCATTTCCCGCCAGGCGACGTCATCGAATGGTTTGATGTGCATAAATCCATAATTGCTTCGCAACAGACCCGGAACGCGGCGAGTCGCTATCAGGGCCGCTTCAATGGCCAGTGTGCCGCTGCCGCACATCGGGCAGACCAGCGGTACCGTACCGTCGTAGCCGGTGGCTATAATGACTGCCGCGGCCAGCGATTCGCGCAACGGGGCCTTGTGCGGCATTTTGCGATAACCACGGTCTGTCAGTTTCAGTCCGGAGGTATTGAGAAATAGCCGACAGTGTTCGCCTTTCCAGTAAAACTGGACGACGACGCCGGTCTTGTCTTTGCTGGAATCGGGGCGCGAGCCGGTTTTTTCAAAGATACGGTCCACGACGGCGTCTTTGGCCTTGAGATTGGCGTACATTGAATTATCAATGGAGGCCGTGTCAATCCTGCCGACGACGCTGAGGAGTTCCTGCGGCGAAATCATCTCTTCCCACGGAAAATCTTTGACTTCGCGATACAGCGCTTCGGGCGAATGACATTCAAATTTCTTAAGCAGAAACAGGACGTTGTACGCCGTACGCAGATGGAGATTGAGCCGCATCGCATCGTACAGGTCGCCCTGCAACTCCGCGCCCGCAGGTAATACGGCATCTATGGAATATCCCAGCGTTTCGACTTCCTGACACAAGAACTCGCTCAGTCCCGGTGCGCAGGTGACTAATATCGTATTTTTATCGTTCGGATTCATTTACGCTACTATATTATGGGCGGGGTTTCATAACAAGAGAAATGGCGTGTGACGGGTAAGGTCGTCAAAAGCTACTCCGCTAAAACTACGCAGGGCATCCTCCGTCGCTCTGCGAAGCAGAGCTATGGAGGATGGAGGCGGGGGGATTCGAACCCCCGTCAGGTCGTTTTTCTAACTGCTTATTGTATAAGGAGATATATCTTGAGTTGCTTCTCAACAAGGGCTTGAGATGTTCTCAGAATTTGTCACATTTTATCACAATTTATCAGAATTTTCCTCTCAAATGCCCCCGTATTACTCCCGCGAAAATCATCGTGTAGATTCTCCTTGACGGTATTGAGGCAATTTACTTTATGAGATTCCGTAGAGTTCACAAACCTTGTTATCGACCGAAGATAAAATATTAGTACGGTCCGTTACACTGAGTTTTTTATCTAAAAGCTTGGCAGCAAGATTAGCTACCTCATCAAATACCGGATTATCATGACTATGTAGTGGAGTGGGGATAGGAAATTGGCGAAGTATGCTGACTCGATAGGAGTACCAGCCTGAGCCCAAGGTTGGCATTCGATGTTTGGCCCAAGTCCAAAAAACTTTGCTGTTGAGAACAGCAAGTAAAAAATAGGAGCTAACGACTTTTTCATTTGGGCATATGAGAATAACGCTGTTGTTGCATAAAAGATGTTGATGCTGATCCATAGCAAAACCACTGCCGGAACTAACCACACTTGCAACAATCTTTGGACTTTGTACGAATTGTGAGACATTTTCGTTTCTAAATGCATACCATAGTTGTCCGTCTTTCAGTTTTCTCGAACCAAGGTAAGATTGACAGGATTTTAGGTATCTATATGTACAGGGAAATTCCGTCTCTAATATGTCTTCGGCGATTAGGTTTCCGGTTTTGTCATAAGGGAATATACACTGCGTTTTGGGTTCCGGGGTGGTATATCCGCTGATATGTCGGCCTCGCAGTATTGGTCTTAAGATCGAAGATTCGAATACAAATACATCATCAAAAAGACGACTCTCGGCCAATACAGTCTTTGAATCCAAATACTCCGCCTTTTTTAATAGAAATACTTTGTCTGCTCCCGTAGCTGCCCCGAAGTGGATGCCGACTGGCAATTTACCAAGAGGGATACCCACTGACTCAATTTTATACAACAAGTCTGTTTCACTTTCAGACGTCAGAACCCAATTTTCTGAAGCGCATGCTGTAGCAGGCAGATTACGCGCCTGCAAAAACGAATTGTCCTCCTGTTTATCAACTCTGCTTAACTTTCTGCGAAGCCCTTCTTTTCCTTTAACAAAAATATGTTTCGTAGCATTTTTCTCAGCAGTTTTCTGTAGCATGATTGCAGCAACCTGGACCAGTGCATTTGGGTATAATTTACTATCCTCAAATTCAACGATTTCACTGACAGTACACTTTTCAGCAATCAATTTACGAAGTGTACGACCACTTTCGGAGCGTAGAAATGTGTTAGATACGCTCATACTTAAATATCCCTGATCTCCTAATAGCTCAATTGCCTTCTCAATGAAAAGCATATATAAGTCAAACTGGCCATTTTTTGCTGTTCTAAAATTTCGCTTATAATAGTTCGTCTTTGCAGGGTCGGATTTATAAAGTTCCTGTACCCGGACAAAGGGTGGCCCGCCAATAATCACGTGGAAAGTTTCATTTTTCAATGATTGTTCCTCAAGAAAATCCCTGCAAACGATATTCTTTTCGAATGTCGGTATCCTTAGATTTTGAATATCATTCTTATTTACGCTGTTGTTAATATAAAAATCCCAAACGGTCAGCAAAAGCAACCTACGTGTCCAGCAAATTGCCCTTCCATCTATGTCTATGCCATAAATCA
>CAZWMN010000055.1:0-11354 GCA_964635075.1 uncultured Pirellulales bacterium | reverse complement strand
CCGATACGCCTGTTTTTTCTATACGCTATTTTCGTTTTTGTCTTTCCGCAACAGAAACTAAATAACAAAAGCAGTTGGATTTTATAGAAAATTTGACCTTCCCCCTCTGCGCGGATATACTTTACGGGTAATTGACAAGGCAATAAACGACACGGAGAGTATGAAAAGCGATGAGAATGGCGGCACGGATGCAAAGAAAGGTCTGGTCGATTCGGCCATCAGGCCCCGGAACGCAGAATCTATCCCAAAAACTCAATATCACGCCTGTCTTAGCGCAAATCCTGATCAACCGGCAGCTTTCAACTGAGGCGGCGGCGCGGGCATTTTTATCGCCGAAATTGACGGATTTAATCGAGCCTACGGCGCTTGCGGGTGTTGAGGCGGCGGCACGGCGGATTCGGGAAGCTATCCAAAACAATGAAAAAATCGCAGTCTATGGCGATTATGACGTTGACGGCATTACGGGCGTTGCCATCCTGTGGCATCTGTTAAAAATGTTAGGCGCACAGGTGGCCTATTACATCCCCCACCGCATCGAGGAAGGCTACGGTCTGAATACTGAGGCGATTACACAATTAGCGGAGGCAGGGATTAAACTTTTAATTACGGTTGATTGCGGCATCACGGCGTTTGCGGAAACGGAATACGCGGCGAGTCTGGGAATGGACGTGATTATTACCGACCATCACCAGATTGTCGAACGTCTGCCGAGGGCCTGTGCGATTGTGCACCCGATGCTGGACAGCGGTTACGGCAATCCGCATACGTGCGGGGCGATGGCGGCGTTCAAGCTGGCCTGGGCGATTGCCAGTGCATTCCACGGCAACGGCCCTATCAGTCAGCCGCTGCGGGAGTATCTGCTCAGCGCGACGACGCTGGCGGGGATGGGGACAATCGCGGACGTAGTTGACCTGCGCGGCGAAAATCGCGTCATCGCGGGGTTTGGTCTGCGGGCACTGACCGAATCGAAACTGTACGGCATCAAGGCTCTTGTTGAATCGGCGCAATTGCAAACCGGGGCCAACAGTTATGACGTGGCGTTCAAACTGGCGCCGATGCTGAACGCGGCGGGCCGGATGGGACACGCGCGGCTGGCGGTGGAACTGCTGACGACGGACAACGAGATGCGGGCGCATCAAATCGCGCAGTATCTGAAAGACCAGAACCGGCAGCGGCAGAAATGTCAGCGCGACATTTTTCAGCAGGCCAGGCAACGTATTGTGCAGAATAATCTGCACCATCCCGACCGAAAAACCATCGTGCTTTGCGATGCGGCCTGGCATAGCGGCGTTATCGGCGTGGTCGCGTCGCGGATTATCGACGAATTCTGCCGACCGACGGTGATGATTACCCTTTATAACGGCATCGGGCACGGGTCGGCCCGGTCGATTGAAGGATTTAACCTCTACAACGGCTTGTGCGCCTGTGCGGAGCATCTTATCAGCTTTGGCGGGCATGAAATGGCGGCGGGACTTCGCATTGAGACGGAGAAAATCCCGGCTTTCGCCGAGGCGTTCGAGGACTATGCCCGCGCTCAAATGCCCGCAGGATTAACCGAAAGCGCGCTCGATATTGAAGCGGAAGTTTCCATCCGGGATTTCAGCGACCGTGTAATGCGGGAACTGCAACTGCTGGAGCCATTCGGCCAGGGCAATCCGCGACCGATTTTCGCGACCCGCGGCGTCAAACGCATCGCCCCGCCGCGACGCGTCGGAGCCAAAAACGAACATTTACAGGTGGCGATTACCGACGGCACGGCATCGGTGCGATGTATCGGCTTTGATATGGGAAATCTCGAAAAGAAAATATTAGAAGCCGATTCCTTCGACGTCGCCTACGAACCGCAAATCAACACCTTCAACGGCACAAGCTCCCTCCAATTCGTCCTCACCGACATCCGCTTTGATTAGCGTTCAGCGTACAGCGTTCAGCGTACAGGCAAAGTTATCCACAATTGGGTTCGTTTCGTTTTTTGGGGTCGGTTTTTGGCCTCCGTTTCTGCGTTTTTGACGCGATATCAAGGTTTTTTCTGTTTTGAAATTGGGTTCGTTTTTGGGAACCACAGATTTCACAGATGGCACAGATGTGGTCATAGCAAATTCAAAAGTTAAAACCCAAAAGGCAAAACCAAAATTTAAAATCCAAAAATGTAGAGGGAAACGGGCGAAGCCAAATAAATTGGCTTCGTTTGGGTTCAAATTGGGTTTAGAGGCATATTTTGCGTTCATTTTTGCTCACTAATTGGCTTTAAATTGGCTTTCAGCATACTTTTTTGGGGTTTTATTGGGTTTAGATTGTTTTTTTTCGTGTATTTTGTGTTTGTTTTTGCCTCGGAGTTCCCCGGGAACACAGAGGTATTGTTAAGATAGATAAAATACAAAACTATATTTCAAAGAACCACGGGGGCAGAAACACAGCCCACCATAATTCCAACCCACTTGCAGATTTGTGTCGAAAATCGGCGATTTTTCGGGGGCGTAAAAATTGTAAGTCTTTATGTGGGATGGAGTTAAAAATTTGTGGAATTTTTGGAAATAGCAGAATAGTACAATCGCACTTGTATCGAAATAACATAAACTACAGATTGACACAGATTTACGCAGTTTTTGACGGGATTTACGGGATTTTTTTTACCGCAGAGAACACAGAGATTAAAGAGATACTTAGGCAAGATTTACAGAGGGGGTGACAGTTGACAATTTATTAGCAGCGGGATAAAGTGGCGGGGAGAAGTGGTGGATAGTATTATGTCTGGGCACGAGAGGACAGAACTTAAACATGTATAAGAATGTGATTTTATTCGGTGCAGGTGCCAGTTATGGTTCAGATTTTTCGAATACCCCTCCTTTGGGTAGCGGGCTTTTTCATGAGTTGTCTCGGTTTAATCCTACCGGATGGGGGTCTCTTCCAAGCGACCTTGTTGACGTATTCGATGACTTTGAGAAAGGGATGACAAGGGTCTCCGAGGTAAACATCCACTGGATGCCGGTTTTGCAACGTGCTATGGCAGCCTATTTCTTCAATTTTGTCCCTTCACCCTCCAATCTTTATCGGCAGTTCGCTGCGCGGATTAAGAAAGTTGCTTGGGATGGTGCCTGCGCGACGCTAAACTACGAGCGTCTACTGGAATTAAGTCTCAGTAGTATTGGCATACGTCCCGTCGTTGGCTGCGAGCCAAAGGAAAATTGTGAGCTTGAACTTGTCCTTCCTCATGGTTGTTGTCACATCTTTTCATCTGTGGGGCGTGGAAATTCTACAGCGGTTCGTTTCGCGGGACCGAATGTGAAGCTTGCTTTGGGAAAACCTGAGATTATATGTGATCCCGTTACGTTTCGAAATAGAATTGAAGGGGATGCTTTTCCGCCAGCCATGTGCTATTTCGAACCAACAAAGCGTACTTCTACTGGATGGGAATTAATAGAGGCTCAACAGCAACGGCTTGCAGATATCATAGAAGGAGCTACCAGCGTTGCTGTAATTGGTATTCGTATTCGCCTATGTGATAAACATATTTGGGGACCTTTGGAACGTACTGTAGCGGAAGTTCTTTATTGTGCAGGTAAAGACGCAGCTATTGAGTATGAGAAATGGGCCGTAGATGCAAGACGAACAAAAAAAAATGTTATTTTTCATGGGTATTTCCGTGAAGAGTTTGACCGAATTCTTGCTTTTGTTGGGCTTCGGTAGTTTGGCATATTCATTACTCACCACTTAACGTGGTGATTAAGCTGACGTTTGGATAAGGAGAACACACATGGCGAAGAGTACACTGATAGTTGTTGGTCCAGGTGGAGTAGGCAAGAGCCCGTTAGATAATATCGTGCGATCTGATGTTGTCCGGCTTGATCCGTATCGCCTTCGAACAGGTGGTCCTAGGGACAAAGATGATCGACTATACGCATCACAAAAGCTCCGCAATGAGCTTTCTGGGGTGTTCAACACGTTTGGTGACAGTGCCATAGTAAAGAATGCTGCTGCTGAAACAGTTGAGTGGTACCCCAAAGCTGGTGTTGCTTTCTTCACCGTGCGTAGTGAATGGCAATGCCTGATTGTTCCTAGTGTCACAGGAATTTTGGCAAAGATGGAGATATACGCACCAGTACTTCCAACATTACTTACGATCAATCAGTTCACCACCGTGATGGGTATCGGAAAAATTCTTGTTCTCAATCCCGCATCAGAGAGCCTGCTCGTAATGAATGACTGGACAGCACTCGAGAAGCGGACAGAACACAACTGCCGCCAAAGAGGAGATTCACAGGAATCTATCCAGAAGCGCATAAACTCAGTCGTGGTTGAGGCTCCATACTGGCGCATACTCATAGAGGAATATGGTGCGATTGAGGCGGTCAATTGGCAGTGTCCCGAGTATATATACAAACAAGACAATGAAGCACCCGGCAAAGCAAAAAAATGTCTATTGGGACTTGACGGAACATTGGAACAATTCTTTTGAGTATCAAATAATCAATTAAGACACCCAGCATTTTATTTCTGCGGATGATGGGAGAAACCTCACATCTGGTTGGATTTGCGTTTAATAAGCTCCGAGGTATAATAAGAGAAGATATGACAAGAGAAGTGACAATAAGTAAATCAGAACTTACTAAGATACCCTTCATTGACTCTGAGAACATAAAGGGACGTGTGCTTACAACGCTAACCTTCTTCGAAAAAGGAGAGTGGCAGATATGGTTGGCTTTGCCTACTGGGCTTAGGTGTATTAAAGGCGAGCCGACGGAGGCAAACTATTTTGCTCGAACACGTCAGAAAGATACAGACGTGTATATGGACTTTCTTAATTTCATGGCACAACGAGCCTGCTGGGCTGATGCCATGAAATTTATTGATGGAATCCAAAATGATATTCACAATCTTGGGGCGTCCCTTGGTAAACTTGAACTTTTTTACCATTCCTCAAAAACCAATCCGAATTTGGATGCGACCAGATTCGTATCTACTGAGATTGAATATATCTTCGGGGTTTGCCGAAGTCTTTTTGATCTTTTACAAGAAGTAGTTGCCACTTTGTGGCATAGAATTGAACTAAATGACAAGAGCATAAAGAAATGTCAACTACCAGAATCTTTTAGACGTATGGTATTAAAAAATGAACAGTTAATGACAGTGAATGAAATCCAAACGAAGTTCCATGTGCCCACTGAACTCGCATCTTTCTACCACCGGAATGGGCCTTTTTTTAAGATACTTCGGCAATATCGGGATAACGCGATGCATAGAGGTGCAGATTTCAGATTTGTATTTGTGACTAAAAAAGGGTTCGCTATCAGCGCTGACATAGAACCATTTGCGTCATTTGGCGTGTGGAATGAGAAACATATGCTTCCAAATCGGTTGGCCTCACTTAGACCTGCCATTGCTCATGTTATTACAGAAACTTTTCGTGCGTGTGAAGATTTCACCCAAACAATCCAGAGGATCATTAGTTTTCCTCCTGACATTGTTCCAGGCTTCAAACTGTTTCTGCGGGGATATCACAATCGCCAATTACTTGAGATGAAAGATGTCCTAAAGAATTGTTCATGGTGGGAAGACGAACATAACGCTACGAGAGTTCAATAAAAACAGGGCAATTTCTTCCCCGTAACAAACGTAGATATAACCGGACATTCTGATTACGGTTGTGTGAGCAGGAGAAGGACAAGAAATCGCATGGGCTGAAGCCCATCCTACGATTCTGGATTCCAGCCTTCGCCGGAATGACAAAGCCACAGCCGAGGGCGGCTGTGCTACATTTTAATCAATCCCCTCTGGCCGGGGAAATTATTCATCCCACGTGCCGAGTTTGACGGGGGTGCAGAGGTTGTCTTTTCTGGCGGCGACGCGGCCGCAGCTTTTACAGACAAATTCCGGATTCTGCACCAATTCGTGATACTTTTTCGGGTCAGTCTTGTGCAGGCCTTTGCCGGTTAATTCGCATAAGTGATGCTGATGGTTTGTACAGGACATGGGCGATTTTGACATATTTTCCCCTTCTATTCATCAGACGAACCATTACCACTAACTATTTTGTCCGCAGCATTTTTTGTATTTTTTCCCGCTGCCGCACGGGCACGGGTCATTGCGGCCGACTTTGGGCTGGTCCTGCTTGATAGTTTTGACTTTCTGTTCACCCTGTGGAGCCATCGCAGCGGCGCGCTGTCGCTGGGCCATTTCAAACTGGCCGGTCTGGTCGTGGCTGGCGCGGCCGCCGCCCCAGACGCTGCGCGTACGTTCGCCGGCCTGCAGACGCACCTTGAAGATAATATCCGTCACACGCTCGGCGATGCCGGTGAGCATCTGGTCGAACATCCGGTAGCCTTCGTGCTTGTATTCAATCTTCGGGTCCTTTTCTGCATACGCCCGCAGCATAATGCTTTCCTTGAGGTGATCCATCGCGTAGAGGTGGTCTTTCCAGGCGGTGTCGAAAATCTGCACCAGGACGTATCGCTCGAGGTCGGCAATCTCTTTGCGGAAGAATTCCCGCCCCGCCGACAAGAGTTTCTCCCGTGCTTTGTCCGGCTCGGCCAGTTCGGCAAGGGCAACTTCGACGCCAAAGCGTTCTTTAGCAAATTGCGCGATTCTGTCGGCAGGCTCATTGACATATTGTTCGACCTGCGAGGCCAGACGCGTTTCGTACCAGCTTTTGCTTTCATCCCGCAGCATATCATAAATCGCCTCCGGCTTCATCTCGCCAAGCCGCTCCGCCGTCAGCCGCGTCTCAAATCGCCGGTTCGCCCAATCCGCCATCGCCGAAAAACCATAGACATTCGGCCCCTGCGGCCCAAAGACCATACTCATCGCAAACTCTATGGGGTATTCGATTTCGCGCTGCTGATACTTCTGCTCCAGCGCGGCCAACAGTTTCTTCCCAACGGTTTGCGGCAGCGTATCCTTCAGGTCTTTGGCGTCTATCGGAACGGCAAATTTCGTCCCGGCCCATTGCGTAAACGTCCGCAAAGCAAAATCCTCGGCCAGAAAATCCTTCAGGCGCGAGGCATCTTTCTTGTCCACCTGTTTGCAGGCCGCCTCAACCAGAATCCGTTCGATTTCGTCGGCCTTCATTTGCCGCAGTTTACTCGCCGAGACGCTGGCCCCAAATGCGCTCATCGCCCAGCGCGTCAGCGCATCAATATTCCATGTAGATGGGTCCTCGTAATCTTCCAGATATTCGCCCAGCGAAACGGAGATGGTATTCTCGACGTTCCTTTTGGCCTCTTCGCGGAGCAGTTCTTCGATGAAATCGACTTCCATTCCGCGCAGACGGCGAATCTCGATGTCTATGCCGAATTCCATTTTGGCCCACTCGACAATGCACTGATACGGATAGTCGGCCCCAAGAATGGTCCTGCACGCCTGTTCGGCGGTCTGCCGGAGCATTTCCTCAATGACCGCCCGCAGATTCCGCCCGGCAAGGATGCTGCGCCGGCGGGAGTAGAAAATTTTTCTCTGGTAATCCATCACCTCGTCGTATTCGAGGAGGCTTTTGCGGATTTCGAAGTTGCGCTGTTCGACTTTTTTCTGGGCCTTGGCGATGCCACGGCTGATGCTCGGATGAAAAATTGGTTCGCCCTCCTGCCAGCCGATGAGCGACAGGGCTTTGACCGTCCATTCGGGAGCGAAGATGCTCATCAGGTCGTCGTCAAACGACAGGAAAAAGTTGCTGGAACCCGGGTCGCCCTGTCGGCCGCAGCGTCCGCGAAGCTGATTGTCAATGCGGCGGGCCTCGTGGCGTTCGGTTCCGAGAACGTGTAAGCCGCCCAATTGAGCGACGCCGGCGCCGAGTTTAATATCCGTTCCGCGACCGGCCATGTTAGTGGCGATGGTAACATTGCCGCGGGTTGAACCGTCGCGGGCGGCGTGCTGCCAGCCGGCTTTTTCAACGATTGCCGCCTCGCGGGCGTGCTGCTTGGCGTTTAACACTTCGTGTTCCACACCGTAGCGTTTTCTCAGGGCCTCAGAGAGCGCCTCGCTCTTTTCCACGCTGGTCGTACCCACCAACACGGGACGCCCTTCGCTGCTGATTTTGTAAATCTCCCCCACTATCGCGTCGAACTTTTCCCGCATCGTTTTATAAATCATATCTTCGCGGTCGTCGCGGACGCACGGGCGATTGGTCGGAATGACCACCACGTCGAGCTTGTAGATGTTCATAAATTCATCGGCCTCGGTGGCGGCGGTGCCGGTCATTCCTGCGATTTTTTCATAGAGTTTGAAGAAATTCTGCAGGGTGATGGTCGCCAGGGTCTGCGTCTCTTCTTTGACCTGAACATTTTCCTTGGCCTCAACGGCCTGATGAAGACCGTCCGACCATTGCCTGCCGTGCATCAGACGGCCGGTAAATTCATCGACGATGATGACCTTGCCGTCCATCACGACGTAATCTTTTTCCCGGTCATAAACCACGTGCGCCCGCAGGGACTGCTCGAGCAGATGCGGCCAATCCATATTGGAGCCGGTAAAGAACGACCCCAGTCCTGCGATGTCCTGCGCGGCGCCGATGCCATCGTGCGTCAGATGCGCCGCCTTGTGTTCCTGCTCTACCTCATAATACTGCGTCATTTTTTCCAGGCGCGGCTTGTCCTGCTCAATCTGTCTCTCGGTTTGCTCGATGACCCGCTGAGCCTTTTCTATCCGGGCGTGGTTTTTGGCCTTTTTGGCTTCGGACAATTCGCCGTGGGCATTGGCGAGGGTTTTTTCCGCATCGTCGATGGATTTTTTGAGCCGGTCGTAGGAGCTTTGCATCTGAATAACCTGGCGGGCGACGGCGTCGGCTTTTTTATACCGGCTCACGTCGTCAAACGCAGGGCCGGAAATAATCAGCGGCGTGCGGGCCTCGTCAATCAGAATGGAGTCCACCTCATCAACGATGGCATATTCGAGCGGGCCCTGAGCCATCTGCTCCAGCGAAATTTTCATATTGTCGCGGAGATAATCGAAGCCGAATTCGTTGTTGGTGCCGTAGGTGATGTCGCAGTTGTACTGGTCTTTGCGTTCCTGGCCGACGGTGTCCATATCGGCCTGAATCGCCCCAACGGAAAGGCTCAGCGCCCGGTAGATCGGGCCCATCCACTCGGCGTCGCGCTTGGCCAAGTAATCGTTGACGGTGACGACGTGGACATGTTTTCCGGTCAGGTGCACGAGGTATGCGGCCAGCGTGGCGACCAGCGTCTTGCCTTCGCCGGTGGCCATTTCAGCGATTTTGCCGTCAAAGAGAACATTGCCGCCGATAAGCTGCACGTCGAAATGGCGCATATTGACCGTCCGCCGGGCCGCCTCACGCACGACGGCAAAGGCCTCGGACAGGATTTGCTCCGGCCGCTGACCATCAGCAAGTTTTTGTTTAAGCTCGGCGGTTTTGGCTTTGAGGGCCTCGTCGTCGAGAGTTCTGATTTGCTCCTCGAATTTGCCCGCCGCCAGCGCAATCTGCATATAGCTCTTGACCATCCGCTCGTTGCGCGAGCCGAATATCTTGACCAGAAACTTATTCAGTGAAAACGCCATTGTCCCGTCCCTGTTAATTCAGGAAAAATAAAGTCTTAATTTCAGTTCCTTCGTTAAGGTCGGCATTTTACACGAATTAGTACCGGATTTGTACTTCTTTTTTTGTCAGTGTATATCAATATCAACGATGGATAAACTCCGCGTGTAAATAGAAACACCCCCTGCACGAAGTGGTGTTCGCCTTGACTTTATCGGCCGAGTGTGATAGAAGGTTTCTTTTGCAAAATGGGCCGTGAATGGTCAGTTTGAGTCAATATTCAGGACAGCACATGCGAACGGGCGAAAGCCTTTCGGAAATCACAGTTTATCCGGCCGGCAATCAAAGCGGAGGCCTTCTCTGTCGATCGTGCAGGCTGATTCGTGAGGTCCCCGGCACACGGCGCGTTTACTCGGCTCTCTGGCAGGAACAGCCGGTAATCGTCAAGGTTTTTTGCCGGAGGTTTTTTGCGCACCGGCATACACTGCGGGAATGGCGGACACTCCAGAAACTTGCGACGCTTCAAATCGCCTGTCCGGAGCCATTGTTTTACGGCAAAATTGACAACGACTGCTGGGCAATAGTCACATCTTCTATCCCGGATGCGCAGGATGTGTTCACCCTGTTCCAGAGTCTGACCGATGAACAGAAAAAAATCCAAGTCCTGTCGTCCGTAGTCGGCCAGTTGGCCCATCTGCACATCAATGGCGTCGTGCAAAGCGACTTGCACTTAGGCAATTTCGTCCTGGCCGCCAATCGTATTTATCTTCTCGACCCGGCCTCGATTCGCTTTTACAAAGAGCCAGTGCCGCTTGCTAAAAGTTTTGCTCAACTGGCCCTGCTTTGCACCAACTGGCCGGCTAACCGTGAACCGCAGATGGAGATATTCATCCGCAGGTATTTTGCCGCCAGGGGCTTGTCTTTTCGACCGTGGCATCTGGATAAAATGCTGAAAATGATTCGGGCCCGGCGCGAAAAGGCCATCCGACGGACACTGCGAAAGTCGCTTCGCAGCGGCAAGCGATATTTCGCTCTCAAAAGAAGTACGTTTCGCGCCGTGTTTTCGAGGGCTTTATGGACGGAAAAACAGGCGGCGGATTTGCCCAGCCATATCGACCTGCTGATGAATCAGGGTAAAATTCTCAAGCGAGGCAATACCTGCTTTGTCTCGCTGATGGAAATCAATGGTCGGCCCGTTGTTATTAAACGCTACAATCATAAGGGACTGTGGCATTCCATCCGTCAGACACTGCGGGGCAGCCGGGCCAGACGTTGCTGGCTGTATGGGCATCGGCTTGACGCGCTGCAGATTCCCACCGCTGCTGGATTGGCGTTTATCGAAAAGACCAAAGGACCGTTAGTTTTTTGCTCGTATATTCTGAGTGAATACGTGGAAGGCGCCAAACTCTGCGACTTTCTGCGAGACCTGAGCCGGACGGAGGCGGAGCATACAGAAATGCTTGGGCAGGTTGAGACGATCCTGCGGCAGATGGAAGTGTACCGCATTACACACGGCGATTTAAAGCCGTCCAACGTCATTATCACCTCCCGCGGGCCGACGCTGTTGGACCTGGATTCCGTGAAAATTCACCGTACAGGATTGTTTTTCCGCCGGGCCAGGGCCAAAGACCTCGAACGGCTTTCTTCTTTGTCCGGTCTGGTGGCGCGATAATCTCATGACCGGATTTTTCGTCCTTCTACTCCTTTTCTTGCGAACAGCAGGAAAACTGGGCGATTCAGGATTCGGACCTGAGACCCGCTGATTAAGAGTCAGCTGCTCTACCAACTGAGCTAATCGCCCCAAATTTTCAGAAAAAGAGAGTGTACATTCTCCGCCGCTTTTTTCAAGAAAAATCCCGTTGTCTTTCGGGAT
>CAZWMN010000054.1:0-11908 GCA_964635075.1 uncultured Pirellulales bacterium | reverse complement strand
TCAGACATCTGGCCACGAGACTGGCGGCGGAGAAGGGCATAAAACCCGCCAAGCCCGTCTCTTTGTCCCCCCTAAAAGCGCTACGGACCCCTCAGAGTATCGGCCGGAAAAAACAACCGGAACGATGGGGGATTCTAACGACAATTTTCGGGGTTAGAAAGTTCGGGTGGGAAACGAAAAGATGAATAATCGCTACAGACGTTATACTCCGACTCTTGCCGGCCATTCCGACACCGCCTCGTTTTAATTTCGTTCTCCGGCCGGAATGGATACTATTCGCCTTTTGTTTTCGTTATCGGACACTCATAAAACAAAAAGCCGGGAGCGTACCCGTCCTGAGCGGAGTCGAAGGAAGCGACCGGATAAAATGTTACTGGCGGCGAATGGAAGAAAAAACAGCCGTGCCGTTTGGGTCATCGGCCGAGTAGCGAATATCGGCATGTAATTCGCTGTAAGCCTGCGGATCGGAAGCCGAGCCATACCAGGCTTCGCAGACAACGTTGTTGTAGGTATATTTGTTGGGGTCGGATTCCGCTGGTGTCCGAGATCCAAATTCCACGGTATAATGAAAGTTTGAATAAAATTCTGAATCGTCCCCAAAAAGCCGAATTTCCGAAACTGACGCTTCATTGGGATCTAATGCCGTTGAACCATAACTTTGAATATAAGCGCGGGCGTGTTCGAGACCGGCCCAGGCTAAATAATCGCTCTGATTACGCAGACAGAGATTCTGTCCGCAGGCCAGCGCCATATCCGACCGGTATAAAAGCCCCATCGAAATCACCGTTATCGCAAAGACAATAAACAACACGGCCAATAAGGCCATACCGCGACGATGATTTTTATAGTTTGTAGTGCGTAGTTTATAGTTCATAGTTTATAGTTTTGAAAAACAATTTGTCAGTCTGTTTTTCCCCGCAGCGCAGCACAAACCTGATAGGTTTGGGCAACGCCGTTTTCAGTCAGGTCAAACTTGACCGTTACCAATTTGTCGTCATCATAATCAAATAGTACATTGCTTTGAGCGTTCTGGTATTGGCCATTTTGGTCTTTCCATTGATACATATAATTCGTAACTATACCATCCTCTGTAATAGTAATGACCTTACCCGTTCCATCCGCTTCGATGGTCGTATATTCCGAACCGTCCGCCGCCTGAACGCCGTCCCTGTTGTCATCGTGCCACAAAACGAGATTGTCGGACACGCAATTTGTTATCTCATTGGCCCGCATAATCAAATCCGACAGACGGGTCTGTATTTGCAAGAGATAAGCAGCATTGCGGCTCATCTGGTCACAGGCCTCTTTACCGCAAGCCATCGCATCCGCCATCGTGGCCGCGGCCGTCAGCACAATCGCCGCCACCATCAGAGCCACCAGCAGCTCAACGAGCGTAAATGCCGCACATTTTCTTTGTTTTTTTAACATCATCATGGTTTATCAAATCCGAAGCACAAAATCCGAAATCCGAAACAAATTCAAATGCCAAAAATCAAAATGATCAAAACGTTTTGGATTTTGAACATTCGAATTTTGGATTTGTTTCGAGTTTCGAGCTTCGAATTTCGAATTTTTCATCATTTAATGTTTATTCTTATCTCCAATCAGCGTCGTCAGCTTGGTTACGGGTACGCCTTTATATTGAACTTCCACCGTCGCCTGAATCAGTTTAACGCCGTTGACCGGCACTTCCGTGCAGACTGCTGAACGGCTCAGCCCTTCATATATCGATCCGGTAATAGTCAGCCCTTCACAATCCTTCAGTTGGCCGGCCAATTCAGAACGGGAGCCGTACTGTATAATAATATCACTATAGTCTGTCGCGGCGATTTGTTCAATCAGGTCGGCGGCCAGACGGGAAGCTGTAATTCTGCGCTGTGCCTCGGTCTGTACCGAAGCCGCGGCGGCAAAAGACATAAAAATCCCCGACGCCGCTATGGCAAGAATGATCATCGCCATCATCGCTTCCATCAGCGTAAAACCGTGTTGGTTTCTGTTTCTTTTCATCCTGTTAAATAACCCCGCAAGAGGCGAACTCCTTATCTTTGATTTTTGATTTTTGATTTTTGATATTATTTCAGTATGCCGTATGAAATTTGTTGTCGCAGGCCCGAAATTCTCCCGTAGCGGCATTGAACCACCAGGCCGTGCCTTCTGTGCCGTCAGGATGGACGTTAGGATCATTGACGCACGTGACCGTACTGCGGCGGTCGTCGCAGCGAATAAAAGGGTTTTCGGAAAATCGCTGAAAATAATGGAAATGCCCATCCGTTTCGGGCTGCGTCAGGTCCCGCACAAAATCCAAATGCGTAACAGCCTGGCCGGGGTTTCGCTGGCCGGGCAATAAACCGTCGTGCTCGGCCCGATACAAATCAATCGTGCAGCGGACCAGATACAGCGTATCGGATAATTCTTCCAGCCGTTCCCGACTGGCGGCCCGGCTGAACTGAGGAACCGCCACTATCGACAGCCCCAGCAGGATGGCCACACAGATCGCGATTTCCAGCCAGATGGGTTTAGGGTTAAGTTTGGGTGGATTCGTTTCCATAATCTCGTTTTGCCCTGTTAACCTCACAATATCAATTCGTCTATGCTCATTCGCCCATCAGAATAATTTAGAATTGAGAATGTAGAATGCAGAAATTTAATTTCTCAATTCTTCATTCTCAATTGCTCTGAACAGGAGACCCGTAAAGTAAAATCTTACAGCAACAAAACGCCGGCCGGAAGATTGCTCTTCCGACCGGCACTTTAATTCATATTCTATTTACATTTTTAGTAAGCTTCGTGTAATAGAGTATCGGGAGTTGTATCCGCACCTGCATGGATGGTAGCTTCTGTATCACTCGTTACGACGTAAACCCAACTGGAGGCGTTAGTTGCACCAACTGTATTGGTGCCTGTAAAGGGGTTAACGGGTACTGTCAGCAGGTAAGGACCATAAATGTGCGTTGCATCTTTCGCTGCAATGTCGCCGTCAACATCGGTGTACCCCGTCAGGGCGCCGGTTCCGACCGCACTCACGTCCAATTGGACATCCGCCAGGGCGGGAACTTTATCATTGTGCTGAATCTTGTACAGCGAAATCTGAGACCGCAAGGTCTGCAGGTCGCTCATCAGGCTGTTGGCCTTGGCGTCGGTGCTGGCTTGGCTGAACTGAGGTATTACTATCGCGGCCAGAATGCCCAGAATGACCACGACGATCAGAATTTCAACCAGGGTGAATCCGCGTTTTGCTCTCGTTTTCATAATTTGCTTCTCCTTTTCTTCTTACCGTTGGCTTCGGTATCGTTTTTTAGTTCAGCCCAAAGGGCTGTCCACAATTTTGCCTTTTGGATTTTAACTTTTAACTTTATTTATTGCCGAAGGCCCTTGACCCGCTCAGCGCGGGTCAGTAGGGCCGGAGGCAAAAATCTATTAGTACCCCACATCATCATTCTGAACATACACCCTGTCATTCCGAACGAATGTGAGGAATCTGTTTAATTCGGTCCAGCCGTAAGGCTGTCCTTGTTTTACATTTTGACGTCAAACGCCAATTCGGCATTTGTTCGGGTCGCCTATTCTCTTGTCAAAGAACCAATGTCGCGTCTATACAAAAGGTAAGAAATAAAAACACGAAGGGACAAATAAACGAGGGGAATTTTTGAAGAAATTGTGAAGATTTTACAAAGACCGATAAAAAGAAACTGAAAGTCATAAAAATTGACGATTTACGATGGACGATTTTCGATTGGACTCAGGTTTGAGACCCAATCGTCAATCCAATATATGCAGCATAGATTCCAAAGGATTGACAATCCGTATCCTGCGTTTATCTTGGCCGGCGTGGGCCAGTTCGACACAGAGCCATTCCAGCCCCGCCAGCGCAGGCAGTATCTTATCCGCCCATTCAATCAGGACAATGGCATCCGGCCGACAGAAGTCCTCAAAGCCGAGCTGTTCAAACTCCCGCAAATGGTGCAGACGATACGCGTCAATATGATACAGCGTCAATTCGCCGCCGCGGGCCTGGTATTCATTAACTAATACAAACGTCGGACTATTAACCTTCGTCGGGTCGGAAGCATCAAGCCCCAAAGCAATTCCCTTAATCAGATGTGTCTTACCGCTGCCCAGAGGCCCCGTCAGCGCGACGATTTGTCCGCCGCGAAGCCCCGAGCCGATCTTTTTGCCCAATGCAATGGTCTGTTGCGCGCTTTCGGTAATGATGTCAATAGTATTATTTTGACGCATATCAACTTCAATTTGACATTTTGTTAATTATCAATAACCGTTTATCAATCATCAATTCTTACAAGTGGTCAAATCCTCTCGGCTCCAGCGGCACAATCGCACCGTCAGATATTTTTAATTCCATTCGTCCCGTATTCGTCACTGTGCCGATACACGTGATATCATACCGCCCTGCCGCTTTGAGTTTCTCCCATTGATCTGCGGCCAGAGTAAACAGCAATTCAAAATCCTCGCCGTCATTTAGAGCCGCGGCCAATGGGTCTGCGCTCCTTCGGGCCGCGTCGGAAATCGGGATTTTGTCCGCTTCAATTATCGCTCCGACTTTGCTTTGTGTACAAATACGGTTCAGGTCTGTACTGAGACCGTCGGAGATATCCATCATCGCGTTAAGACGCACAAGCCGTGTCATTTCCAGCGCCAGTTGCACCCGCGGCGTAAAACAAAGATGTTTTCCCGCCAAAGAGCCGCCCAGAACGCCGGAAACACAAATGATATCGCCGACTTTGGCTCCGTTTCGCCGAACGGGCGGATGATATCCACTGGGTTGACTTAGCATCGTCACGTTGATCGCCAGCCACCCAGTGTTTGTGTTCCAGACGGTGATGTCTCCTCCAATCAACTCGCAATCAAACATCCGCCCGCTGCGTACCAGACCGATGTAAAGTTCTTTCAGTTCCTTTTGCCCAAAGCCTTTGGGAAGGGCTGCCGCAACCACGACACATAATGGAATCGTCGCCATCGCGGCACAGTCGGATAAACTGGCCGCCATTGACTTGTATCCCGCCTGTTCGAGTGTCGCGGTCTTCAGGTCAAAATGCACGCCATCCAGTAACATATCCGTCGTAATCAATACCGATGCGCCGTTGGCCAGCGATACCTGCGCCATATCGTCGCCGATACCGATGGGATATTTTGCCGGGTCGGCTTTCGATTGTGCGGCAAACCAGGACGTTATATTGTCTTCGTTGGATTGCATAGTTCACTACGGATTGAAAAATCCGAAATCCGAAGCACGAAACTCAAAACAACGTTCAAAATTTAAAATCTCAATAATCGAAACGTTAGGATTTTGAGCATTCGGATTTGGAATTTGTTTCGGATTTCGAATTTCGAGTTTCGAATTTATCATTCCCGGAAAAGATTCACTTCTAATAGTTTTACTGTTTTCTTAGTCGCTCCTGCCAATACGCAATCTGTGACTTCGCCGAAGCAATGCCGCCGGAGCCTTCCGTCTGATAGGCGGCACAAACACTGGCGGGATTCAATGTCTCATAAACGTCCTTGTCAATCTTATCACACGCGGTCCGGAACTGCTCCAGCGTTAAATCTAACAGTTTTTCCTTGCCCTCCTTCTCACACTGTGCCACCAGCGAGCCGACAATGCCATGGGCCTGACGAAACGCAACGCCTTTTTTGACTAAGTATTCGGCCATCGCCGTAGCGTCCAGGAAACCTTTGTCCAAACCGGCGGCGATTTTGTCCGTGTTGAACACCGTATAAGACACAATCGCCTCGGCCATTTGCAGACACTGCTCCGTCACATCCGCAGCGGCAAAGACGTGCAGCTTGTCTTCCTGCAAATCGCGGTTGTAGGTCGAAGGTTGTGCCTTGAGTATCGTCAGCATCGCCACCAGCGACCCATAAACCGAGCCGGTCTTGCTCCGCATCAGTTCCAGCATATCCGGATTGCGTTTCTGCGGCATCATACTGGAACCGGTGCAGTAGGCGTCATCAATCCGGATAAACGAAAATTCGCCGCTCGCATAAATAATCCAGTCCTCCGCCAGCCGCGACAGATGCGCCAGAATCAGCGAACAGCAGAAAATAAACTCCGCGCAAAAATCGCGGTCGGCCACGGCGTCAATGCTGTTTCGGCTAATCTCGGCAAACCCCAAATCTTTGGCCGTTTGCGCCCGGTCCAGCGGCAGCGTTGAACCGGCCACCGCTCCGCTGCCCAGCGGACAGACATTGAGCCGATTGCGGCAATCGGTCAGCCGGGAAAAATCACGGGCCAGTTGTTCGACAAAGCTGAGCAGATATGCCCCGATACTGACAGGTTGTGCCCGCTGCAGGTGCGTATAGGCCGGCATAATCGCATCGGCATACTTTTCGGCCTGTTTGACAAAGGCCTTCTGCAACAGGGCAATGCGGGTTTGCAGCAGTTCGATTTCGTCCCGCATCCACAGGCGAATGTCAGTAGCGACCTGGTCGTTTCGGCTGCGCCCGGTGTGAAGTTTGCGACCCGCGTCGCCAATCTTTTGAATCAACGCAGATTCAATCGCCATATGAATATCTTCCTGGGTCTTGTCAAAGGCGAATTTACCCGCGGCGATTTGTTCGGAGATTTCAATCAGCCCGGCCTGGATTTGTTCAAACTCGTCTTTGGTAATCAGCTTCTGCGCCGCCAGCATCCGGGCGTGAGCAATTGAACCGACAATGTCATACTTATAAAGCCTTCGGTCGTACGACAGTGACTCGACAAAATCCACCGCCAGTTTGTCCGTCTGTCCGCTGAGCCGCTTTTCCCATGTTTTTTCGGTCTTTTTCATAAAATTCGTTCCTTCTCTGGATAAGGGACACTATAATGGATACCGCGATGATAGAGTCTGTACCAGCGAAAGTCAAGACACATAAAGCAAGTTAAAAAGCCGCCTTATGAAAATACCAACTGCAAAAGTCTGAATTTTATGCAAACAAGGAACGCGAGGTATGCAATAAAATCGTCCCGGCAAACGTTTACCCTGTTGAATTCATCGAAACATCAACCAAATTTTTATGTTTAAAAATGAAAGGGAATGCAGATGTTGAGCAAAATGTGGAAGACATGGAGCGGCAGGATGGTATTAAGTGCAGCAGCGGTAACGCTGATTATGGTTGCGGTGGCAATCGCCGCTGCCCCCCCCGCCGGTGGACCTGGCGAGAGGCCGGGAGGTGGTCCGGCTATGAGACCGGAAGGTGGTCCTCCGCAGGGTGGCCCGGGTATGGGACAGGAAAGCGGTCAACGCGGCAACAGACCGCAGATGACCCCGGAAGAGATGCAGAAACGCAGAATGGAACAAATTAAATCCACGCTGCAAATCACCGACGATAAATGGAAAACCGTTGAGCCTCTGGTGCAAAAGGTAATGACCCTTTCGACAGAACTGCGCAGCGGAATGGGAATGGGTCGCAGAGGCCAGAATCCCGACCAGGCGCCCCCCGCCCCGACAACTGAAATCGGCAAATGCACCGAAGCTCTCAGAACCCTGGTTGGCGACCCCGCTGCTACTGACGACGCCATCAAGGCCAAACTGGCCGAGCTGACCGCCGCCAAAGACAAAGTCAAAGCGGCATTGGCAACGGCCAGGACCAATTTGTGCAAGGCACTGACCGCAAAGCAGCAGGCAAATCTGATTCTGATGGGCATGGGCATCATGGATTAAGCGACTCAAAAAACTCTCATAACAAGAATTTGCAACAGAAACGCCGTCGGCTGACAACAACCGACGGCGTTTTCATATCTGCATATAACAAACCCTGCAATTTTTATTTTCCCAGCCCCTGCTGTTCTTCTTTAGGGCGGGTCTTCCACCGCCGATGCAGCCACCAGTACTGCGTCGGGTCTTTGCGAATACAATCTTCAATACCTTTGGTATATTCCTGTGTTATCCATTTCAGCGGGTTGGTTGCCCACTGAGCCGTTTTCCCCAGTTTTTTTCGATCTTCTTCATAGGACCCATTCCTTGATAGGTAAGGGCTCGGTCCCCAATTGACAAAAGCAATAATAAAGCCTTTAACAGAGAAAATCAAGACACACGCCAAACAGGTATAAAGACCGTTTTAAGGGGGAATTTTGCCGATGAAAAATCAAATCCTCCTGACGGGGGCTGGAAGAGATGTTCCAAGAGGAATTTACCGTTCCGACGAGGATTTGTTCAGCATTGCGATAAGCAGTTGTGAATGTTCCGTAGCGGGTCCTTTGGCTGTCCATGCGCCACCCGCGCCTGCCCCCCACCAATAGACCTGACCTCGCACCGCTTCGGGCAGAGCCGAACGAATCCGTTCCGCCGCCGCTCTGGCGCGACGTTCAGAGACAATCCATTGCTGCGGTCCGTCGGAAACATCCGATGCGATACCAACGATATAAATTGTCAGCCCCCCCGAAACGGCTCTGGTTTGCTGAATGCCGGCGACAAATTGCGACAAATAACTCTGTGCTTCCGGATTCAATTCATCCGACTGGGGCGCGAAAACAATCGGCGTAATTACAAACTCCGGCATTTCGCCCCTGATTTGCGAGGGATAGGTTTTTGATACGTCGGCCAATCGTGAGAAAAGCCGGCGTGCTTTTTCCTCCGCCGTGTCGGCGGCGGGATTCTGAACCGACGACTTATCGGGGGATTTAAACCGATAGTACCGCCGCGGATTCCCAAAATCCGTGTCGGCCGGCAGTTTACCGAACAAACCCGGCAGCCCAAAACCGTCGATGGTACGCCGGAATGCCCCTGCCGTCGCCTCAAAGGGACCATTCCCCCCTGTCAAAAATTCATTGCTCCGCGTCGTGGCCATTGTCTGAAGCATCACAAAAAACGCCATCAGCAGCGAAATCATATCCGCAAAGGAGATGTACCACAGCGGCGCCTTCTCGCCGCCGGATTCTTCCTGGACCTGCTGTTTTTTCATTGGCAGATACCCTCTTCCAGCAGACAAATTTCCAGTTTCCGGCCCTGCGCAAAATTCGAATCGGGTAATGTGCCGCGGGTGGTAACATTGAGATTTTTGCCGTCGATGCCGTGTTGGCAAAGATACTCCGCCACGCATACAGCCCGTTTCAGTCCCTTTTCACCGTCCGCCCCGGTGCCACGCTCGGAAATCAATAGCCGCGACGGCATCCTTGCCAGGTACTGAGCCACGGTATTCAGCCACTGTTGTCCCTGAGCCGTCAGTGAAACGCCGGAGGAATAGAAAATCATCTGCGAATCCGCCAAAAATACCCTGTGGGTACGAAAATCATCCGTACCGGTTTTGCCAATGGGTTTTTCGTTGGAGATATCCTCCAGCGTCGGTGTCTGAGCCCCTTCTAATTCATTGGTTACCGACGAGGTCACTCCCGCCATGGAGTCTCCCTTTTGAAACCATCCTCCACAAGGCCGTAGGGTGTAACGCATGGTTTTACGCACCATTTCCATTTCTTCTTTATCATAAGAAGAAAAGGTGGAAAGCATCACAAAAAATGCCATCAGCAGCGAAATCATATCCGCAAAGGAGATGTACCACAGCGGAGCGCTTTCGCCGCCGCCTTCCTCTCCCTGAACCGCTTTTTTGTGTTCCGCAGACATCGTTACGCCTTCGCTTTGGCTGCCGTCCGATGTTTTGAGGAAATGAATATCTGCATCTTTTCGCGCACCGCCGTGGGATTTTCGCCCCCTATAATAGCGCAGATGCCCTCGAGAATCATCTCCATATGAATGGACTCGGCCTTGGAATACTGTCCCAGTTTGCCCGCTAACGGAAGAATAATCAGATTGGCCGTAAGCGCCCCGTAAAACGTACACACCAGCGCACAGGCCATTCCCGAACCGATTCGAGACGGGTCGGACATTCGGCTCAGCATATTCACCAGGCCAATCAGCGTCCCTACCATCGCGAACGACGGACAGGATAAGCCCATAAACTCAAGAATTTTCCTGCCCATCCCGTGCCGTTCCTGCATATACTGAACTTCCATCTCCAGCAGCCCTCGCACGGCCTCTTCCTCCTGCCCGTCCACCAGCATCTGCAAACCGCGGGACAAAAACCGGTCTTTGACCTTGCTGATTTCCTGTTCCAGCGCCAGCGCACCATCCCGACGGCTGATAACCGCGTAATTGGACATCTGTTGAATGATCATACGCGGGTCTGCAATCTTGTGAAACAGACACTTATTAATCACGGAGAAGACGCCGAGAAACTGCTTCATTGAAAAATGAATCATCGTCGCGCAAGTCATCCCGCCGAATACAATCGCGATGGCAGGAATATTGAAAAAAATGCCTATATTGCCCTCAAACAGTATCGTGCCGATAATCACGCCAAATCCAAGAATTACGCCTAATATGGTTGCTATATCCATAGACTCCGGTTCCTTAGCTCCGATTTTAGCCCCGCAATTTATTGCGAGGTTTATCTCGAACCCCGATAAGTCGGGAGAGGTTTTCCTGTATTGCAGACAATCACAGTAAGCTCATCGGCATGGTTTGCCCGCCGGTTAAGGAACTCGATGCGGATTACGATGATGTTTATGAATCACAAAAACGAAGGAAAAATCCCAAATGCCGCAAAAAAAGAAAACACCTCAACTGCCAGCCGAAAGCCGGGGGCGATTATCGGAAACAAACCCTCGCAATAAACAAATGCCCTGTGGTGACATTCACACCTTAAATCATTACCGGACGGATTTTTCGTCCGGTCAATATGTTCTGGGACTTTCCTGCAGGGTCCGTTCTTCTTTAGGACGGGTCTTCCACCGCCGATGCACCCACCAGTATTGGCTCGGATCTCTGCGGACGCAGTCTTCGATACCTTTGGTGTATTCTTGTGTAATCCACTTCAGGGGGTTGGCTCTGTCGGCCCATTCATACGGCCAGATGATTCGCGTCGGTTCCATCTCAAAGAAAAATTTCCCATAGCGCTGCCGACAGCCGCCCACAACAATCGGCAGATTGTTCTGAATCGCCAACAGTCCGATGCTTTTATACGTGCTGGCTTTGCGGCCGAAGAAATCAACGAACACGCCCTTTTTGCCCGCGTCCTGGTCGGCGATAAAGCACAATGTCGCGCCCTCCGCAGCTAATTGATCCATCGTCTCGGCGGCGCCTTTCTTGTCGATGATTTTCTGCCCCTTGCTTTGGCGGACGCCCATCAGCCAGCGATTGATAAAACGGTTGTCCAACGGCCGTGCGATGCTGTAAATCCTCAGTCCGTACAGACTCATCAGGTAGCCGAGGATTTCAAAATTGCCGTAATGACCGGTCACCATTAAGAGCCCCTTTTCCTCCTTCATCAGCCACTTGACCCGCTCGATGTTGCTAACGCTGAACACCTCGGGCCATTTTTCGAGTTGGACCAGCCGGGGCGTAAATAGTACGTCCATCGCCAGCATCACGATATGCTCAAAACTCCGCCGGCCCGTTTCAATCAGCCAAGCTTCATCCTTGTCGGGGAAACTGGCCCGCAGATTATTCAGAGCCCGCTGCCGTCCCCGATGATAATACTTCCACATCAGCCGGCCCAGAAAACAGGCAAACCGCAGGTTGGACTCCATCGGAAAACAATACAATACCCCCACCAGCCCCCGCACAAACAGGTACAGCAGGTAATCGGCAACGATATTGCCTTTCTTCTTTTTCTTCTTTTCCTTTATCATTACTCGGCTTTGCGTTTGAGGCGTCTTTTATTTTTGGCTGCGCAGTTCGCTCATAGCTGTATATGTTCCCTCTACCCAAATTAACACATCTGGAAAACAGGCATTATAAGGCCGCCCGCCGAACAGGTCAATAAATCCCTCCCCTGCCAGCTAAGCCTCCGGCTCATCCGCCCGGCAGGTAAAAAAACTTTACAAAATCCACCCTATCCGGTATTATGCTTTTTTACGCCGAAGTAGCTCAACGGTAGAGCACGGCTTTCGTAAAGCCGGGGTTGTGGGTTCAAATCC
>CAZWMN010000053.1:0-12304 GCA_964635075.1 uncultured Pirellulales bacterium | reverse complement strand
ATATTCAGCGAATAAAGATATTTGAAATCGTGTTCTTCCTGTGCGGCGGCGGCGACTTTCTCGGCCAATTCAACGGCGCCTTCGCCACCCTTGAGCCAGTGGTCGGAAACCGCTGTCTCGGCGCCGGCCTGCTCAGCGATTTTGCACACGAGGTTCAATTCGGCTTGGGTGTCCGTCTGGAATTTGTTAATGCACACTACCGGACGAATACCCGATTTGCGGACGACTTCAATATGCGCAATAAGGTTTTGACACCCTTTTTCAAGCAGGTCGAGATTTTCCTGTTGATATTCCGGAGCCAGCGGGACGCCGGGTTTGACGGTCGGGCCTCCGCCGTGCATTTTCAGGGCGCGCACCGTTGCGACGATCACCACCGCGTGAGGTTTTAATCCTGACATTCGGCATTTGAGATTCCAGAATTTTTCAAATCCGATATCCGTCCCAAAACCACTTTCGGTGACTACATAATCGCATAGCCGCGTCGCCACGAAATCGGCGATAATGCTGCTTTGGCCGATGGCAATGTTGGCGAACGGCCCGGCGTGAACCAGAATCGGTTGACCCTCGGTGGTCTGCACAAGGTTGGGATTCAGCGCATCGACCATCCATGCGGTCATCGCACCATCGACTTCCAGATCGGCGGCGGTAACGGGATTGCCGTGGGTATCATAAGCGACGACAATTTTGGCCATGCGCTGCCGCAGGTCGGCCAGATTCCCGGCTACCGCCAGAATCGCCATCACTTCGCTGGACACGGAAATCTGCGCTCCGGATTCCATTTCTACGCCGTTCATCTTTCCACCGCGACCAATAACGATGTTGCGCAGCGCCTGCGCGCAAAAGTCAATCGCCCATTTGATCTGTACGTTGTTCGGATCGATATTTAATCTTCGCAGACCTATTTTAGCCAACTTGTCATCATCGTAATTTCGTTCATGTTGCATCCGGGCGGTCAGCGCAACCATCGCCAGATTGTGAGCGTTAGTGACACACTCCACATCGCCGGTCAGACGGATGGAAAAAGGTACCATTGGGATACACTGAGACAGACCTCCGCCGGCGGCGGAACCCTTGATGTTGAATGTCGGGCCACTGCTGGGCTGTCGAATCGTGCCGCAGACCCGCTTGCCGAGTTTGCCGAGTCCCTGCACCAGGCCGATAGTCGTGGTGGTTTTGCCTTCTCCGAATGGGGTGGGGGTAATGGCGGTGATGTCAATATATCTTCCGGTGGGAGCGTGCCGCAGACGGTCCAGAATTCTGGCATAATCGAGCTTGGCCAGTTTTTCGCCTACCGGCAGCAGTTCCCCATACGCCAAACCCAGGTCGCGGGCGAGCTGATATAGGGGTTTCATATTTTCTTCCGCCAACTCGGCGATTTCCCAGTCTTTTAACCGGGTCGGGTCCAGTTTGGCCATACGGTTCCTTTCTAAAAGCAGCGAGGTTCGAACTTGAACGGTTAAAGTTATATCGGACGCCGCTGCAAACTTCTTAATCAGCAGATTTTATTTAATACACCGATAGACAAAGGCGGCGGGGAGATTTCTCCAGATAATCCGTCCGATATGCACCTTGGAAAAAGCGCCGTACAATTTCTCACGAAATCGTCTGCCGGAAGGGAGCAAAAGCCCCAGCAGGTACGCGAAGGTGGTAAATCGTCCGCCGGGCCGAAGCGAATCCAAAGCCGCCTGCAGCAGTTTATCCTGCACGTGGGGCGGAAACGATGCCCACGGAAGTCCCGATACAATACAATCCGCTTCAGATAAATGGTACTCTTTCAGAATAACTGCGGTATGTTCCGCCGAGTCGGCGATGATATTGCTTTGCGGGAATTTTTGTTTGAGTGTTTCGGCCAGCCGGGGATTGGCTTCGATGCCGACGAAAAAGGCGTCTTTTTTTTTCTGCCGCAGGATTTCTCCGGTGAACGAGCCTGTACCGGGCCCAAACTCTACGATGACACCGGCTTTTTTTACGCCGGCCTGCCGGACAATTTCCGCCGTCAGATGAGGCGAACTGGGTGCAATCGCCCCCGTTTGAGCGGGCCGGCGGACAAATTCACGCAGTAATAAAAACGTATCTTTCATTCTGATTTCTTATCCTGGTGGGGTATTTTTGTCAAGAACAGCAATATCACGCACAACAGCAGTGTGAATGGGCCTTCCGTAGCTATCCAGAACGACGGCATACCCAGTTTTATGTCAAGAAGAATAATGCCGATGCTGAAAGGAACGGCCGTCCATGCTAAAAACCGCAGCAACAGTTGATATCGCCGCAGATCGAAGGAGATGAAAAAGAGCAGTGCCCCAATATAAGCGTACAAGGCGGATTCAGTCCGGGCCAGATATTCCACAATTGGACCGTTCGGCAAAGGACCCAGCCCCAGAATCCGATGGATGGAATCCATCCGGCCCAGAGAGCAGAACACGAAGATCACCGCCGAAATCATTATTAAACCGGTTAACCGCAGCAGCAAAACGAGTATTTTTTCTTTCAATGACATTACGACTTTCTTCATTCGTTTTGAAGACGACATTTTTTGTTGGTTTTATTTCTATATTCTATCTGCAAACGGCTGAGAATAAAATGCAAAATTAACAACAGAGGAAACATAGAATGATTTGCAGAAATTTTGTTTTCCTGTCGCAAAACGGCTGTTTTCTGCACTATATAATAGAATTCGAATTCTTAATGGTTTTTGAGGTGTTGATGGCTGAAAGCGACCAGTACTACATCGGGCAGTGTCTGAACGGCCACCCGGACGAATTTCGCTACCTCGTTCGGCGATATCAAGCGGCTTTGCTGGCTTATCTGGCGGGCAGGTCAGGCAACATAACCTCTGCTGAAGAGGCGGCCCAAGAGACCTTCGTGCGGGCATACTTTGGTTTGTCCGGTCTTAAAAAACACGAGTCTTTCCATTCCTGGCTTTTAGGTATCGCAAACCGGGTGGCCAAGGAACAGTTCCGAGAACGCCGTCAGCTTTGCGAGAGTGACCGACCGGTGGAAGAAATTGCGGAGTTACAGGCGGCGGATGAGTATGAGCTGGAAGGTGCGATTGCCGACCTGCCCGATTCCTACAGAGAGATCGTTCTTCTGAGGTTCTATGCCGGCCTGTCATGCTCACAGATTGCCGAAAGATTTAATGTGCCGGTCGGCACGGTTACCAAACAGTTGTCAAGAGCCTATATGAAATTACGGTTGTCGCTCAGCGATAAAAAAGAGGCGTAAAGATGAATTGCACAGAATGTAATGAAAAACTGGTTGAGTATCTCGAAGGTCTTTTGGCCGAGGCGCAAAAGCAAACCATCCAAGAGCATCTGAAAGAGTGCCGGCAGTGCCGGTCCGAATTGGAAGAGTTGGCCGGGCTTGGGAACAGGATAGCCTCCAACAGCAGCCGCTGGCATCGCGCCGATTTTGAAAATGCGGTTCTCAACCGGATCATCCGTGAACAGAACTTAAAATTAAAACAAGCCGACAAAATGAACCGTCGGCTTGGGATATGGAGAAAAATCATGGGAAGCAAAACAACAAAGATAGCGGCTGCAGCGGTCATCGCAGCCGGCGTGATATTCTCAATTACCATCCTGGATAAATCCGTTCCGGTGGCTTTTGGAATTGAGCAGGTAGTTGACGCGTATAACAACATCCGTTTTTTGCACGTAAAAAAGTACAGGCCCGGACAATGGAAACCCGACAAGTTCTGGATCAAGTCGGACGAACAGGGCCGTGTCGCAAAGGCAAGATATTATCTGCCTAAAACTCAGGATGGCATAAAACTTATCGTGTGGACACCGGAAAAAACGGAACACTGGGCCAAGAGCAAACATCGTTTATTTATTTACCAAACAAAACGGGTTGAAGGCTGGATGCAAGGCATTTTAGAACAGTGCCAGCCCAAATTGGTTATGAAAAAACTTCTTGAGGACCAAAAAGCAGGCAAGATTGACATCGATATACGAAAACCTGCTGTCATTGTTGCGACATATAAAACCGAACCTAAAAAGGAAATTTACTACATAGACAAGGCAACGGATTTGATTACTCGTATCGAATTTTATCGTATTGAAAACAACCGGGAAGCGATGAAATACACAACGAAATTTTATGACTATAACGTTCCCATAGAAGAAAAGATGTTTTCCCTCAAAGATGAAATTCCTAAGGACGTAATTGTTTACGACGAAATCAATCAGCTTTGCGGTGTGCCTCAGGGCAATATGACTGATGCACAGGCGGCGGCGGAAACCGTTCGACAATTCTTTCAGGCCCTCATTGACAAGGACTACAAAAAAGCCGGCTTGATACAAGGTGGTATGCTTGAAGAATATGCCAAAGAAGAGTTTGGCCGGCTTAATGTCACTGCAATCGTTTCAATCGGCCCTCCAACACCGCAACCGGACTGGGACGAGCACGGCTTTGAGGTTCCCTGTGAACTGGAAATTATCAGTTCCGGCGGACAAAAGACCACCTGGAAATCCGGCCCATACGTAAGGCCCGGAGACGATGAAATGCATCCTGACCGTTGGAACATCACCGGTGGAATTTGAGAAAAACACAAAGAAACGCCGGGATCAAAGATAAATCCCGGCGTTTTTTTACGGAATAATATAAAAAGATTTATATTTTTTGAGACCAACAAGTCTGTTATAATACGTAAAACATAATAAGTGTCAGGGGAGCGGAGGCCGAGCGGCCTTAGCTGAGAATCCGGCGTTTTGGAGACCCTTGGAACCTGATCCGGCTAATACCGGCGAAGGGAGGCACAACAGTTAACAACTTGCGCTCCTCGTTGCCGAGGGGCGTTTTTTTAAGTAAAAAGGCAATAGGAAAAAGGTAAAATTAAGGACACGACTTAGTCGTGGGTGAATTTAAGCAGATTCCTCATCCCGCCAAAGGCGGGATTCGGAATGACGGCTTTCTGCTACGTCAAGGCTTTCAACAGAGTATAAAAAGGCATCCGCCGTCGCCAAGGTTTCCTACTTCGTCAAGACTACGAAGGATAAAATGGCGGACAAGAAAGGTCAAGGGAAAAAGTAGGGAAGGCCCATTGGGCAGAGAAAAAAAATGAAAGTGCCAACTCTGTGAAAACGAGTGTTCAATGCGAAAAACTGGATTCCCGCTTTCGCGGGAATGACAAAGACCTATATCCGCAATAGGTACTAACTATGAGTCCGCATACATTTTTTGAGTTGAAAAATGCGGTGGTGGGGATTGCCGGCTTAGGCGGGCTTGGGTCCAATGTGGCCGTTGCGCTGACGCGTCTGAAGGTCGGCAAACTGATTCTGGCCGATTATGACGTGATCGAGGAAAGCAATCTCAACCGGCAGAATTACTTTTACGACCAGATTGGCCGTCATAAAGTGGATGTCTCGCTTGAAAATCTGCGACGCATCAATCCTGAGGCAAATCTGGTCGGCCATAAAGTTCGTCTTGCGCCGGACAATATCCCGCGTGTTTTTGCCGAAGCGCATATCATTGCCGAATGTTTTGACCGTGCCGACCAGAAACAAATGATTGTGGAAACTGTCTTGTCGAAGATGAAAAACACAATCATCGTCACGGTCAGCGGTTTGGCCGGTTTCGGCAAAAGCAACGACATTCGTACAGTGCGTCTTTCGCCGCGGCTGGTGCTGGTGGGCGACGGCGTTTCCGGCACTGCGGCGGGTGCGCCTCTGACGGCGGGGCGGGTCGGCGTCGCCGCCTATCATCAGGCCAATGCCATTGCTGAAATTCTATTGAATGATTTGAGGTCTGTTTTATTGGGGAACAAACTGTGAGTGCAAAGCTGAAAATCAACGGGCAAGAGCGTGAATTTGCCGATGCGTTTCCGGCGACACTGGCTGAGCTTTTGCATTGTTTGAATATCGACCGGGCGACCGTCGTAGCCGAGGTCAACGGTAAAATTATCCCCCGCGCCGAATTTGACGCCACACCGCTGCACGAGAATGCAAACATCGAACTGGTCCGGTTCGTCGGTGGAGGATAATAATTTTAGATTTTCGATTGACGATTTACGATTTCATTCAAAGGCGAAAGAATGGATACACTGTTAATCGCGGGTAAAGAGTTTGCTTCGAGATTATTTATCGGGACAGGGAAATATGCCTCCAATCAGATTATGGCGCAGGCGATTGAAGCGTCGGGTACGCAGATGGTGACGGTGGCTCTTCGGCGGGTGGATATTGACAATCCCGACGATAGCCTGCTGAGCGCGATAGACCGGAAGAAATTCCTGCTTTTACCCAACACCTCCGGCGCGAGAGATGCCGCGGAAGCAATACGGCTGGCGCGTCTGTCCCGCGCCGCCACCGGCATCGCCTGGGTCAAGCTGGAAGTGACGCCCGACCCTTATTATCTGCTGCCTGACGGCGAGGAAACTCTCAAGGCGGCGGCGGAATTAGTCAAAGACGGTTTTGTTGTTTTGCCTTATATCAATGCCGACCCGATACTCGCCAAAAAATTGCAGGATGTCGGTTGCGCCACCGTAATGCCCTTAGCAGCTCCGATTGGTTCCAACAAGGGTTTAAAAACCCGCGACGCCATTGAAATCATTCTTTCACAGGCGACTGTGCCGGTGGTGGTCGATGCGGGATTGGGTTCGCCTTCTCATGCCGCCGAGGCGATGGAGATGGGCGCCGACGCCGTTCTGGTGAATACCGCTATAGCCACAGCGGCGGACCCGGTTGCGATGGCGACGGCTTTTAAGCTGGCCACCGAAGCTGGGCGGACGGCGTATCTTGCAGGAATAGCGCCGCAAAGCAAACAGGCACACGCCTCCAGTCCGCTGACAGGATTTTTGCGAAATGAATAGAATTTTAATCCGGGCGCTGACGCTTCCGGCTTTTTTCCAATGACTAAAGACATCAAAACTCAACTGACCGAGATGAATCTTGATGGTCATCGCGACAAATGGATGGAAGAATTGCAGCAGGTTCATTCGGACGATGTATTAAAGGAAGTGCAATCGCCGCCGGGAAAATACTCTATTGGGCGACTGGTGCGGCTGCTTTCTCCGGCCGCACGGGAATTTCTTGAACCGATGGCACAGCAGGCGCAAAGCCTGACTATTCAGCGTTTCGGCAAAACGATAGCGTTGTATGCGCCGCTGTATGTGTCCAACGTCTGCGTCAACAGTTGTGTCTATTGCGGTTACAACCGAACGACAAAATTTGGGCGTACACGTCTTTCGGTTGAGCAGACCCTGGCCGATGCCGACGTGATTGCAGCGGAGGGCTTTCGGGATATTCTGCTGGTCAGCGGCGAAGATGCTTCTTTTGTGACGGTTGACTATCTTGCCGAATTGGCCTGTAAATTGCGAGACAAATTCAGCTCTATCTCTGCGGAAATCTATCCGATGACAGAAGCGCAATACCGCCGGCTTTTTGAAGCGGGGATTGATGGCGTGGCGCTGTATCAGGAGACCTACGACCGGCGATTATATGACCGGTATCATCCGTCCGGCCCCAAACGCGATTATAACCGGCGGCTGGAGTGTCCCGATGATTTTGCCGCGGCGGGGATGCGGCGAATTGGTCTTGGCGTTTTATTGGGTCTGGCGGATTGGCGGCTGGAGACGCTGGCGCTGGCTGAACACGCCGCCTATCTGATGAAGAAATACTGGCGGGCTGCGGTATCCTTTTCATTTCCGCGATTACGTCCCGCAACCAATGTGCAAGACCAGTGGCCGTATCTGGTTGGCGATGCCGACCTGGTACAGATGATGTTGGCGCTGCGGTTGTGTTTTGCCGATGCGGGCATTGTGCTTTCCACGCGGGAGCGGGCCGAACTGCGGAATCATTTGGTGGATTTATGTGTGACTCGCATCAGCGCCGGTTCCAAAACCAATCCCGGCGGCTATACGGGACATGACGATACGGGCAAACAGTTTGAAATCGCCGACGACCGCAGTCCGGCCCAAATTGCCGAAGTGATTCGTTCCGTCGGCAGAGAGCCTATCTGGAAAGACTGGGATACAGCGTTTTGCGCACGCGGATGAATTATTTAATGGGCCTTTTGAGGGCTTCGATGCCGGAATAAATGGTAAAGCCCGCCAGGATGAGATAAATGATGAGGGTGAACCAGTCTCCCCAGGGGCGGGATACGAACGCCCAGCCGATTAAGACCGTGCCGATGCCGAAGGATTGCAGGAACATCTTGATTTTACCCCAGACCACGGCGCCGAAATTAACACCACGGGCCTCGGCGATGTGCCGAAGGGTTTGTACGACGACTTCCCTCAGCAATAAGATAGCCGCCGTGCCCCAGCGAACCGCCTGGAGGAGCCATTCAGGAAAGCCGAAACTGGCCAGCCTCGGTTGTCCGACCAGGGCAAAACAAATGAATGCGCCGCAAACGAGAATTTTATCCGCCAGCGGGTCCACGGTTCGCCCGAATTTGCTGGTGGCGTTGTACGTGCGGGCGATATGACCGTCAACGATGTCGGTCAGTCCGGCGATGACAAACAGTACAAACGCCGTTGTTAAAATGTTGGCTGGTTTTTTCCGCCCGGCGGTCGGCGCATAGAGAATCATCCCCAAAAACACCACGGTCATTGCCAGCCGGGTCACCGTCAGGACATTGGGGATATGGCGGATAACATTGTTTTGTTTTCCAGCTTTCATATTCGTCCGAAGGCATTATACTTGCCGACGGATGGAATTCAACTGTCAGCTCGTTTTTTGTCTTGCCGCTCACTGTAAGGCGGAAACGAGATCGGATTGCAATTGGGCAAAGACTTTTTCGAGGCTGAGGTTGTAGTTTTTGATCATGTCCTGACCGGTATTATTTTGCATCGGCTCGATAGTTTCGTAGGTTTTTTCCATTACGACACGGCTGGATTGCTCATTTTTGTCCGCCTTCAGAAAGACGACGTGCATTTTCAGAACCGTTTTCGACTGTGTTGGTTCGGAAAAGTCACTGTATATCGCCGACAAAAGCGGTTCCAGAACGTAATCCGGGCTGGCGGTACTGGAGGCAGGCAAGACGCCGCGAAAAGCCCCGCTTTGTTCCAGCCAGGCGCGAAGCAGCTCGGTGATTTGTTCGTTGGGCGGCGTCAAAAACAGCTTGTAGAAATCCTGCTGATATTGTCCGGCCTGGGTGCGGTACAGAAAATACTGGCCGTCAAACGGCGTCGCCGCCCGGCAATGACGAATTTTAAGTATGCCAGCAATAGGTAAGGGCTGACGTTGCGTACCGGGCGTCGTTTCCAAAAGAAACGACTGCTGTTGGCTGTTCAGGCTGGTTCGTGATGCACAACCGGCCGGCCATAATCCCGCCGACAGAATCAGGGTAAAAAAGCAAATAAATCGCGTCATTTAACCACCTCCGTTTTCGATGGGGGGGCGGATATCAGCAATTGAGCCGGGTCCGCCTTGAGTTGTTCGGATAATTGTTTGAGATTGCTGGATATCGTTTTGAAATCGGCCAGGATTTTGTCAATGTCGTCCTGATGCGTTGAGATGAGATTTTCAATTTGTCGCAGATTGCGGTCCAATTGTGCCGCTGTATCGGCGATATTGGCCGCAGGCGCGTTCGGGTCGGATGATTTCAGCAACGTTTCGGCTTCGCGCAGGGTCTGCCGAAACTGGTCCATCATATCCGTCGCGGATTGGCGAAGCTCGGTCACTTTGGCCTCTTCCACGGCGGTCTGAATACTCTTTAACGTCGTTTCGAACTGCGCAAAAATCGCTGGAAAATCAATTTTTTCCAGCCGCTGAAAGACCGTATCGACCGCCCGCGTAAAGTTGGTAATCATGCTTTTGGCCGAGGGGATATAAATGTTTTTAGGCTTCCACGGCACGGCAAGCGGAGGATTCCGCACCGGGTCCAGATAGTCGGCCTCTATATAGGCGATGCCGGTAATGCCCTGATAGGACAATTTCAGACGCAGGCCGTTGTTGACCTGCTGACGAATCATCGCTTCGATTTGAGAAGGCTGGGTTCCCATATCGGAGAAATGTTTTTTATCGACCGACATAGTCATCAGCACGTATCGGCTGAATTTGGCATATTCCGGGCTTTTCGTGTCCAGCGGATACTGTTGCGGCACGAACGTAATCTGCTCAATTCGCCCGATGGCGACGCCGCGATGCAGCAGGGCCGTGCCGATGCCAAGTCCCTGTACCGATTCGTCAATATACGTTTCCACAAGGAACCGGTCTCCGCCGAAAACGTCGGCGCTGATTAAAATCAGTCCTGTTGCCAGCAGAGCCAGGACAATCACTACAAACAGCCCGATTCGAAAGTAATGTGCGTTGGATTTCATAGTTTAATCCGTGTTTTCTTCTTTTTTTTCATTTGTAGGCGGCGCGGAACGGTTGAAAAAACGCCAGACCGCAGGGATATCTGTCCGGCGTTTCAATTCGTCCGGTTTTCCCTGAGCGATAATGCCGGCGGCGGTTTTGTCCAGCATAATCGCGTTATCCGCAAGCGCATGGATACTCTGCAATTCGTGCGTGATGATGACAAAAGTCAGCCGCAGTGTTTTGGCCAGTTGCAGAATCAGGTCGTCCAGTTGCACCGCAGTGACCGGGTCCAGGCCCGCCGAGGGTTCATCGAGAAACAGAATCTGCGGGTCCATCACCATCGCCCGCGCCAGCGCCGCGCGTTTCTGCATCCCGCCGGAAAGCTGGGCGGGACTGTGATATTCAGAACCCGAAAGTCCCACCAGCTGCAGCTTCATCGCCGCGATCATTTCGCAGGCCTGGCGCGGCAGAGTGGTCAGCTCTTCCAGGGGCAGCATCACGTTTTCCAGCACGCTGATGGAGCCGAATAGCGCCCCGTTCTGAAACGCCACGCCGATTCGCGACAGGAGTTTTTCCCGTTCTTTATTGTCAACGGCGAAAAAATCCTGCCCATACAGAAAAACCTGCCCGGCAATCGGTTCAGCCAAGCCAATAAGACTTCGCAAAAGGGTGGTCTTACCACAGCCTGAACCGCCGAGAATCACCGTAATCGTCCCCGGCAGAACGGAAAAGTTTACATCGCGCAGAATAACCGCACCGTCATAACCGACGGAAAGACTTTTCACTTCAATTATGGGTTGGCGGCTGTTCATTTTTATATGTCCAGAACATATAACAATATCGAGAAAGTTCCCTCGGCTATAACAATCCATACAATGCCGCTGACTACGGCACGGGTGGTGGAAATGCCCACGGCGCCGGCGCCGTATTCGGTCTGGAGGCCCCGCAGACAGCCAACACCTCCAACCAATCCGCCAAAAACAATCGCTTTTACGAGTCCCACCACAACATCCGTGCCGTCGAGAATATATTGTACATGGTCATAATACGTAGCAAAGCTATAACCCAGCGACATAATGACAATCGCGGAGCCCACCAGTCCCGCAAAATTGGTCAATACCGTCAGCAATGGAGCCATCAAAATCGTGCTGGCCACCCGCGGCACAACCAGAAATCGCATCGGCTCCAGACTCATTACTTCCAGCGCATCCAATTCATTGTTGATTTTCATTGTCCCCAGTTCTGCGGCAAAGGCCGAGCCGGTTCGACCGGCCAGAATGACCGCGGTGATAAACGGTCCCAATACCCGCACCAGCGCAATCGCCACTAAATCGGATACATACACTTCCACGCCGAACTGTCGCAAAGGCATCGCGGAGCTGAAGGCCATAATCAGGCCAAAAAGCAGCCCCAGCAGTACTGTAATCCCCACGGCATTGACGCCGACTAATTCTACCAGCTTAAAAAAATCCCGCCAGCGGATTCGATGCGGATGACAAATCGTCCAGCCTGTCGCACAGAGCCAATGCCCCAGAAATGTAATCTGTTGTCTGACGTCTTCGAGTAAATGTACCGCTGTTTTTCCGATTTCCTCAAGAGCCGGCGATTTCTTTTGTGGCGCCACGAGCGTTTCAGCCAGTTTCTCCCGGTCAAACCGCTGCAGAAGCGACTGAAAATCCGCCGACAGGTTTTGAATCTCGGTCTGCATCTTTTTTTGCCGGCCGAGGTTTTCAAGGGCAAACAACAGGGCAATCCCCGACCCGTCGCAGAAATGAACATTTGAGGCATCCAGAATGAGAGAGGTGCCGGAAAACCGGATTTCTTTTTTCTCCAATTGCCGCCAATAGATACCTGTACTGGAAACATCCAGTTTTTCGGGAAGGTGGAGTATCGTCGAACCGTCGGAGCGGTATTCTGCCTGAAGCTGTAATGAATTTGCCTGTTTTGAGGTATCTGTCAAAAGAAAGTTCCTTTTTCGAGATTTATGGTCTTTGTATCTCCCAGCCCCTCTTTTGTCAAGAATGTCAAGAGGCTTATTTGAGGGGTCTCCTGGACATCCCGAAAGA
>CAZWMN010000052.1:0-12571 GCA_964635075.1 uncultured Pirellulales bacterium | reverse complement strand
TCCGGCCAGCCCATCGTGCTGAACGGCCACAACGCCGACGAAAACCATGTATCCAGAACATCTTCGTCCTGTATAAGAGAAATTATATTTGAAGCAAAGTTGTTAGCATAATTAAATGCTTCTTGCCCAAAAGTACTCTTGAATCTGTTATTATCTTCGATAAATACTTTAAGTGATTGCATCCTTTGCTGGCTATTAGTTCTATGCTGTTTGGCTATACTCGCAAGTAAGCCTATCGCTAAATCAGCTTTTTCAGATTTACCACAAATATAAACAGGATAATGTCCATCGACCAAGCACTCTGACCTGTAAAAATAAGTATCATTTTCAACGCCACAATGCTTTAAGAATTGTTTGAGATCGTTCTCACAATTCTGTTTATGTGAATCATCTGTAGTGTTATCTGTTCTATAATGCGCATTCAAGAATACCAATGTCCAGACCGGAATGCGATGACCCCACCAGAGTTGTCGGCTGATGGGCCAGTCGCGCAGGTTCTCCAGCCAGACCTGATAATTTTTGCTGTAGCGTTCCGGATAAAATTTCAGCCGGCCCTTCAACAGAGGCTTCAACGCCAACCCCGCCAGTGAATTGGCCGGCACGTCCGTACCGGGCAGGATTTCCGAACCGAATTTTTTCGCCAGAGCCTCAATCGGCTTTTTGACCGCGATATACCACTGGTCGGACAGGTACGGCTCAATCGGAACGTGGCTGCGGTAGCTGTGGCCGACCTCGTGTGAATAATCCCGAATCTCGGCCAGCAGTTTTTCCTCTCGAAACCACTCCACCACCGCCTCGCGTGCCTCGAAGCGGTCCATACCTATCAGATTCTCAACATCCGGATTCTTAACCGTGTCCCAATCTGTCCAGCCATATTTATCGCTGATGGAACCATCCGGAGCCATCACATTGATTACCGGCAATTCGTGCCTCTGGCCGATTTGCCAGTCGTCCGGGTCGTGGGCGGGTGTCACCTTCAAAAATCCTGTGGAGAATTTCGCCTTCTCGTCGCTGCTTTCCGGGTCGGGCAAGACCACGTGTTCATCGGCGATAATCGGGATGATTCTGCCGACGATGGGCAGCCGCACTTTTTTGCCAACCAAGACTTTAGCCCGCGGGTCGATGGGATTCATCGCCACGGCCGTATCGCCGAGCATCGTTTCAGGTCGTGTCGTGGCGACGGTGATATGTTCGATTTTCTGCCCGTCAATTACCACCGGCTCAACCAGCGGATATTTCAAATACCAGAAAAAACCTTTAATGGTTTGATGTTCCACCTCGTCATCGGCCAGCACGGTTTGTGTCGCCGGGTCCCAGTTGACTAACCGTTTGCCCCGGTAAATCAGCCCGTCGGCAAAGAGCTTAAAGAACGCCGCCCGCACCGCCCGCGCACAAACCTCATCCATCGTAAAGCGGGTTCTGTCCCAGTCGCAGGAGCAGCCCATACTTTTAAGCTGTTCGAGAATCCGGGCCTCGTACTCATCCTTCCAAGATTGGACGTGGGCGACAAATTCCTCCCGCTTAAAGTCCGTCCGGTGTTTGCCCATTTCCGAAAGCAGGCGTTTTTCCACAACCGTCTGCGTGGCGATGCCGGCGTGGTCGGTGCCGGGCATCCACATCGTGGTATAACCCAGCATCCGGTGAAACCGCACAAGAATATCCTGCAAGGTATTGTTTAGGGCATGTCCGAGGTGCAGCGCCGCTGTCACATTGGGCGGTGGAATGACTATCGTATAGGCGCCCTTCGGGCCGACTTTGTCGGCGTCGGCGTGAAAATATCGCCCTTTTTGCCAAAGCTGCTCGGCCTGCCGCTGCGTACTTTGCGGGTCGTAAATCTTCGGTAGTTCCTGTGCCATCTTTATCCCTGCGCTTGTTTTGCATCAGTTATAACAGAAAAAGTCCCGTTTTTAGAAGCCGGGACTGGTATTGTACAAAATTGGTCGAAATTGTAAAGTCCGCAATAGACCATTTCTTTTACAATAAGCTATTTATTGCCTCCCTGCAACGACGTAAAGGTTCGCCGTTCTAACAAAGCGGAACACTTGACAATTCCATCTGCCGGGACTACGATATTGTCTGCTGGGTGTCCAACGGAGACAGAAACGATGGATTGTGCCAATTGTAAAAATCCGATGATTACAGCCGAGCTGGAGCACGTCGAAATCGACTTCTGCAGCGGCTGCGGCGATATCTGGCTGGACGCCGGTGAACTGGAAAATCTCCTGGCTGATGAGGCACAAAGCCGGCATTTGCTGGTCTCCTTTGTTGTCGCCCCGCGAAGCACAGAAACAAAACGCCGTTGTCCCATCTGCCGAAAGATAATGGAAAAAGTCTTTGCCGGCCCGCCGGACAAGGCGGTTTTGCTGGATCGCTGCCCCCTGGGGCATGGACTCTGGTTCGACCGGGGGGAGCTGAAACAGGTGCTGGAACTGGAAACACTGAACCAGAATGGAAAAGTGATACGGATTCTGAAGGACATATTTGGAGATACAGATTAAAAATCGGGGGAACAGTAGAAAGGAGTAAAACGATGGCAGGTCTTGGATTTTTGATGATTGGGTTTCTGATTCTTCTGGGAGCGGGGGTTGTCCTGGTCTTGGCGGTTATCGGGATATATAACGCGCTGGTGGCCGGACGCAACCAGGTGGACAACGCATGGTCGCAGATCGACGTCCAGCTCAAACGCCGGCACGACCTGATTCCCAACCTCGTTGAAACGGCCAAAGGCTATATGCGGCACGAACGGCAGACCTTTGAGGCGATTACGCAGGCCCGCAGTCAGGCGATGGGAGCCAAAAACGTCGCCGAGGCGGCCAAAGCCGAAGGGGCGCTGACCGAGGCCCTGAGCAAATTTATGCTGGTCGTGGAAAATTATCCCGACCTCAAGGCCAATCAGAACTTCCTGTCGCTGCAGGAAACGCTCACCAGTACGGAAAACAAAATCGCTTTTGCCAGGCAGGCGTATAACGACTCGGTACTGGGCTACAACAATCGGCTCCAGATGTTCCCCAGCAATATCGTCGCGGGAATGTTCAGTTTCACAAAACGGGATTATTTTGAGGTTCAGAGCGAAGCCGAACGCGCCGTGCCGCAGGTAAAATTTTAATTTCCCCTTTATTTAGTTTCGAATTTCAGATTTTTAACGCGATGTGGGAACAGATACGAATCAATAAACGCAATTCCATCGTTCTGTTGATGTCGATGGCAGCGGTGCTTCTTGCGCTGGGGGCCGTGATAGGGTACGCCTGGATAGGGCCCCAGGGCGCAGGCACGGGTCTGCTCATCGCCGCAAGCGTATGGCTGGTACTGACGTTAATTAGTTTTTCTTCCGGCGACCAGATTCTACTGGCCTCCAGCGGCGCGGTGGAGGTGACGTCGGAAGTGCATCCGATGTTGTTTAATATCGTGGAAGAGATGAAAATTGCCGCGGCGCTTCCGGCGATGCCGAAAATTTACATCATCCCCGACCCGTCGCCCAACGCTTTTGCCACGGGACGCAGTCCCCAGCACGCCGCGGTCGCGGTGACAGAGGGACTTCTGGCCAAACTCAACCGGGACGAATTGCAGGGGGTCATTGCGCACGAAGTCAGCCACGTCGTCCATCGGGATATTCTATTTGTCACGCTGGCCGGCATTATGCTGGGCGCAGTGGCCCTGTTGTCGAATGTCTTCCTGCGCGGCTCACTCTACGGTTCCCGCCGCCGCTATTCCGGACGAGGCGGAGGGGGACAGGGAATCATTATCCTGATTGCATTGCTGGCGGCGATCCTCGCGCCGCTGATGGTGCAAATCCTGTATTTCGCCCTGTCGCGAAAACGCGAGTACCTCGCCGACGCTGGAGCGGTCCGGTTGACGCGGTATCCCGAAGGCCTGGCCAACGCGCTGGAAAAAATCGCCGGAACCCAAATTCCGGTGGCCGCAGCCAATAAAGTCACGGCGCCAATGTACATCGCAAACCCGTTCCACGGCGAGGAGGCAAACTTATTCAGCACACATCCGCCGATGCAGGAACGCATTGATATCCTGCGAAAAATGGCGTACGGAACGGCATATCAGGATTACGACAGGGCTTATCAAAACGTCACCGGACGAGCCGGTGTCATGCCGGCTTCAGCCCTGCGGGAGACCGAAAGCGTTCCGCCTTATTCCGCTGCACAAACCTCCACTCCATCTGTTCCACAGGCTGAGACGAAGGCACAGCAGCATATCCGCATCGGCGATTTCATCCGCCAAACACAAGGATTCACATTTATCGCCTGCCCGTGCGGCATCAAACTGAAACTGCCGCCCAATCTGCGAACGGATAAAGTGATGTGTCCCCGATGCAAGAAAATTCATGAACTTCCCACAGAGACAAATAACTGAGGAACATCTATGAAAGTCATTGTGGTCATGCCCGCGTATAATGTCGAAAGTACACTCGAAAAAACCTTTCGGGATATCCCGCCCGGAAGCGTGGACGAGGTGATTTTGACCGACGACGAAAGCAAAGACCGCACTGTGGAAATCGCAAAAAACCTTGGGATTACCGTACTGCAGCACGAAAAAAACCTCGGCTACGGCGGCAACCAGAAAACCTGTTATGACGAAGCCCTGCGCCGCGGCGCCGACATCATCGTGATGCTGCATCCGGATTATCAATACGACCCGCGGGTCATTCCTTTCGCTGTTGGGTTTATTCAGACGGGCATTTGTGACGTCGTATTAGGCTCGCGTATCCGCACCCGCAGGGAAACGCTCGAAAACGGGATGCCCATTTACAAATATATCTCCAACCGCTTTTTGACGATGGTGGAAAACGTCGTGCTGGGGCAAAATGTGGGTGATTTTCATACCGGCTTTCGCGTCTATCATCACAAAGTCCTGGAGACCCTCGCGTACCGGAACAATTCCAACGATTTTGTGTTTGATACGGAATTTCTGGCTCAGGCAGTCTATCACGGCTTTCGTATCGGCGATATTCCCATCCCGACGCGGTATTTCGCCGAGGCGTCGAGCATTAACTTTCGCAGAAGCCTCGAATATGGCCTCTTGACGCTGGCGGTGATGGGAAAATTCCTCTTGCAAAAGGCAGGCCTGTGCCGATTCCCCATCTTCGAGAAAAAACCGACATAGTCACCGTTTCATTTTCCACAACACCCAGTTGCTGCCGGAGTCGATTTGACCCGCGATATCGGATTGCCGCAGGATTTCATACGCCTGCGGTCAGGGGCCGTCGCCAACTCGCCGCACCAGCACATATTCAGTGCCGCTGCAGAGTAGATTTTCAACCCGCTTTTTCGTGTCCGGAATGCAGGGATCTCAACTCATTATGCAGATTCTGAACCGTCTCGACCGGCGATGGAAGAGATTCATTTGCGCATTTGTGATTTCGGGCCGCGGCAACCAGCCCCACAAACATCGGATGCGGACGCAAAGGCCGGCTGGTCAGCTCCGGATGCGACTGCGTGCCGATAAAATAAGGATGTCCGGGCAGTTCCAGTATTTGCATAATCGGCTGATTGGGGGCCTTGCCGGAAAAAACAAGCCCGCCTTTTTCGAGCGTCGGAATGTATCTCGGATCCACTTCATAACGATGACGAAACCGCATTCGTACAGACTCCGCACGACCGAACAATTCCCACGCTATTGTGTCTTTCTTTAATTCCACGTCCCGTCCGCCCAGACGCATATTGCCGCCCAGTCCTTCGATTTTCTTTTGCTCCGGAAGAATATCAATTACAGGGTTGGCACAATTCTGATCGATTTCGGTACTGTTGGCTCCATTCAATCCGCAGACATTGCGGGCAAATTCAATCACCGCCGCCTGAAAACCCAGACATAGACCCAGATATGGCAGGCCGTTTATCCGGGCATATCGAACGCAGGCGATTTTGCCCTCTATTCCGCGGGTGCCAAAACCGCCGGGGACAATGATTCCATCCACATCCTTCAAAACCTCGGCGGCGGTGGACTCCGTCACGTCGGACGTATCAATCCATTTGATATGGATTTTGCAGCCCAAATGAATACCGGCATGCTCAAGAGCGTGCAAAATCGATGCATAGCTGTCGCGCACAGAGGTATATTTGCCGGTAATGGCGACGTTAACTTCGCGACCTTCGTTTCCGATTTTGTCAATAAAATCGACCCAGCGTTCCCATTCGTGACGTTCTTTGCGTAAGCTGATACGGTCTTCAATCCGCAGCATTCGAATCACTTCAAAATCCAGCCCGCAGTCCCGCAGCATCGTCGGGATGGAATAAACGCTGGCCGAGTCGTGCATACTGAAAACCCGCCCAAAAGGAATATTGCCGAAGACGCTCATTTTCTGGCGGGCCTGGACGGTAACGGGGTTTTCCGCACGACAGGCGATAATGTCCGGCTGAATACCCATCTGCATCAACTGCTTGATGCCAAGCTGAGCGGCCTTGGACTTCTGTTCGCCCAGCGCGGCAGGCTCAAGAATATATGTCAGGGCGACAAAACAGCAGCTATGGGGACCTTCCTCATAAGCCAGCTCGCGCATCGCCTCAATATAGAAAGCGTTTTCGAGGTCGCCGACCGTGCCGCCGATTTCAACAAAGACTACATCGGCATTGCTTTGCATCGCCAGCGTCCGCAGTTTCATCTTCACTTCGCCGGTGACGTGCGGAATCATCTGCACATCGCGCCCGAGGTAATCGCCGCGACGTTCCTTGTCCAGCACGGACTGGTAAATCTGTCCGCTGGTGGTGAAATTGGCCCGCGACAGGTTCTGGTCGAGCATCCGCTCATAAGTACCTAAATCCATATCGCATTCCATCCCGTCGTCGAGTACAAATACTTCTCCGTGGCGGAACGGATTGAGTGTACCAGAGTCAATATTAAGATACCCCTCCATCTTGATAGGGGTAACTTTAAGCCCCTTGTCCTGCAGCAGTTTGGCTAAGCAGGACGAAAAAATCCCCTTACCCAGCCCACTCATCACCGTCCCTGTCACGATGACATACTTGGTCTTGCCTTTTTGATAGCCTTTGGGCAAAGGCAAAAAGTATTCGTTATCCGTCGAAGCGCCGCTGGCTTTGGCAAACAATTCTTTACTGTCGGTCATAATTCATCACTTATAAAATAAAAATTTATTTCTTTTTTAACGCATTATAACGTTTTACAAACGCCTCGTATTGTTCGGGCGTATCGACGCCGTCCCAGACGCGCTCCACTTTGGCAGTCAGAATGGTAAAGCCATTCTCCAATGCACGAAGCTGCTCCAATTTTTCCATTGTTTCAAGAAAACCGGGAGGCAACTGCGTAAGTTTCATTAAAAAATCCCTGCGATAGGCATAGATTCCCAGATGACGCCAATAACCATTGGTCAAGCCAATCCCCCCTGCCTGGCGGTTGTATGGAATTGGGCTGCGGGAAAAATACAGCGCCCTGCCGCGGCGGTCGATGACGCACTTGACGATGTTGGGGTTGGCAATTTGTTCAGGGGTTTCAAACGGAGCAATCAGCGTCGCCATATCCGCACCGGCGTTTTGAACCAGAAGAGCGGCAACTCTTTCGATGTTGGCCGGGTCGATTTCCGGCTCATCGGCCTGCAAATTGACAATAATATCCGCTGGAATGCCTTTCACCGCCTCGGCAATGCGGTCGGTTCCGCTCTGGTGAGCAACTGAGGTCATCACGCACGCAGCACCGAAAGATTTACACGCCTGCACCACCCGTTCATCATCGGCGGCAATCAGAACCCGGCTGACTCCTTTGGCAAGCAATGCCCTTTCGTAGGTGTGCTGGACGAGAAATTTTCCGCTTTTTCGGGCGAGAACTTTCCCCTCAAATCGGCTGGCGCCATAGCGGGCGGGTATGACAACCACAACTTTCACTATTCAATCCCTCGCAGCGATTTTTCGTTTGCGCTTTCCAAAACCACTGCCCGGATAGTATAGGAGATTCTTTCATGCCCGTCAATCACCGATTTCAGGATTTTGTACTTTGTCTGTTTTTTACGAAAAAAACGATATCCGTCACAGTTTTGGCGTCCGCAGCAAATCCGGACGGCGACGCCGCAACCATTCGGGAAATTGCGAACGGTTCACCTTTTCCCACAATCCTTTTTCCCCCCGCATCGCTTGTTCCTGCAATTGGGCATATTTGTCGTAAAAACTGTGCTCGAAACGCGAATCCGCATAACCATAACCTTCAACAACCAGTCTTTCATTCAAAATGCTTCCATCCGGCAGACGAATATACGCCAGCAGCCGCCCATATTTATCCCGCTGGTCGGCAACCGTATCCAGCAAAACTGTCACCTGCTGATTTTCGCATAGTTTTTTGGTAAATGCTGAGGCTTCCGGCCCAAAATACATCACGCCGGTCTTGGGGTTTTTGGTCTCCGGCGTATCCACCCCCAACAAACGAACTCGCGTTGTTAAATAGTTTGCGTCAGGGATCGCCAAATCAATCGTATCGCCGTCAATGACCTTTTCAACCCTGAATGACCTCTTATGGTATTTCTTCCAGTCCTGACCGGCATATAGATTCCGTCTGACTGTGTCTCGAAGCGATACGCCCCCCCACCGGTCTATCACAATCAGCGTCGGCACAACAAAAAAGAAGAACATCAGCAACAGGATATTCTTCTTTTTTTGACTCATCGCATAGCGTCTGCGGCTTTTGCTCATATCCAGTCAACCCGCCGACCTGTCCCGGTTTCTTATATCCGGGCCGCTTTTTTCGCACCGCCTTATTTCGGCTGTTTTCTTTTGCTCACAACCTTGTCCAGTTCAAAGGCGTCGCAGACCGCTTCATACGCCTTGTTCGCGTCTTTGATACCAACCAGGCAACTGATGCGGATTTCGCTTGTGGTGATGGCCTCGATATTAATCTTCAGGTCCGCCAGCGCCTTGAACATCCTATTGGCCACACCGTAATGCGACCGCATTCCTACGCCGACCACCGACACCTCCGCGATGTTCTCACGCACAAACACCGAATCGCAGTGAACTTTCTTGCGAATCTTGTCAATTGTCTCTTCGGCTGCAAGCAAATCAGATTTGCCGACAGTGAATGAAACGTTGGCTTTTTCGGTGCTGATTTCCGTCTGAATGATGTCGTTGACGACCACCTTGGCCGCGGCCAACTGTTCGAAAATCCGGGCGGCGTTGCCGGGCTCGTTGTCCACGCCGATCAGCGTAATCTTGGCCAAATCTTTTTGTATCGTTGCGCCGGATACCAGAATACCTTCCATTTGAGGCACCTCATGAGTAATATATGTTCCTTCGTTATCGTTCATACTGTTGCGAACGTGAATGGTCACGTTGTATTTTTTGCCGAACTCGATGGAGCGGCTGTGCATCACGCCGGCTCCAAGGCTGGACAGTTCCAGAATCTCATCATAACTGATTCGTTTCATTTTGACGGCCTTTTTGTACAGCCGCGGGTCGGCGGTATAAATGCCATCGACATCTGTGTATATCTCGCAGAAATCCGCCCCCAGCGCCGCGGCCAGAGCTACTGCGCTGGTATCCGAACCGCCCCGTCCGAGCGTCGTGATATTGCCGTTGGCGTCCGTTCCCTGGAAGCCGGCGACAATCACAATATATCCTTCGTCAAGCTTGTCGCGAATGATGTCGGCCCCGATGCTCTGAATCCGGGCCTTGGTATAGGAATCGTCGGTTATCATCTTGACCTGGGCGCCGGTAAAGCTGATGGCCTTGTGTCCCATCGCGTCAATCGCCATCGCCAGCAGCGACACGGTCTGCTGTTCGCCGGTGCTCAGCAGCATATCCATCTCCCGTTTGGGCGGATTGGGGTGCATTTCTTTTGCGTCGGCAATCAGTTCGTCCGTCTGTTGACCGCGGGCCGAGGCGACAACCACAACCTGATTGCCCCGTTTTTTGGCTTCAATAGCGCGTCCAGCGGCCCGGCGAATCTTTTCCGCGTCGGCTACCGACGTACCGCCAAATTTCTGTACAAGAATCGGCATACAAATTTTTCCATCCTGCTTTGGGTAAGAACACAAAAAAATTCCCACCGGCGCTTGCTTTTGCCAGCCTTTTCCCCCTCCACACGGGGGTTTTACTATACCTGTTCAATGTAATCTTGTCAATTTCGTTTTTTTTATCTATTATTACCCATCCTGATTCCCGGCTTCTTTTTTGCGGTTGACCCCCTCCCCAAAAGCAAGTATAATAATAATTTTTAACGCAAGAACTGCAAACAGTGGAAAGGAAACGATTTATATGACAACCAAGATAGCAAGAACGCGATTTCAGGGACGCGGCCATTTATTTACCAGCGAATCCGTAACGATGGGCCATCCGGATAAGATAGCCGACCAGATTTCAGACGCGATTCTGGACGCAATGCTCGCACAGGACCCATTCAGCCGGGTCGCCTGTGAAACCCTTGTTTCCACAGGAATGGTCGTTATCTCGGGCGAGATAACCTCCAGGGCCGTCGTCGATGTCCCGGAAGTTGCACGCGAAACCATCAGACAAATAGGCTACACCGACCCCAATATCGGCTTTGACGCCGACAACTGCGCGGTCCTTGTAACGCTCAAACAACAAAGCCCCGATATTGCGATGGGCGTCGATACCGGCGGCGCCGGCGACCAGGGTTTAATGTTCGGCTTCGCCTGCAAAGAAACCCCCGCTTATCTGCCCCTGCCGATTTACCTGGCTCACGAAATTACCGACCGGCTGGCCAAAGTGCGTCAATCCGGCAAAATCAAATGGCTCCGTCCGGATGGCAAAAGCCAGGTCACCGTCGAATACGGCGACAACGGCAAACCCAAACGCATTCATACCGTCGTCTGCAGTACGCAGCACGACGCCACCGCCGTTGACAAGAGAACCGACAGGATGTCCGACAAAGCAAGAAGGGAAATCATTGAGAAGGTCATTATGCCCGTCCTTCCGAAAAAACTTGTGGATAAGAAAATCATCTTCCATATTAACCCCACCGGCAGGTTCGAGGTCGGCGGCCCCAAGGGCGACTGCGGCCTGACGGGACGCAAAATTATCGTCGATACCTACGGCGGACGCGGCAGTCACGGCGGCGGGTCCTTCAGCGGCAAAGACCCAACCAAGGTTGACCGCACCGCCAGCTATATGGCCCGTTATATCGCCAAGAATATCGTGGCTGCCGGCCTGGCCGACGCCTGCGAAATACAGCTCAGCTACGCCATCGGCGTAGCCAACCCTATCAGCGTAATGGTTGACACCGAAGGCACAGCGAAAATCGACGAACACAAAATTGAGAATATCATTAAGAAATTGTTTCCACTCACGCCCAAGGGAATGATTCAGTATCTGAAGCTCAGACGACCTATTTTCCAGGAAACCGCACGCAACGGCCATTTCGGACGCAGCCATCCAAATTTCACGTGGGAAAAACTCGATATGACCAAGGCCCTTCGCAAAGCCGCAGGATTAAAGTAATATTACCAACAGAAGCGCGGCGGCGCCCTTGTCCCGACCGAAGGGGGAAAGCCGCCCGAAAAAAAACAAAAAGCCCTTCGTTACACTACGCTTCCATAAGACTGCTCCGTGTCTCTAATATAAGTTTTGCTTGATACACAACTTATACCAGAACGGACAGTCTTTTTCAATTAGGGCGGTGAGAAATGCTGGCTAATATCTTGTATCTTGCAGTTCTGAATCAAAATCCTCACCGATTTATATGGATTAAATATTTGCCTGGGGTTTACATGGAACAGTTTCTCTTGGAATCATCACAACTTATTATTTTACAATAGGTTATGACTATTTTGTCAAGATATGGAGCAGGTAATACGTGAATAAAACTGCTCCGATTATTGACTTTTGTGAAAAAATAGGTATAATAGGCAAATCTGCTTGATAGACAGTGAGATTCACGGAAGGTGAGAGGATGATGAAGAAACAGAAGAAAGAGGCAGGGTCAAGGTCTCGCATTTCTAATGCCTTTAATCCATAAAGGCGTAGACTTCGTTTGTAACCATTTTTCTCTCTTGTACGTCCAACACAAGGATGTGAAGAGGGGGTCTGTATGTATTATGTACAGATCCGAAAAATGATTTTAAAATCTTTAGATTCAGGAGGGTACGAATAATGAACTCATCGTCAGCAACTCTCAAAACAAAGGTCTCCGTATTAACCTTATGTGCCGTTCTGGCCTTTGCGGCGACTGCCCAGGTCTATGCAACTACGATACCGCCTGAGGTGCTCGAAGCAATTAAGGCAAAGTATCCCGATGGGCTACCACGATATCTGACGCCGGAGGAAAAGCAATGGCTGCAGGAGCATCCGGAAATCGAGGCCCTTGAAGCCCCGATGGAAGTGGCGCCGCTGGCCGCACCGCCAGGGGAGGTTTGGACTCCCGCCGAATATGAACAGCTTGACGGTGTGATAGTGGCCTGGGAAGGCTATACAACCCTGCTGACAAGTTTTGTTAAAGAGGTGTCTGAATCTGATACGAGCGCAAAGGTATATGTAGTTGTTGACACAACCTCCGAGCGAACAAGTGTTACTACCACACTGACGAATGCCGGCGCTAATATGAGTAACGTTGCGTTTATTGTCGCCACAACAGACTCCGTCTGGATTCGCGACTATGGCCCGCGATA
>CAZWMN010000051.1:6264-12716 GCA_964635075.1 uncultured Pirellulales bacterium | reverse complement strand
AATGCTGCGTTTCAATGCAGATTCCCTGTCCGTGCGGGTTATCCCAGGGCTTCATCCCGCGAATCCCCGGCACATTCGCCAGATACCCGCTGATACGCTCATAATCCCATTTCGCTGTTTCAGCGTCTTGATTTGGTTTAGCAGCGGTGGGCCCAACACAACTGGAACAACAAATCAAAAACGATAAGAAGAAAACACAAGTTGCGATTCTCATTTTTTACTTTTTCCTTTCCTGTCATCCATAGCTTTAGCGAAGAAGGATGTCTTTTATTTGATGTTATTCCAATGCACCCCAAAGACCTCGGCGGTGAATAAATACCATCCCCCGGCTCTTCCCGTATTTTTTAATTCGGCAACCCAAGACTTTCCCGGGCAATTTTACGAAATAAACCACAGTATTCGATTGCCTGAAATGCCATATCGCGGTCAGCAGAGTCTCCGGGGTAGCGGCACGCTACGGCAAAATCGGACAGGTATGCCAGATATCGCTGAAACTCTTTCCATTGGGGCTCGGCGGAAATAGCGGCATCCAGCAAATACACCAGGTCATGGACTTTTCCGAAATGAATCCCGGCCTCACATAGCCGGGCTTTAAGATATTTTTCGGCGCACTGCTGAGCATGAAAACAAACATCGTCCCAGTTGGGGTTATCCTGCACGCGGGATTCCCGAAGCATGGTGGCGTAATCTGCTTCGGCTTTTGCAATCCACTCAGCCGTTACGGGTTTCATAGAGAACTTTCCCTTCGTTGAGTATCTGGCCGATGAAAGGGTCCTGCATAGATAACCGCTTTTGGATCATTTCCGGCGTGCGCACCAGCAAATCCATTGGGAATGACGGATGAAATTGCATTCGAACGGCTACGGATTGATCACAGCTTCGCCCCTGAAATTCCGCGATCACAAGCAAATCCACATCGGAGTCCTCCGTCGCGTACCCCTCGGCATAAGAGCCAAACAAAATAACCTGTCTGGCATTAAAATAACGCCCTATCCGTCTGCCGAAATCCGATATTGTATCCAGTGCAACCATAAGCGTATTATAGACTAAATCATCCTGATTTGACAAGCCGCAAAAATAAAAAGCAGGTTAAATAATCCGCATTTTTCAGTTATTTTATTTCGTTCCACCCCACCCCAAAAACCTCCGCAGTAAATAGATACACCTCCACGTCCGGGTTTTCCCACGCATACTCCGGCAGGCCCGCCTTGTGCGTACAGCAATAGTTGAGAAATTCTTCTTTCGTCCAGCCGGTTTCGGTCGCCACCTGCGGCAGAAAACAGCCGTTGCGATACCCGTCTGTGATAAAGATACCGTGCCTGCCCAGCTCCAGACTCAGCGGGTCGCTCGTTTTTTCCATCGGCGATAAGACGGAAATCTCTATCTCCAGCTTCGGCAGTTCCGCCGGGCGGATGGGATTGTGCGTAAACCTCGGGTCGCGCCGGGCTGAGGCAACCGCCATTTCCCGTACCATTTCAATCAGCGGCTTATCCGCGGTGAAATTACCGATGCAGCCGCGCAAATCCTCGCCGTTTTTGAGCGTCACAAAACAACCGCACTCGGCCAGCAACTCCGGCTCGTCCGTCTTTTCAACCCGCGGATGTTCTTTGCGGTTGACCGCCGCTTCAATTGTTTGTTTGGCCACTCGCAACAGAATCTGTTTTTGCGATTCGTTCATCATTTTATCAGCTTAATCGCTATAAACCCGCCAATCAGAAGCGCCATAAATAAAAGACTCAGCCAGTTAAAGTATTTCTCAATAAACGGCCGAATTTTTTCACCCTTCCATCCGAACAGCCCGGCCACCATATAAAACCGCGCCGACCGACTCAATACAGATGCAATAATGAAAACAAGAAAATTGATTTCGAAAATTCCCGACGTAATCGTAATCACCTTGTAAGGAAATGGGGTGAAGCCCGCGAAAGCGACAATCTGCCATCCATATTCCCGGTACTGGCTGCCCACGATTGAAAACGTCTTTATCTGGACGTCTTTAACATCCTCCTGGGCGAATGTTTTTTCTTCCTTGGAATCATAGACGACCCGGAGGGGGTAGTTCAATTTTGTTTTGACATTCATCAAAAATCCTTCTGTGGAAATACAGTCGGAGGCAATCACACATTTTACTTCTGTGCCGTCATTTAAAATAACTTTATCCCAGGAAAAGCCCGGAATAAAGTTATGAAAGAAATTACCGACTAAGAACCAAAGAAAAATCCCGATCACATAGCCCAGAATTCCTCCCAGCACCGACGCGATGGAACACATCGTCGCGAATCGAAACCATTTTTTCGGCGCCCCCAGCGACAGCGGAGCCAGCAAGACATCCGGCGGAACAGGAAAAAAACTCGACTCCGCAAAGCTCAGCATAAACAACGCCCGCTCGCCGTGAGGTGTGTTGGCAAAATGAATCACCCAGTTATAGAGCCTGCGATGCAAATGCCACCACGCAACTGGTTGTATTGTCGTTTCCATCCGGTCTCCCAAAAGATGACTTTTCTTATTCACTATTCGACTGAATCATATATATAATAGGAGATGAAGTCAACTGACAGAAAAATTACGGTTATGACGAACACCAGGTGGTACTTTATGGAACAGTTTCGCCGGACAGAAAAAGGGTTGTGCGTCTTGGCGCCCGCCAAAATCAATCTGAGTCTTTTAATCGCCCGCAAACGCCCCGATGGCTACCACGAACTTGAAACCATTATGGCCAAAATCGACTACTATGATGAATTGCTGTTTGAACGGGGCACAAAACCGGGGCTTGAACTGGTCTGTACAGGCCCATATCCTGTGCCGCACGGCCCGGCTAACCTGGTTTGGAAAGCCTATCAGGCGCTCACAGAAAAAATCGGAAAAAGTCTCTCAATCAGGATAAGCCTGACCAAAAATATCCCCGCCGGCAGTGGCTTGGGCAGTGGCAGTTCCGACGCCGCCGCGGCACTGATGGGGCTAAATCGCTTTGCAAACCTCGGTTTTTCCTCCTCCCAGCTTCATCTCATCGCCGCAACTTTGGGCAGTGACGTGAACTTTTTTCTGGAAGGTCCCTTAGCTTTCTGCACAGGAAGAGGCGAAAAAATCCGTCCCCTAAATGTCGTCTTTCCATTTCAGGCCCTTTTGGTTATCCCCAATATAAGTACTTCTACCAAAGAAGTTTATGGAAATTATACGCACAATTCGGACTTATACGGTCAGCTTTCTAAGAAAATAAATGCGTTTCTCGATAAAAATAAAATTGATTTTGCGGCAAAAATGTGCGCAAATATGTTGCAGGAAAGCTGTTTCCAGCTCTATCCGCAACTGGCGGATATTAAAAAAACGGTCGAGGGGCTGACCGAACGGGTTGTTTGTCTCAGCGGCAGCGGCAGTGCAATGTATTGCCTGATTGATTTTCAGGCCAACGGCCTTATAGAACGTTGCGATGATAAACTGAGAAATGACTGCAACTGCTTATGCAGGCTTGTCAGCAGCAATAGATGGTAAGTTTATGCGAGGCAGACAATGGAAATCAGCGAAGTCAGAGTCAAACTCGTGGCCAATCAGGATGATCGGCTCAAGGCTTTTTGCTCGATGACGCTCGACAATGAGTTTGTTGTCCGCGACATTAAAATCATCGAGGGCACAGGGGGACTTTTCGTGGCGATGCCTTCCCGCAAGATGAGCGACCATTGCAGCAAATGCGGCGGGAAAAATCACCTCCGGGCCAAGTTCTGTAATCACTGTGGAGCCAAATTACCCGAAAACCGCGCCCGCCAGGACCAGGAAGGTCGGATGAAACTGCACGCCGATATTGCCCATCCCATCAACGCTCAGTGCCGAAAGAACATCCAGGCGGCCATCGTCAAGGCCTTCAACGAAGAGTTCGAAAAATCCAAACAGCCCGGCTATAAACCCGTCGATATGGACACCCCGGACGAGTAAGCAAACCAGCCCGAAACTTCTTGGTTTAGTAAAGAACCACCAGTTAAAACTGGCGGCATTGCCAGTTTCAGGCTTTGCCTGTCCGCCTTTGGCGGATATTTCCATCTACCAGTTGAAACTGGTAGTATTAAAATCGGAAGAATAAAAAAAGCCCATGAAGGGCTTTTTTGCATTAAAAACCAGTGAAGTTATGTAAATTTATCCCTCTTGCAACAATTCCTCTAAGACGCGGTCCATCGCCTCGTCCAGTTGCTCGTTGAGGTCGGTTTCATCGTGCCGCAACAGCCGTCTGCCCCGCTCTACTTTTTCCGGCCGGATTTCAGGAAGCGACGCGATAATCCCCAGCAATCTTCCCAGCGAAGTGTTATGGATGTTTTCCATAATTTTTTCCGCAAGAAGCTCATTTTCTGATCGCTCGAACAGGTTAAACCTGTCCAGTTGTTCGCGTTTTGCCTGCAAAAACCGCATTCGAAGTTTCTTGTTGGTGTCGTTCCTACTCATACTTAAAACCTTTGTTTGTCTCGAGCACTTAGACCAAAATCCTTCCCGTTCTTTTTGTGCCCGGCGAAGCCGACGTTTGTTGACCATCGCTTCCTCTCGACAATTCCTTGTCTTCCTTGCGAGGTAGTTTTACTATTACTTTCGTCAATTTTATGGTACTTTGATAAAACGGCCTTTAAGACCAGCCACAATATATTGTATGTCGTCTTTTGGCCCTCCTGAGCCCTTCTCCCTTTCGGCAGTACTGGTATCGACGTTTTGGATGTGGAAACTTTAATCTTGGCAGCCCCTTCTACTTTTATCATAACTTATTGAAATAATTATGGTTACACTCATTTCTGGAAAAAACACATGCTTTTGCACCAAAAATTTTTTAACGGATACTCTATTTTCACACCTGATAAGACGGATACTGTAGAAATGGAAAAAATGGGCAACTATACTATATATAGTTTTCCTATCTTTCGGAATTTTACACTGTGGTTTAATTCGGAAAGTCCGCACTGGATGCGGTCTTCCCCTACGCGACCATTTCCATCCGAAGGCCGCAGGAATCCGTCGGTGGGTTAGCTGGAAGGACGATATTCTGATTGGTTAAGATTCTCTCGGCGCTCCAAAGCGCAGCGAACGCATCGAGCAAGTCATCGTTGGCATACTGCCCTCGTGGCAGGCTGTTCTGTGCCGCTTGGTATGCCTGACCATAGCAAGGTTTGACTAAGTTCTCTCGCTCCGCCCTGCCAGCAGAGGTTTTTTTCTTGTTTTGCATAGCGCATCTGTTATTCCAGGCCCAGAAACAAACTTCTGGATGTACCTCGTAAACCCGAGTTTGAAATGCTGTATTCGACCGCATAAATATATCCACTTCACGGATTTTTGGAAGAATTGTCCATGTCTGCATGCTCAATTTCTTACCGCTCGCACATAGACCGATTTGACAAGCTTGCTGGTACGTGGTTGCGTTCAGCATAGGTCGAATCGGGGCGGGAAAGACACTGCTTGCACGGGGCCGACCCAGTTTTGCACGAGCTTCCAGGTCGCAACATCGTGGCCCCGCGTCGGTCAGTCCAATCGGGATATCCACAGCTACGACAGCCGGCTTCTGGTTTAGATGAAGAACATCGTCAATTCGCCTCAGAATACGAGCAACGATGTCGCCAGTGGAGAAATCTTTGGTAACACAAAGCCATCCCGCCCGGCAACCGTCAATCCCCGCGACAACCTTGTTTCCGTTTGGCAATCCAGTCACCTCCCCTGTCAGTTTGAACCGTACCTGTCAACGTCGCTTTGAGCAGTGGATCAGGTGAACAGGAGACCGCAGGTGAATTTTCTGAATTCAAAACCCGGTTGTTGCCGTGGAAATTTTTCTCCCCTGTTCGCCTGTTTTACTGCTCACCTGCTCTGATTCGCCGAAGGCGAATCGGAGAGACAGGATTTGAACCTGCGACCTTCCCTAAGGGACGCTCTAATCCAGGCTGACCCATAGTGACAGAAAGCCCCATCTGCAACCATAACAGTCTTTCACTGCTCCAGTGAGGCAGGCGATATTTCAACTTCTACTGACGCTAAATGTTTCTTTTCCTGAGATCCTTGGGTACTTTTGAGGTACTGTTCCCGTCTTGCTGCAGAGGTTCGGTCGGAATGGCGCTCGCTATGAACCAAAACCCACGGTTGATTTTGTCGCGTGTATTTCCCGCCACGGCCTGTATTGTGTTCTTCGAATCTGCGATCTATGTTATCGGTGTGTCCGATATAAAGCTTATTGTTTTTCAGGCTTTGGAGGATATAAACGTAATACATGGTCACCAGTCCTGATGAGATTGAAAAATCTATAAAACCGACTTAATCGGAGAGACAGGATTTGAACCTGCGACCTCTGCGTCCCGAACGCAGCGCTCTAATCCAAGCTGAGCTACTCTCCGAATAATGATAACTGTTTAATTAACAACGCTCTGCGACCTTCCCTAAGGGACGCTCTAATCCAAGCTGAGCTACTCTCCGAATAATGATAACTGTTTAATTAACAA
>CAZWMN010000051.1:0-6164 GCA_964635075.1 uncultured Pirellulales bacterium | reverse complement strand
AACGCTCTGCGACCTTCCCTAAGGGACGCTCTAATCCAAGCTGAGCTACTCTCCGCCATAAAAGGCCAATACTATATGCCATCGCTCAAAAAAATGCAACTACAATACGTGAACGGGGTCAACGTCATAATAAATCTGCACCGCCGGGCGAACAGGAGTCTGCGTCCGCAGATCGGCAAACAACTTTTGCAAATCCGCCGCCGCGGGCGCCTGGAGGATAATCTGAAGGCGGTGGAAACGCTGAATGCGACCAATTACCGCTGGGATAGGGCCGCGAACCTTAATTTCCATCCCCAACCGCCTAATCGTCCGCTCGAGTTGCTCATACACTGCCCTGGCCGCGGCCTCCAAGCGCTCGTACCGGGCGTCCCGCATCTGAATGATTGCCATTCTCCATACCGGCGGCAGAAAACAGGCCTCGCGATGTTTCATCTCGTCTTTGACAAATCCGGCAAAGTCATTCCTGAGTGCATACTGGATTGCCGGGGCATCGGGCAGCCAAGTTTGTACAATCACCAGCCCCGGCTTATCCCCCCTGCCGGCACGGCCGGCGACCTGACTGATAAGCTGAAATGTGCGTTCATTGGCACGGAAGTCCGGCAGCGTAAGGGCCGTGTCGGCGCTGACAATGCCAACCAGCGTCACATTGGGAAAGTGCAAACCCTTGGCCAACATTTGGGTACCCGCCAGAATGTCGATTCTCCCGGCGGCAAAATCGTCCAGCACACGATAATAATCCTGCCCGCTCATCGAATCGCTGTCCACGCGGCGGATGCGGGCGCAGGGGAGTCGGGCGGCCAGTTCCTCCTCCAGCCTTTGCGAACCCAAACCAATCATCGTCATTCGTCTGCCGCACAGAGGACAGCCTTTGGGAACCAGCGTTTTGGACAGACAGTAATGGCAAAGGGCATAACCACCTTCAATATGGCCGCCGACAGAAGTTTTTTGGGGGGGTTCCATCGACGCTTTCTTGTGAAAGGTCAGTGTGATGTCGCAATTCATACAACGCAGGGTATGGCGGCAGCTTGGACAATAGATATAGTTGCTGTAGCCCCGGCGGTTGAGCAGTACAATTGCCTGTTCGCCGCAATGGAGGGTCTTTTTCAATTCCGCAAGCAGCGTCGGGCTCAGAATGTGCGGCCCTTTTTGTCCCGTACCGACAAAGGCGATGGTCATATCCACAAGCTGCATTTTCGGCATCGGCTGTTTCGTCACCCGATGTCGCAATTCCAAAAGCATATAAAAAGACTTGCTTTGACAATTGGCCAGCGTTTCCAGCGACGGGGTGGCCGAGCCAAGCAAACAATAGGCGCCGGCCAGCTGGGCGCGTTTGATTGCGGTATCCCGTCCGTGATAACGGGGGACGGTGTCCTGCTTGTAGCTGGGTTCGTGCTCCTCATCGACGACAATCAGCCCCAGACGGGACAGCGGCGCAAAGACCGCTGAGCGGGCGCCGATGACGACATCCGCCCGCCCGTTTTTAATCATCTGCCACTGGGCGTTGCGCTGCGGGCCGGTCAGGGCCGAGTGCAAAACCGCGACGTTTTTAAATCGCGACTGGAACCGTTCCACCGTCTGTGCCGTCAGGGCGATTTCCGGCAGCAAAACGATTGCCTGTTTGCCCATTTGGATGCAGGCCTCGACGGCGCGAATATAGACCTCGGTTTTTCCGCTGTCGGTGACGCCGAAAAGGAGCGTCACACCAAAATCGCCGGATTGCAGGTGGGTTGTGATGTGCTCAATAACTTTTTTCTGTTCGGCGTTGAGAACCACATCTTTTTTTTCGAGCAGCAGCCCTTTGGGAATCGCCGGCAGCGTCAAGATAATGCGCCGCGACGTAATTTGGACAAGGCCGTTGCGGATGAGCTGCTTTAACGGAATCGCAGTACACCGGGCCTGTTCGAGAAGGGATTTTTTCCCCACCGCCGCGGACTCATCAATGGCCCCCAGCGTTCGCAGAACGTCGAGAATTGCCTTTTGTTTTTTGCCTTTTACTTTGACTGACGTTTCGGTGTTTATTTCGGCCAGATAAATGAATTGTTCGGTCTTTGCGCCGGCGTCTTCTTTGACCGCCGCCGGAATCATCGCCGACAGTACCTGGCCGAGCGGACAAACATAATACTCGGCAATCCAGCGGGCCAGGGCCATCAGTTGCTCGTCCAGCAGCGGCACGGGGTCGAGGATTTCTTTGACGGCTTTGAGTTTGAATCGCCTGCTCTTTTCGATTTCGTCGGAGTCCGTCAGTACCTTGACGACAAAGGCGGCAACGAGTTTATTGTTTTTGCCGAAGGGCGCCTGTACCCGCTGTCCCTCGACGACGTTCCCCATCCGGTCGGGCAGGAGATAATCAAACTCGCTGTCGGCGCCGGTATCGGTCGCCACACGAATCACCCGACCCGGCTGTGCGCCGCTCGGCTCTTCCAACGAGTCAAACAGATTTCCTGCGGTGCCTTTCATGATTCATCATGCCTCATTTAATTAACCGCAACGCGCATCTTGATTATTACCGCCATCCCTGAACATTTACGATGGGGCAAGTTTCATAAGGATTCACAGGTTTATCCATTCCCGGCGTCATAATCTGATCTGTTATACCATGAGATACGATATAGTAGCCGACATACCTGCTCCATGTATCTGTGTACGCAGATTCCGCCCAGCCATAGATACCGTAAGGGGCCGGCGGTAACAGTTGAGGCAAATCATTTTTCGGTGGAATATTGAGCCCTCCTACTATCCACACCGAACCGCCGGATTTCAAAGTCCTGGAAATTTCCGACAGGACCGGCCCAACAGGATCAATAGAAGCCATTTTTGCTTTGAGTAAATCGTAACGGTGTACTTTATGGTCTTCGATGGGCGGCAGCGTAGTAAAAGAAGCCGGGCCATGATAATACCGCTGAAAACTAACCGCCAAATACCACGGATTTACTATAATCAGGTCGTCTTTGCCGGCCGATTTCTCCAGTGTTGACGCAACGACATCCATATTTGTCTGACGGACGCGGGCAGTTTTCCAACCGGCGCCGAAAGTCGCCGCCGCCGCCAGTATCGCCAGGACGATTCGCAAAACGTTCCACCGATTTAAACCGCAGAACATAACATCCAGGAGTACCGCCGCCGCCGCCATCAGAGGCAAATAATACCAGGCTCGAACCGTAACGCATACGAATCTCAAAAAAAACAGGTATAATACCGCATAAATCATCACCGTGGCTGCGCAAAACAGCGCGACGTCTTTTCGCGGCTTCGAAATAGCCGAGTTTAACCGGACTACTTGAAAATAAATGAATACGCATGTCCCAAGAATAAAAAGACCTATCCAAAATTTGAACGTTATCCATCCGGAAACATTTAATGTTTCGCATAGCGTGTCCCAGATCAATGGAAAATCGATAGGACTTTTTATAATCATAGACCAGTCGGAGGACTTTTTTATACTCTGATAATAAGGCAAAAGACTGACGGCGGCGGCCATTCCCATCGCCGCCAGCAAGACAGCTCTTTCCCATCGTTTATCGCGAAGGGTTATTATGATACCGGCAATAATGACAGCCAAAACAAAAAAGGCGTTTTGATAAAGGCATTGCACGCTCAAAATCGCAACGATGGTTCCAGCGGCAATCTGCCATGGCCGAGCTTGTTCCGTTACTTTCCATACCAGGCCAAACGTAAGCAGCATGAGTAATATTCCGACACCGTAAGGCCGGATCGAATCTCCTATCTGAAGAGACAGCGGATGAAAGACAAATAATGCCACCGACAGCAACGGCACACGATACCCCAGCCAGCGACCGTTGAGCCATAGCGCCCCTAACATAGAAACGCCAACCAGAAAACCAAAGACTCTGATTCCCAACTCGTTTCCTCTTACGATCCATATCCAGGGACGAAGCACAACGGACAAGAGCATGGGAAACGAATCATATCTGAGATGATACCATGTATCGGACAGGGACGGCATCGTCGCCATTGCAATACTGTTGACTTCGTCCCGCCAAAACGCGCCGGCGTGCCGTAAAAAAAGGAAATGGAAGAAAATCGCCGTTAAGGCAAGCATTGCTCCTGCAATAAATTCTGTTTTTCGAATGAAGGGATGCGGAAATTGAAAAACGACAGTTTTATTCATCTCTTTTTTTTTTGACATCGACGTCGCCTGTTCTTTGAGAGTTATGTAAGTTTCTTAAATATCTCGCGTCAATTATTCGTTAAAAATAATTTTACCAAATTATTTAAAGAAATCAATGTTGTCCGCTATTTCGGGTGCAACCCGCAATCCAGCATGGAAACCGCCCGGCTTCCGTCCGGTTTCGAATGCTATGGATTGACGTTGCGTTCAAATATAACGACAGAGAACGGCGAATCGATTGAGGCCGGAACATCCGGAGCCCAGTGATAAACCGTCTGATTGCCATAAATCGCAGTGACTCCCGTCACCCGGAAATTTTTCTGATAACGGCCGAACCATTCAAAGAGAAACGTATGAGAATCGGGCCGCAGCAGCCATGACGTGGGGACATCAACGAGAATCAGATATTGGGGATTTTTAGCCTCTGTCTCCCGGATAAAATCCTTCTGCATTTGGAGCGAAAAAGGATGATTCTCCATCAGCGGATACATATAAATATGGCCGCTGGCGGAACGACGATGTGCATAAAAGCAAATCTGAGGCTCCGAACCTAAAATGGCAATCGTATCACCGGGGGCTGTATGACTGCGGATGAAAGAAGCGATTTCGAGCGATTCCGGGAACGGATTGATACTGTATGCGGCACGACACGCCTCGGTGGGTGTCATCAAGAACAGGAACTGACGCTGCTGATACGCCGCCTGTCCAAGACAGATGATAATCAGTATCGCCGGGACAAGTTTAGACAGCCAGGCAATCCGCGACAGCCACTGTGAAATCGCATAGATTGCCGCCGCCCCCAGCAGGGCCGCACAGGGCAATAACAGAACAAAATAATGCGGCCGAAAATAGAATCCGGGACAGATGGCCGCAAACGATAAAATGGCATACACCAGTAAAAATCGTCTTGCACGCCCGTGAATGGTCCGTGTCGCCAAGCAACCGATCCCAAGACCAATCAGAATCCACAGCAGTACGGCACAGCCGGTAATCGGAGAAAAACCGTAAATAAAACTATTCCATGCCTCACTGAGCGGCACCTGAGCCACATAGGTCCTGGCGTAATCGACCGTCCAAAACCAGAATTTCTCGAAGACGCCCGCCCAGACCATCACCAGACAAAGCCCCGCGATGACAACGGCGATCCCGCCCGTCAGCGACAGCAGTCTGAGGATTAATTTACGCCACGGAACCGGTTTTTGCCCCCAGGCATCCAGCAGAATATACACCCCCCCGGCCGCACCAAACGCAAGCCCATGCTGTTTCATGATAAAAGCGATTCCCAGAAGAATTCCTGCGACAAAGATTCTCCACAGGCTGTCTTTGGACAGCGCATGCCAGAGCATCAGCAAACCGCCCGCGGCAAAGACGATGACAAAATGCTCGGCGTTGGCAAATACCCCTTCCACCGATTGACTCACGGAAAACAAGGCGAACGCGGCCGCAGACACCGCCGCTGCCGACGAATTTAACAGACGTTTTGCCAACAAAAAAACAAGAACGATGGTCACCTCGTTGATAACCAGAAGACCTGTATGAATCCCCTGATGGGTTTGCCCAAACACCGCCAGAAGCACCGCATAAGCGGCATAAATCCCCGGCAACTTCATATTATAGACTTCCTGATAGGGTGGAACGCCTTCCAGAATCAACTGCCCGGCGTAGGCGTATTCCCCTTCGTCACGTTCCAGCGGAACACTCAGCAAGCGATACCGGATCAGCCCCGTAAAAATCATCACCAGAATCAACACAACCCATGCGATACGGTTTTTTGAGATGGGTTTTGATGTCGTTAGAGGACCTGCTTTCTTTCTTTTTTGGTTCAAGATTTTTTTTCTCCAATATTGCCGGCTGCAACAACGTCTCTGACACCACTTTTGTCTGACATTTTACCGGATTTTGGGGCGGATGTGGACTGTTTTTTGTCTGGGGATTTTGAGGGGAGAGGCCGGAAGCCAAAAGAAACCATTAGTTTTGGATTTGCTCTGTAGAAAAGTTCAAATTCTGTCGCCCCTTTGGGGCTCAAAAAAGAAGA
>CAZWMN010000050.1:0-13308 GCA_964635075.1 uncultured Pirellulales bacterium | reverse complement strand
GCCTCCCTCAAAACCTTTATCCGGCTGCCAAACCTGGCCGCTCGAATCCGTAAATAGCTCGAACAGGCCGGCCTTGATCCGTATCGTTGTTGCGGAAAGCGCCGCACTTGTCTCAGCCTCTGCCTGTGGAATTATTTCGATCGCATTAATCTCCGGATTTTCGATCTGGGTCGTGAAATCAATTCGGAACTCTCCATTGGTCACTTCCACGGGAACGGTTTCGACATAGGCACGATTGGGACCGCCAGCCTTTGCCCAAATGTCAAAGTCCTTAAATTCATGCCCCTGGACATTGTAGGAAAAAACGCGCTGGCCGGGGCCGGTAATTCCTTCGTAAGTCTCCGCAAAGTAGAGCTTCGCGAGATATTTACCATTGGGAATTTTACAGGAGAAAGCACTCATCGCATAGTGCTCGCTCAAAAACAGACCCGGATCCTTGGTTCCGGCAATCTCCGTTGCTGGATCGCGATCAATCGTGTCACCTCCCTCGAAACCTTTATCCGGCTGCCAAACCTGGCCGCTCGAATCCGTAAGTGGCGTGGACAGGCCGGCCTTGATCCGCAGGGTCGCTGCGGAAGGTGCCGCACTTGTTACAGCCTCTGCCTGCGGAATTATTTCAATCGCGTTAATCTGTGGATTTTCTATCTGGCTTGTGAAATCAATCCGGAACTCTCCATTGGTCACTTCCACGGGAACGGTTTCGATATAGGCGCGGTTGGGACCGCCGGCCTTTGCCCAAATGTCAAAGTCCTTGAATTCATGCCCCTGGACATTGAAGGAAAAAACGCGCTGGCCGGTGTCGGTAATACCTCCGTAAGTTTCTGCAAAATAGAGTTTCGCGAGATACTTGCCGTTGGGAATCTTGATAGAGAAAGAGCTCATCGAATAATGCTCACTCCTAAATAGGCCCGGTTCTTTGGTTCCGGTGACCGCAGGAGCCAAACCCCCGCCCTGAGGATTTCGAAAAATACGGTTCTGAATCAATTCGCCATAAAGTCCGCCTTCGTATGAGTAATTGATTTCCTCAGTCATCAGACCATAAAACATAGGACTGATTTTGGCGCCGGGTTTGTCAACCTGTACAACGATTTTGCCGGGGTTGGCGGCAGGCTGCGCGGCAGCATCTGCAGGTGCTATTACGGTCTCAGCAGGCCGGCTTGAGTTAGCTGAATTGTATTCTCCTTGCTGCTGAGTACAGCCGGACAGAAGCAGCACAACGGTAAACCACGAGAGAAATAACTTGTTCATGGCAAAATTCCTTTCTGTTGGTTATTTTATATTCAGTTATTATTTTACCTGGAATTCATAAATATTGACACTGAAAGGAGCGAAAGTCGGGCTTGCAGGGATGGCATCCAGCGTTTGTTCTTCAATCTTAACGTCTGGCTCCTGGCCGACGACCACTGTAGCAGTGAGACTCTCTGGGGCCATGCGGCGAAGGGTACCTTTGCCGGAAAGTCCGGCGCCTCGGATTTGGAGGCTCAGAGTCTGGGCGGACTCGGTCGGGTTGATGACGGCGACAGTGAGGGCTTTGTGATCGGCCGTCCAGGCAGCAACCACGTCCAGGGGGAATGTATCACTGCCGGCATTGACAACAGGCTGCTCACCGCCGGGAGGGTCTTTGGGTTTGGGCTGCGGAGAATTGCCAGATACAGCCACGGGAATCGTGCCAAAGTAGTCGCGGTACAACTTAAAAAGCATACCGGTGGGATTGAGGACGGCCCGGCCGTTGGCGGCATTGTACGTACCGGTTATAAAAGTCAGTGTGGCCAGATGGTAAAGGTCGGAATGGCGGAACATCTCGTGGAAATTCCACGCATATGCGGGTACGACCTTATAATTACCTCCGCCGCGACCGCCGGCGTACGCGTATTCATCCAGCGCAATCGGGACCGGCTTGTTCTTCAGGGCGGGAATGCGGTTCAGGTATTCCTGATACTCTTCGTACTTGATGCGGATATGATTGGCCGGTCGGCGCATCCATTCAACGAGAGGCTCATTGGGATCATTGGGAACCTGCTTTGCGAGCGAGAGATCGAAATGGGTGTTATAGTTGTAGTAGTGCTCGCTGACCATATCCATGTTATCGAGGCATTTGAGAAACAGAGCGCCTGTCCAATCGGCCGGCCCGAGGTAATCGGGAATCAGCTTGTCGCCCAGTTTCAAGGACTGCTTGGAACCAGTCATAGTGTCCGGCATGGCACCGCTGGCGATGAGAATAATACCGGGGTCCACTTTGCGCATGACCTTGGCAAAGAGATTATGCTTGTATATATACTGCTCCAATGGCATGTAGCCATACTGGAAGTCACCCCACATTTCGTTGCCGATGTTCCAGAACTTGACCCGATAAGGTTCGGGGTGACCGTTGGCGGCGCGCATCGCACCCATGCGGGTAGTGATGGGGCCATTGGCGTATTCAATGTATTCAGCGGCGGAGCGAGCGTCGCCAAAGCCGGAGTTGACGGTAATGTAGGGTTCAACTTCCGTAAGCCGGCACAGGGTCATAAATTCGTCGGTGCCAACATCGTTAGGCTGTAGAACGCTCCAGACGGGATCCTGTATGGGCGGACGCTTGTCCGGTTCGCCAATGGCGTCGCGCCACTCGTGGGCCGAGACAAAGTTGCCGCCGGGCCAGCGATAAACGCCGGAACGAAGAGATTTCAGCAGGGCGATGACTTCGGACCTCCAGCCCTCGATATTGTCGGCAGGCATCAACGAGACGGCGCCGATATACAGGGCGCCGGAACCGGTGGCGGTGATCTCAATCCGGGCATCGGTCGCATCAACCGGCGACTTAAAGGTGAGGGGAAGTTTGACATAGGCGGCGGTCAGCTTGTTAATGGCTACTGTCTGGCGGTCAGTGGTGCCGGTTCCCCATACGAGGCTGACAGACACCTTAGCCTCAGGATCGCCGGCGAGGATGATTCGGCCGGTGTAGGCCTTGTCGCGCATGAGGGTAAGACCCGCTTGGCGTATGCCGCGGGGTTCCGTTGGACTCAATGCAACAGCGGGCGAGTGGTCGCCTGTGTAGGCGTGTTGGGTATCCATTGTGATAGATTCGGCCGGGCCAACAGGAATCCAGCGACGGGAATCATCAAATCTGCGGCGACCGCTCCGACGACCACCTGCCTGGTCGTTTTCTGTCGGGATTGTATTCTGGGCGATGATGGGATGGTAGAATTTGCGGTCGCCGATCATTTCAGCCCACATGCTGGTATACACAAGTCCCCCGGCGTGTTCGATAAACATGCCATAAAGATAAGGCTGGATGGGAGTATACGTTTTACCGGCATCGATGATGGCATTGACAGGTGTGAGGGCGGTTTCGGTAGTAGCGGATACTGACGTCGCAGCGTGCAGGGCACATACGCCAGCTACCAAGGTGACTGCCAAGCAGTTAAGGCGAATTTTCCATTTTTTGTCGTTCATCGTAACTCCTTGTAAAAGAAACATTCTATTTTGTCGCCTCATCACTTGTATCTATTTGCTTGACAGCGAAGACCATATACGAGTGCGGCAGCACAGTAAATGTAAAGGATGTACGCGGTGGCTGGCTGGCCGGTCCACGACCGCCAAAACCCCGGCTTGCGCCCTGTGCCTGTGCGGGCGTAATATCTTCACCGTTGAGCAGGTTGTGAATTTGTGTTGCCTGACCTGCGACGGAGACCGTAACCTCCGCTGACGTGGGCAGGTAGTTTTGCACGATAAATGTATTGTTGTCGTAACGGAACAAGGCAACCTGCGCAGGAGCACTGTCGATACGAATAGGTTCGGCGCAACCCAGGGCGGCACGAATGACCGACAGAACCGAAGGCGGAAAGGCATAGAGGTCGGCTGGATCATTGGGGATAGTCAAGACATAAAACTTCCCCCTGAAGTAATCGCAAGACAGAACGATTGGATAGGTTGTCCCGCCGGGGGACACGCCCAGAGCATCACCCCACGCGTCGTGAGTCAGAATATTGAAATACTTAATTTCGGGAATCAGAATGTCGCGCGAGGCCTCGAAGGGGTCAGGTTCACCTTCACGCCTGGCCATGCCGCGCCTACCCCGGAAGGGAGCGCCGGGGCCGCTGGCGAAGGAAAAACGCCGTACTGGTACGGTGATGCCGGTGGTTTCGAGTTCGCAAATATCTTCAATACCTTTGCCTTTCATGGCACGCAGAAAGCCGGATGTAACACAGACGGATTTACCGGCTTCGAGCTGTGTTTGTATCTTATGGATAATGTCGGGATCAGACTTAGCCTGCTCGGTGAGAAGAACCATATTAGCATCAGCGGGGAAATGCGGGAAAATATCCATAGGCAGTCCAATCATGCCCAGATAATCGTGAAGGAATTCCTCGCCTGTGGCGTGATAAGGTGTATAGGTCTTAATGCCGAAGGGCTTGCCGACGTTGACCAGCACCTTGTCAACATGGCCGAGGGTATAGGCAGCAACATCGGCGAAAGTGAGATTATCGTCTTTGGTACCGAAGGTCTTATGAAGGTCAGCGAGGTTGAGGCTGGTTGGCTGATCAGCCCATGTGCGATTGTTCAACAAGAACGGCCGGATGACGCCGAGCATGGCTGAATAGTTGAAACAGCACATCTCGGGGCATCGAGCAAAGACAGTATCCAGAAGTTGCTCGGGGTAACGATCAATCGGAATAGCACCACCCTGATCGACCCAGCCGCCTTTGTTCATACCGGGCTTGAGGTTGTCCATGAAACGCATGATGTTATAGCTTAGGTACGGTTGAAGGTGCTGTTCCTGTCCGACCCATAGACGGGATTCCGTACCGGAGAACATCCCGTCAGCGATGAATGGAACTTTTTCCGTGTCATTGCCCATGCCGGCATATTGGTCATACCAGTTGGCCATCTTGATGATGACTTTGCAATTGGGATTGACGGCCTTGGCAGGCTTGACGATGAGATTCTCAGTAACTTCGCGCATCGTCTCAAGGCGGTACTGCGTCCATGATTTATTGCCCTTGGCCTTGATGTCATAGTCGGTCTTGCGATTGAAGAAGAAGTAATCATCGAGCAGGATTTCATCGAAATGGCGGGCAGCCATTTCCACGGCTTTCCGAGCAAATTGGCGGTTTTCCGGGTCGGCATAATCAAAGCCCTGGTAGCCATAGGATTCGCTAATGCTGTAGGCCAGACCGCCGCAGACCTGCACCCCCTGGTCTTCGAAGAATTTCTTAAGCTTATCCAAACCGGCTTCATCGACAAGCGTATGATTGCGCATTACTTCCAGATAAATCTTATCGATCTTAAGATTGCGAGTGAGGGCGGCCCAGGACTCGTTTGGATCGGGATTGCCCTTCATTAGTCCCTGCACGGTACTCTGGATTGCATAGGTGGAGACGGAAAAACTTCTGTAATGATTCCGGGACTGCGCAGGACATTCGACCCACATTCCGAATACCAGCAGAACCGCCAGCATTTGTATGTATTTTTTCATGATATAACCTTTCAAATTAAGAGGTCTCGTTTTACCATAACCTGATCCATTCTAATCTGTGCTCGATAGACCCCTTTCGAACCTTTCAGACAAACAAAGCTGGCCCATCCTGTTTCAGGTCAGGCCAGGAGGCTACTGTCTTTTATAGGGACTTTCCGGCATCTTCAGGTGGCTTTGTTCATACCCGCCACAATCAACAATGACCTTGTGGAATACCATCCCAGGATCGAGCGGACGCAGCACAAGCGTATGGACGCCGTCAATCCCGGTGTTATCGTGCATCTGGAGAGTCGTGCCCGTGTCGGACTTCACCACACCGATCCAGGCATAGGAAGAACTCAGCAGCGCCAGACCACTGACGGGCAATATCCCACCTATAGCCGACCATCGGCTGTTAAGCACCTGGTCGCACGAACTCTCGCCGCCGCAGCCGATCATCGATCCGCCCACCAGATAATGCCAGCCCAAGTAGGCGCTCAACACCAGAGCCAGCGTACTCAAACCCGTCAAGATCCAGCGCCACCAAGGCCAGGACTGGCGAAAACGAGTCATTCTTTCGTACGTAACCAGAGTTTGATCCTTTCTCGCGTTGCTTTTACGGGGAAACAGAAGGCTCCGCGGCATCTGGGCACGCTATCGAGCCGCGGAGCCTTAATCTGTGTTATCCGTCTAATTCGGTTCCACAGGCGGTCCTCATTGAGGTCTCCTGGAATACTTGTTCGGCATACCGGGCGTAGGTTCGTTATCGGTAACCTGTGCTCCGTTTGTATGCGCCTTAGTCAATGCTCCGGCCAGAGTAATACCGCTGCCGGAGACTTGTGCACCTGCCGCGTGCGCAATAGTGAGCGGCGAGGAAACGGTAATCGAGCCGCCGCCAGGGCCGCCTCTGCCGCCGCCAAAGCCGCCGCGGCCGCCGCTGACGGAAGCAACAACCGCCGTCTCGCGGTTTGCGCCACTGTCAATGGTAATGGTCTGGCCAACACTAAAGCCTGCTGCGCTGGCGACAGGGATAACAGTTGCGCCCACACTGGCAGCAGCACTTATTGTGGTGCCGCCTGCCGTACCAACCGTCGCGATGACTGCCGTCTCGCGGTTTGCGCCTGAATCAATAATGATCGTCTGGCCAACACTCAGGTCTGCCACACTGGTGACTTTGATGTTATTTGCACCGACAGCCGATTCAATTGACAGGGCTGTAGTTGTCTGCAGCAGGAAATCGCGGCAGTTACTGTCGGTATCGGTACCATCCGGGAAACGGCCGGCGCTCCTATTGAGAGAGCCGGCATTCGGACCGCTGCGCCCACCGAAACCACCGAAGCCACCGAAACCTGCGCTTGGCGCAGGCACGCTGCAGCCGCCCTGACCTGCTCCAGAGGCGGCTTGGTAACCTTCGGTAGCCCATGGGTCAACGAGACCACCATAGTTGAGGCTGTCAACGACCAGGCCGGCGGCGTCACGCAACACCATGTTACCGGCGTTGGAGAGGGCGGGACCCCCGAACCACTGATTGGGTTTCTGTGTCCCTTGGTAGCCCGCGGTCGTGACCTTTTTGTCATGCACCACCGCGTTGATCTCGTGGTCGTTGTTAAGGCGGCTATTCAGCGTAATGCTGGTGTTAAGCGCCAGGACAGGCTCGTTGCTCGAGTGGTCAAAGGCCGTCGCCGGTTCAAAGCTGACCCCCGTTCCCCTGGCACTGAACGGTATGTTGGACGCATGGTCGAACTTCAGCGGTTCAGCCAGATCGAGGCCCGTGCCCGGATTCTCCCCTTCTCTTAAGGGACCGTTAAAGGTGTTGCGAGCCGACTGCGTGCCGACTTTTGTAACCGTGACGGTCTCGATTCCATGTCCGACGCTGTCGATATCCAATCTGATCTTGTCTCCAACCGAGATATTGGCCGCGGATGATACCTTGATGTTGGTATCCCCGGCCTTCGCGTCCATCGACAGCCAGGCTTGCGTACCCGGCTTGCCGACTTTGGTAATCGTAACTACCTCGTACTTCTCAAGGGCTTGCGCAACGGCGGGGTAGGTCGCGCCATAGCCGATGGCCATCTTCTGGCCGACCTCGAATCCGTCTATGCTCGTAACAGGTATGTTGGTCGAACCGGCAGGGATCGTCATCACCGGACCATCGGGGATGGGCTGCCACACGGTCGTCAGACCGCGGGCTCCGCCTGGACGACCTCCGCCAAAGCCGCCGCGGCCACTGGTCGGCGCGGCAACCGGCGGCGTTTGGATGTTTGCGATCTTGCGGGTTTCCACGGCAGAGCCGGTATCGATTTCAATTGTATCGCCAACCGACATGCCGTCGGTACTCCTGACATAGATGGTAGTGTCGCCCTTTTTCGCGGGAACGGCCAGCCCGGAGTTGGACAGGCCAAGCAGGTAAAAACCTTTAGATGCAAGCTTAGTTTTGGCCGGGATCTTCACCGACGAAAAGATAGGCTGCTGCGTCGGGTGCTGGGTTAAAGTCCAGTTGGAGATGTCAACGGCACTGTTACCGGCGTTGTAAATCTCGATGAACGAACTCGTCGAGTTGGCCGGTGTGCCGGAACTGATCGCAAATTCATTGATCTTAATCGGGCCGACATTGCGAACCTTTTCGATCGCGATCTCGGATTGCGTCTGGCCGGTCGCCGTGTTCTTCCACGAGGCGGTACCGACCAGGTCGCCATTAAAGGCCATCGGCCCCGAGGTAACCTTGAAGGTTGTGCTGACGGTCTGGCCCGGGGCGACCGATCCAGGGATTGTCGCCGAGGTCTTGGCGACGGCGGTCCACCCGGCGGGCACCGTAATGCCCAAGTTGACGTTCGTCGCGTGCATCCCCGTGGTATTGGTGAATGTTACGGTGGTATCCTGCGTCGAGCCCGGTGAGAACGTCTGGAGTCCCGGAGGCGCAGCGGTTGCCGACGCCGGCGCTATGCTCAGCCGCTGTACGTCGTATTTGGCGGCCACGATGTTGGCCTGGATCTTCTGGTTGGTCTCCTGTGTCGGAAAGGTGTCCGGGGCCGTCATTGCGCCTTCATAGAAGGTGCCCTGCGAACTATTGCTGTTGTCGCCGCCGTTACCCAGGAGGATAGCTCCCTGCTTACGCATTGGATCGTAGCTGCTTCTGCCATTTTTGACACGAGGTCCGTCGAACATAACCTCCAGATCACCCCTCTGTGCGTCGCCGCCCATGGATCTCCAGTGGTGGGGCTCGCCGTCAGCCGTTGCAGTCACAAAACGCCAGGCGATGCTCGGCAAATCTGCGCAGTACTTATCGTTTGGAGACTGATTGACACAACCCACCAGGTTGTTCTCCTGGTCGGTCATGATCCACGGACCAGGAGCTTGCCCGCGATACCAAGCGGAAGCGTTGCCGTAGTAGGTGGTTTCCATGGTGCCGTCGCCGTCATCGCGACTGTCGGTCTCGGCGTTGCCGTAGTCGAAGCAGCAGCCGGAGTTGTAGTGATGGCCGCTAATGACCCAGTACTGACCCTCTGCCTGGTCATCGACTGCGGTACCTTTGGCATCGTTCCAGCGAAGACCCATGCCCGGCTCAATAAAGACACCGTAGGCCTTGTGGCCCATGAGTGTAACCGGCGCCATGTCGGCAATCGGGATGTTGTTAAACCCGCCCATGGCCGGGCCGCTGAATCCACCGCGAGGAGCCTGGACAAGGTGGTTACCCTGGCCGGACTGGTCGTAGATGGTAGTGATCCAGCAATACGTGTTGGCGCTGAAGGCATCCTGTGCGGCTGCGTCAGCGTATCCACCCGCATCCCCCTCGCTGAGCTGGACGACGCCGATGTCCAGAGTCTTGCCGTCCGACTGACGCATGACCTGATAGAGCGGGCCGTTGTAGGAAGCGTACAGCGCACGCGTAGTGCTGTGGGCGGCTACACATGGGCAGCCGGCAGCGGCGTAGATGTCACATGGACCCTCAGGCCTGGGCGGAGCAGCTTGGACCACTTTCCACTTAAGCTCCGCACCACTCTTGCGACCGGCGGTAACACCAAGGGCATTGGCCGTGACCGGGCCGGGTGTATTGGGCTTGGTGGCCAGGTATTGGTGATTGGTGAGGGTCATCAGCATTATGTCGTTGCGGACAAAATTGACCCACTGAAACGATTCGGCGTCGCCGGGTTTGGTGTTGCCGAGGTCCTTGAGGACCACGTGTTCCTTGTCGGTGATGGAAACGAACTTGCCGTTGCTGGCCTTGAGAGCCACACGGCCAAGGCCGAGATCGACGACCTGGAACTTGGCGTTATCCGGCGTCTTGTCGGCAGCGGTCATGTTGACCAGGGTATTGTTCTGCGTATCAGCGGCCAGGAAGCTGCCGTCAGCACCGCTGGTCAGGACGATGGTTTTGCCCATGGGGATTTCGCGTTCGATGCCGCGGGCGCGGGGTTCATCGACTACGTAGTTGTCGAAGTCAACATAGCCGCCTTCCTTGCCGGATGTGTTGAAGCAGGACAGGCCGGGACGGACGCCCTGGAAAGTCCGGAGTTGAAAGGTCATCTTGTAGGGATCGCCGAGTTGGTTGAACTGTTTGCCATCGGCGCTCCAGCTGAAGGTGGCCAGGTCGGTGTCAAAGTTGCACGCCACACGGAGCCAGAGATGCGTGGGGGGAACGGTCGGGCTGGTGGTGATTTTACCGGATGGAGCGGGAGCAGGAGCAGGCTGGCCTCCAAAGGAACCGCTGCGGCGTCTTCCCACTGCGCCGGTATTGTCTCGCATCTGAAGCTTCATGCCTTCCTCGGATTTCACCACGCCGATCCATGCATCGGGGCTGCTTAGCAGGGCCAGCCCAGCGATATCGCCGGTGACCATGCCGGAAGTTTCCAATTCGATGGTCATGATGGATTCAGGCGCCGGTGGACGCTGGCAGAGCGTGTTGCGAGCGCTATAGAAGTCATTGGCCGGGAGGGCATGCAGACGAAGCACACCGGCCTTTTCGGTTAGCGACCACTTGCTGTCATCGGCGACGTGGTTCCACTGCCAGTGTGGATTGAGCTTGCCACTGTCGAAATTGTCGTCGTGAATAAAGCTGGGCTTGGGATTCTGGGTATAGCCGGTGTTGGGCTTGATCCAGGTATTGGGGGCTTTGCGGAGGTTGCCGGGCAGGCCGATGAGGGGGAAGCCTTCATCCCAGGTGATGGGGACAAGGTTGACCATGCGCCCCGCACTGCCGTGGTCGGACATGATGATGCTCCACCACTCGCCAGAGGGAGTGTCGACTATGCTACCCTGGTGGAGGGTCAGGCCGCGGTCGCTGGTGGTGACGCTCGCGGGGGTCGAAACCGGGACGCCGAGCGATTCGCCTTGGACCATGCGTTCGACAGTCCAAGGACCGTCGATGGAATCGGCGCGGGCAACCATCTGATCCGTCGTCGCGCCTGGGATGGCGGAAATGTCATAGTATTTGCCATTGATCTTGTAGAGGTGGTGGCCTTCGCCCATTTTCTCGGGCAACGATCGCTTGGGAGCGTCGGTTTTGAAGGACCGAAGGTTCGGGTTGAGTTCTTCAATGGGATAGGGAGCGCCGCCGCCGGAGATGATGTAAACCTTGCCGTCATCATCGAAGAGTACCGACAGGTCGTGCCTTCCGGGCAGCTGGTTGCGTTCCCATGGGCCTTTGATAGACTTGGAGCGGAAGACTTGCAGGCCGGCGTTGTTGACGTTCGAGAAGATATAGAACATGCCATTGTGATAACGGATGCAGGGCGCCCAGATACCCCGGCCATAGATATTTCCGCCTTCAAGGCGATAAGCCGGGCCAAGATCAAGTTTGTCCGTGCAGTAGCCGACCAGTTCCCAGTTGACCAGGTCCTTGGAGTGCATGATCTGAACCGCGGGGTTCATGTGCATGGTCGTGCCGGCCAGATAGTAATCCTCACCGACGCGGATGACATCAGGATCTTCAAATTCCTCGTAGAACAGAGGGTTGGTATAAGTGCCGTTGCCATTGTCGGCGGTCCAATGTTTTGCCGGGTCAGCGGAGGACCCGGTAGATGCCTGCTGCGCACCGGTGATAACGCCCGCCGTCAGAGTAACTAAACACATAAATCCCAGAAAATGTCGAAAACATTGCATGGTAATATTCCTTAAATTAGGTTACTTTTCCAATGCTGCAGATGTAGCCTCTGTACGGAAAATATGCTGTACAAAGTGATATAGGTTATTTCGCCATTCGGTCGCGTCATGGCCATTGGAATCCACATGCCAGATATGAGGAACATTATTTTGTTTCAGATAAGTATGTACGCCCTGACTGATGGAAATCAGGCCGTCTTTATTGCCACAGGCGATCCATAACATTTTCAATTCCTTTCGGGTTTTTGCCGGATCGGGAACAAGCTGTTCGGCCGGTTTGGTATTGGGAGCCGCGGAAAATGCACCAATCCAGGCAAACGTTTCAAGGTGCCCCAGACCAAAATTGAGCGACTGCCCTCCGCCCATTGAAAGCCCTGCCAGAGCCCGGTGCTCACGATCCGCCAACACGGAATATCGGCTTTCAATTGTGGGGATGACGTCATTCAGCAAATCCTGCTCGAATTTCTCGAATGCCGGTGCGGTGCTATAAACATTACCCTCCGCCCGATCGTTAGGCTGTGCACGGCCATTCGGCATAACCACTATCATCGGTTCAATCTTTTTATCGACCAGCAGGTTATCCAGCAGGACATCCGGCGTGGCAAAACGCTGCCATTCTGTCTCATCACCGCCGATGCCGTGCAGCAAGTAAAGTACCGGATATTTGCGGTCAGTCGAGTACCCGGCTGGAGTATAGACAAGCATTTTGCGTCGAGTGCCAACGGTCTTGGAATCGTATTCAATCATTCCCTCCTTGCCGCGGGCAATACCGTCACGTTTTTTATCAAAACCAGGTGCGGGATCATCAAATGCAGGTTTGTCGTCCGGACCCAACTCGATCGGTCTGCCAAATCCGCCTCGTCCACCACCTCTACGAGCGCCCGGCGAGACAGAATCTCCGCGGGTGGGAACTGGTTGGTCCAGCGCACTTGTCTGTGCCGCTGTTTGCGGAATTATTTCAATCGCATTGATCACCGGGTTTTCGATCTGGGTCGTGAAATCAATGCGGAACTCTCCGTTGGTCACTTCCACGGGCACGGTTTCGATATAGGCGCGGTTGGGACCGCCGGCCTTTGCCCAGATGTCAAAGTCCTTGAATTCATGCCCCTGAACATTGTAGGAAAAAACGCGCTGGCCGGGGCCGGCAATGCCATCGAACGTCTCCGCAAAGTAGAGTTTCGCGATATACTTACCATTGGGAATTTTGCAGGAAAAGGCGCTCATCGCATAATGCTCGCTCAAAAACAGGCCCGGATCCTTGGTTCCGGCGATCTCTGTTTCTGGGTCGCGATCAATCGTGGCGCCTTCCTCGAAACCCTGTTCCGGCAGCCAGACATTGCCGCCGGAATCCGTAAATGGCTCGAACAGGCCGGCCTTGACCCGTATCGTCGCTGCGGAAGGCGCGGAGGCTGCCGCACTTGTCTGTGCCGCGGTTTGCGGAATTATTTCTATCGCATTAATCTGCGGATTTTCGATCTGGGGTGTGAAATCAATCCGGAACTCTCCATTGGTCACTTCCACGGGCACAGTTTCGATATAGGCGCGATAGGGACCGCCGGCCTTTACCCAAACGTCAAAGTCCTTGAACTCATGACCCTGCACATTATAGGAAAAAACGCGCTGGCCGGGGCCGGTGATACCGTTATAAGTCTCCGCAAAGTAGAGCTTCGCGAGATACTTACCATTGGGAATTTTGCATGAAAAGGCGCTCATCGCATAATGCTCGCTCAAAAACAGGCCCGGATCCTTGGTTCCGGCGATCTCTGTTGCCGGAT
>CAZWMN010000049.1:0-13994 GCA_964635075.1 uncultured Pirellulales bacterium | reverse complement strand
ATTGTCCGCTTTTCATAATGCCTTATCCCCCAACGACTTGCAATTCCCGCCAATCTCGACCCACAACTAAACCCCCTCTTTCTACCCCCAATATCGCTTATGCTGATTTTTCCCAACCGCTTTACCGCAACCCATTTTACAGAAACGACTTACCACTTCAAACAACCGTTTGAAACGCCTCCTCCAGACGTATAATTTTCCCAAATCTCAATTTTTCGCGTATCGGTAAAACTACTGATTTATGTTTATAGCTGCTTATGTTAAAGAGACTTAACGTGATTATCATTGTCCCCGCGGAAATCCTTTTGAAACTTCCTTCGCAAACCGATACACTATAATACCCTTTTGTTTTTGCTGGGAAAAGCAATGTTTATCGTTTGAGGTCTGTATATGACGGATTTTGTGATTGAGCCTGCACAGCGAGTGAAGCGTTTACCGCCGTATTTGTTCGGCCGGCTGAATGCCCTGAAACTGGAAAAACGCCGCCAGGATATTGATATTATCGACCTGGGGATGGGAAATCCGATGGACGGCGCCCCGCAGAAGGTGGTCGAAAAACTCTGTGAGGCCGCCAAAGATGTCCGCAACCACCGCTACAGTGCCTCCAGAGGCATTTATAACCTTCGGCGGGAAATGGCCTTGAAATACGCCCGTAAATGGAACGTGCAATTAGACCCGGAGACGGAAATGCTGGCTACCATCGGTTCCAAAGAGGGTCTGAGTCACATGTGTCTGGCGATGCTGGGGCCGGGAGATACCGCCATTGTGGCCGACCCTGCGTTTCCCATTCATATTTACGGCGTCGCACTGGCTGGCGGAAATGTCATTTCCGTACCGTTGGGCAACGACCAGAAGTTTTTGGATACCATAGCAATGGTCTGCGAAAGGCTGTTTCCAAAGCCCAAATTACTCATTCTGAATTACCCGCATAATCCGACGGCAATGACCGTGGAAGAAGGATTTTTTGAGACGGTGGTGGAATTGGCAAAAAAATTCGGATTTGCGGTCATTCACGATTTCGCTTATGGGGAAACCTGTTTTGACGGCTATAAGGCTCCAAGTTTTCTCTCGGTCGAGGGTGCTAAAGAAGTAGGTGTGGAATTTACCACGCTCAGTAAACCCTATAGTATGGCGGGATTTCGTATCGGATTTGCCGCGGGAAATAAAGTTATGCTGGATGCATTGGCGACCATTAAGGGCTATTATGACTACGGTATTTTCCAGGCGATTCAGATCGCTGGCATTATTGCGATGCGGGAATGTGAAGATTTTATCGCTCAACAAAATGCCAAGTATCAGCTTCGCAGGGATGTGGTCTGCGACGGCCTTCGCCGGCTCGGCTGGGAAGTCGAAACCCCAAGGGCCTCAATGTTTGTCTGGACGAAGTTTCCCAAAGAACATTCCAGAGGCAAAGGCAGTATCGATTTTGCAATGGATTTGATGGAATGCGCCAATGTGGCGATTGCACCGGGCAGGGCATTTGGTGAGAATGGTGAGTATTATATGCGTATCGCGCTGGTCGAAAATGAACATCGTATTCGCCAGGCCATTCGTAATATCGGGCGTTTTATACAGGGCAAACCTGTTTCCGGGGCAAAATCGCCACAAACGCGATAACCCCTTTTTGTACAACACCTTAAGAAACCTCCTGTAGAACTTTTGACAGGAGTTTTTTTGCTGTAATGAGGCAAACAAATCAGGTCAAATAAAAAAACTTGAAAATTTTTGAAAAATCCACTTGACTTTCTTCGGTGGATTTGTTTTAATACACTTATCAAATGGATCTGGGGGAAGAGGCAAAGAGCACAAGTTCGATTTTTTCGTAAGATGTTATTGAGGTGTGATGATGCTTTTTGCTGTTTTTTTTCTGCACAAAGCAATTCAAACTGGGGAAGCAGGAAAGGTTTTTCTGAGTTTGGGGGAGAGGCGGAAAGCGTACATTCTTTGAAATAGTGTCATTGAGGAGGAATGTGCTTTTTGCCGGATTTTTTCGCTTAAAGCAATTCAAACTGGGGGAAGCAGGACGAGTTTTTTTTCTGGAGACGAGGAACACAAACTGTGTATCTGCGCTTGCGGTCTGCGTTGGACTGCTGCGCGTGTGATGTGTGTGTGATGTGTAATGTGTTTCTACGAGTACGGGAAAGGACTTTTCCGTAAAACTGCAATTGCTTTGTCCGTACTGACAAAGCAGGGTTCACATTAGGGACTATAGTTATGAAAAGGGCACTATTTCTCTGTGCTGTGCTATATGCGATCAGCGCGCAAGTCGCCGCTTTTCCGGACTATGAAGGACTGGGGCCGATAGCAACCCTAACGAAAGTTTTCACACCTGTCTGGAATGTTGGCCAGGCGATTGTAACCAGCAATGTGTATGACGCCTTAGACGACGAAGTTGGTTATATCTACACCTATCAAATTTCCGGGGCAACGACCAAGTTCACATGGTTTTCCGTCGCGATCAATCCAGGGGAAATAATCACTTTATGGGATTTTGACCTACCTGGAACTGCGCCGGCGGTTTGGTCGCCAATCGATACTCCTGTAAACAGCATCGAAGCGTTTTTTTCGACCGGACTCACTGCGGGCAATTCTGCCTTGCTGTGGTTTACCAGTCCGGGCGCTCCAGGTCCGGGAAATGGAGCATTGGCCAAACTATCTTATACCGGTGGAACGTTTGCGACCGGAGAAGTTCTGACTCCGTTGCCGGAACCTCTGACGTTCGTTCTTTTTGGCGCCGGTGGGGTGATGTTGTGTGCGTATCGAAAGAGAAGTTAGTCCAGCCGCAAGGACTGTAGTTGTTTTTGCTTGTGCGGACAGCAGTATGAACAGGTGAAAGATACAAAGATGCAAAAAGAAGAAGTTTTTCTATATATTGTTATGCTCTGCGTGCTGCCTGCGCCGCTTTTGGCGTTGCCGCTGCATGGGGAGGACCCGATTCAGCAGATGACGGACATTTTTGAGCCGGGTGTTGGTATTGGTCAGGCCTCTGTGACCAGCGAGGTTTATGAAGCGATAGGCGGAGGGTATATTTACGCCTATCAAATCTCCGATGCGACAGTTGACTTCACGTGGTTTTCCATAGCATTCAATCCTGGAACAACAGTCACTTCTCTTGATTATGATTCCACCGGGCTCGATCCTATGGATTGGTTACTTGTGAATACGCCACCAACCAGTATCGAAGCATTATTTGATAGCGGGCTGGCATCAAATACCTCGTCTCTTCTGTGGTTTACCTGTACTGAAGCCCCGGCTAACGGTGTAGGCGCATTAGCCAAACTATCTGTTGGCGGCGGAGTATATGCGGAAGGCAATGTTTTAGTGCCGGTTCCGGAGCCAATGACGATAATTTTGCTCAGTGCCGGCTGGCTGATGCTGCGCTCGTGTAAACGCAAATTAATTTTCCACAAAAAACAAACTTAACAAACCTTTGACAGGGACGGCAAGGAGGTACGGCTGCAAAGATTGGTCGGGATCCCCGGGAGAATGGGGGGAAGTGCTTTGTACGCCTTACGGTACAGATGACTTTGAGCGGGAGGCAAGAACGTGAGAAAATTGTATAGACGTTCTTTAGAAAGTTCGAAGGGGATGAGAAGATAATGTATCGCAAAAATAAAAACCGCCCGAGAGGGATTTCTTCCATAGTGGTATTACTTCTTGGCGTCGCTGCGTTGCTTCTTGGGGTTGCACTGCCGGCCATCGCCGCGACTGAGGCTGATGAATCCGGCTTTGCGCTGCTGCTTCAGTCCAGCCCCGTTAACGGCGGCAGCATCGTGCCGGGCAACGGTGTACACAGAATGCAAATCGGCCAGTCGGTTCCACTGACCGCTGTGCCGCAGCGGGGGTATCGTTTTCTCTACTGGATTGGCGATGTGGGGCAGACCGACAGGACGCGAACCAGCGTTCGTATGGACAGCCCCAAGCTAATCGTTGCGGTTTTCGAACGAGAACAATTCGAAGATTTGCTTGGCAGTGGAATCGTGTCGGGTTCTGCAACGGGAGGACTTCATCAATCACCCAATCCGATTACAGGAAGCGGAGGTGTCAACCCCGCTCCTCCACCGACGCCCCCCACTCCACCTACTCCTCCTCCTGTACCTGAACCGCTGTCCGTAATACTGCTGGGCGTGGGAGCCATTGCTATGAGAAAGATGCGAAAGTAAGCTGGCTGCAATGATAAAATGATAAAGAGAGTGTCCGATTGATTTTTACATGCATTGGCACTGGAGGAGAGGTTTTTTGAGTATGGCCGAGGGAAATGAATTCCTCGGCCATATTCGTTTTATGGGAACCAAGTAAACCGCGGGGCGATATTTATCTGTCGCCAGTCAATCAGTGGACAGAGGAACAGAGAAGAGAAGTTCAATCATTTTTGTCTGCGAAAAACGGCGACGACGTTTTCCACTTCGACGACGAAAAGGCGATTGTCGCCTTCAAAATCCACGGGAATTGCGCCTTTGGGATTAAACAGCACCTTGTCATACTGCTTTAGCGGATATTCGCTGGACATTTCGACCTCGGCGGAGACGGCCACGATGCGGCCGGTGATGGTGGGGATTTCGATATTATCCGGCAGTTGAATGCCGCCTTTGGTCTGTTTCTTATCCTCGTCCTTGCGAATCAGAACACGCTTGCCGATAGGCTCGACGATTTCAAATGTTTCCTTCGATTCATCAACCATAAAAAGGAAATCCTAAGCGCGAAATACTAAATCCCAAACAAAGTATAAATTCGAAACGATTAAAATTTAAAACAAATCTGGATTCCGGCTCAAGGCCGGAATGACAGGCCGCCGACAGTTATATCCTGCCCACGCAAGCGTGGGCAGGGCACCCAGATCAGAAACACAGCCGAGGGCGGCTGTGCTACATTTTAAACCTACGCGGGTTGTTCGGTCTTTTCGGTTTTGGACGATTTCTTCGGCGGTATTCTTTTAGGTCTTTCGGCGGGGCCGAGAATTGTCAGCGCCTGTTGTTCGTCTTTTGGCGGCCATTGTCCTTTGGCCTGTAAATCTTTGAGGATTTCAAGTTTGTCCATTTTGACAATGATTCGGCAGCGCGGGAAACGATTGCATCCGAGAAACGGTCCGCGTTTGCTCTGGCGGATGACCAGTTGGCCCTGTCCGCATTTATGACAGCGTATGCCGGTCGGCTGCGGCGGCGCCTTGGGCGGCATCGGCTCTCCCTGCTTATCCAGACGCATAATGGTCTTGCATGCCGGATAATCCGAGCAGCCCAGAAACGGGCCGAAGCGACCCTGACGATGAAGCATTGATTTGCCGCAGTTGGGACACTTGAGTTCGGATGGTTTTTCCTCAATCATTTTTCCCTCGTTATCGCACGGGCAGGCAAATTCGCAATCCGGATATGTTGAGCAGCTCAGGAACCGGCCGTTTCTGCCGAAGCGATAGACCATTTTCGCCCCGCATTTGGGGCAGGTATAATCGCTGGGCTGTGTCTCGGCCTTGGCGTGTTTCATTTGTTCGGTTGCCGTTTCAAGACTTTTGGAGAAGGGCTTGTAAAATTCTTTTAATACGCTGACCCAGTCGAGGTGCTGGTCTTCGATTTTATCGAGTTGTTCTTCCATGTGACGGGTGAAGGCAACATCCATCACCTGTGGGAAGAACTCGTCGAGTTTGTCGGTGACGATTTCGCCGACCGGGGTGGCGTAAAATTTCTTGTCTTTCTTTTCGACGTATTGGCGTTCCTGGATGGTTGAGATAATCGTCGCATAAGTGCTGGGCCGTCCGATGCCTTCTTTCTCCAGCGCCTTGACCAGCGAAGCCTCGGTATAACGAGCCGGCGGCTTGGTGAAGTTTTGCCTGGCGTCAATAGAAACAGCAGAGACGGTCTGTCCGGTCTGCATTGTTGGCAACGTGGGTTCTTCAGCGGAGGTGGGCCATAGTTTTGTAAATCCGTCGAAGACCTGTACGCGGCCGGGAGCGCGATAGACACAGGGACCAACGGCGGTTTGCGCAGAGATTTCCGCGCGGGTGGTGTCCCACTGTGCTGCGGTCATCTGGCAGGCCAGGAACCGTCGCCAGATTAAATCGTAGAGTTTATGTTGTTCGTCGCTCAGAAACGGCCGAATGTCCTGCGGCGTCAAATCCGGGTCGGTGGGCCGAATCGCCTCGTGGGCCTGCTGAGCGTCTTTGGAGGAAGCGTAAAAGTTCGGTTTTTCGGGCAGATATTTTTGGCCGAATTGATGTTCGATAAAATGTCTTGCGGATTGAAGTGCCTCGCCGGATAAATGCGTGCTGTCCGTACGCATATACGTAATCAGGCCGAGCGCTCCCATTGAACCCAGGTCAATGCCTTCATAGAGCTGCTGGGCGACCATCATCGTTTTGGCCGTCGAAAAACCGAGCCGATTGGCCGCGGCCTGCTGCATTGTTGAGGTAATAAACGGCGCTCCCGGCCGGGACTGTACGCGATTGGTTGTCAGGTTTGAAACGGTGAAATCCGCACCTTGCAGCGCCTTTAAGACTGCGCTGGCCTGCGATTCGTTGTCTGCGTGGAAGGGTTGTCCATTGACGCTGTAAAGGTCGGCCTTAAAGGCGCTGTGCTGGACCAGCCAGGCGTTTTGTTTGGCGACGGTGGGGTCTTTGTCTTTTTCCTGCGCTGTATGCTGGCCGATAAACGCTTTCCATTGTTCGGCTAATTGCGGCGAGGGCTTTGCGGCAAACACCGCCGGGATGAGCCAGTATTCTTTTGGCGCAAAGGAGCGGATTTCCCGTTCCCGCAGGACAATCAGTTTGACCGCCACCGATTGCACACGACCGGCGGATAGTCCGCGGGCGACTTTCTTCCACAGCAACGGACTGATTTGATAACCCACAATGCGGTCCAGAATACGGCGGGCCTGCTGCGCCAGGACACGGTGCATATCAATCTTGCCCGGATTGGCGAAGGCCTTTTGGATGTCATTTTTGGTGATGGCGTTAAACACCACGCGCCAGGTATTTTCATCCTTGAGATTCAGCGCCTCGGACAGATGCCAGGCAATGGCCTCGCCTTCGCGGTCAAGGTCGGTCGCCAGATAGACGTTTTTACAGTTTTTGGCCTGGGCTTTTAATTCGGCGACGGTTTTTCTTCGTCCTTGCGTGATTTCATACGTCGGTTCGAAATTATTCTCGATATCGACATTCAAACCCTTCGACGGAAGGTCTCGAATGTGTCCCATCGAGGCCTTGACTTCAAAGTCCGGACCGAGGTACTTGTTGATAGTCCTGGCCTTGGCGGGCGATTCAACAATCACCAGTGATTTTTCTTTTGCTGTCTTTGCCATAAATAATGACGCAGGCGATTAAAATGATAACGGTTCGTAAGTTATCGCTCTGTTTTAACGTTTTTTCAGCAGGATAGCCGAACCATACAAACCTCGCCACAGCCTGTCAAGGAAATTTACCGTTTTCGCCGGAGACGGAGGCCGGGTTTGGAAAAATCTTAAATTATTGTTGGAATCGCGGGAAACCGTCGCTACTATTTTTCAGCGGTTGGTTCATTTTGTGGAAAGGGCCTGCGAATGCACAAGAAAATGAGCGTTCTGATTCTGGGTTTTTGGGTTATTCCCTGGATTTTACCTGCACGGCAACGCCTATACGACCTGGCTGGCTATGGGGAGTCCTCAGCCGCCCAGTGAAGCGCAATATGCTCAATTGGAAAAAGCAGCCCAACTGGAAATGCTGAATAATCCCGCCTGGATGCCGGTTAAAAATGGTAGTCTTGCACTGGAGTTTGACCTTCCGCGTCAGGCGGTTTCGCTGGTGGAGATTACATGGTAAAAAGAACGCTTAGGCGGATTGGAGCAGTTTTTTCAGCAGGGGCTTGAGGTGTTGCACGGCTTGTCCTCGGTGACTGATGGAATTTTTATGGCGGCTGTCAAGTTGGGCGGCGGTCTTACCAAGCGAGGGCACATAAAAAAGGGGGTCGTAGCCGAAGCCGTTTTCGCCCATCGGCGTGTCAATGATTTGGCCTTCAATTTTGCCTTCGGTCTGAATTAAAATTTCCTTTGGGTCGGCCAGGCACATACAGCAGACAAACCGCGCAGTCCGTTTATCCTGCGGCACGTTTTTCAAAAGCGACAGGATTTTTTGATTGTTTTTTTTGTCCTGTTCCTGTCGGGACAACTGAATCCCGTTTTCCGCGGCAAAACGTGCACTAAAAACTCCGGGAAGACCATTTAGCGCATCTATTACCAACCCCGAATCGTCGGCGATGGTCCATAGGCCGGTTTGTTTGGCATAGCCCAAGGCCTTTTTGGCTGCATTTTCAGCAAAAGTATGACCATCTTCTTTGACTTCATTCGCGTCGGGGAAATCCCGTAAGCTGAGCCATTCAATCTGCCCGGCCAGCTCAGCCAGCATTTGCGAAAGCTCCCTCATTTTGCCCGGATTGGTCGTCGCAACGAGAATTTTGTGTTTCATTATGGAAGCACTCGCTTAGTAATCGTAGTTTTAAGGATGTCATTCCCGCGAAGGCGGGAACCCGGTTTGAAACGCTATGGATTCCGGGTCAAGCCCGGAATGACAAAAACAAAATAATATGTCCATTGTTAAACTTTATTGTCTTTTTGTGGCTTGTTTTTGAGCTGGCGTTTCACAATCTCCTCAAGAAATAACTCTAAAAGGTCTGGAGCTATTACAGAATCTGCCTTTATCTCCAGATAATAATTATTATCTAATCTCTCCTGCATCACCAAAGCGCTTAGCGCACAATTATACAATATGACGTCTTTTGCCTCCTCGTTGTCATAGCCATCCGCCAGTAGCCGTTTGAAAAGATAGTCGAACGTGAATCTATCATAAACTTCATAGTTTTCTTTAACACAATCCGGTGGAAAATCGTCTTCCATTGCTCATGTCCTTGCTTAAGATATGCCTTTTATCTACTTTCTCAGACTTAACTAAACTTTCTGAACAAAAAGCCAAGCAGTCCTTTCCGAGTTCTTATTTTCCCGCTCATCGGGTCATACTGCAAATGTTCCTTGCAATCAGGACATTCAAAATACAAAAATCCATTCCGGTCTTTTCCAAGAATTCTAAAGCAGATATTTCCGAAAGTGTTTTCTCCTTCTCTTTTACAGCGAGGACATATCAGTTTGATAACTGTGTGTCCATCCCTCATAGTTATCGTTGGATTCGGAACGTCAGTGCCAGAAACTTTTTTGGCCACTTCTTGCATTTCAGTAAACCATGTTTGGGTAAGTTCTTCGCCAATTTTCTTGCACTCACGGTCGTAAAATTCCTGCGAAACTTTCCCTTTGCGAAAAGATCGCTCCAACCACTTCATTTTGTCCTTTGCATTTTGGTTGGTAAAGTTCATAATCTCCAATACGTTGTCCTCGTCACTATCAAGGACGCTTTTTTGAGAAATTCTTGCGGATAGTTTTGGAATACATTATTTGTTACTCATCAGTTTTTTGAGCAGGGCGCGCTGGAAGTGGAGGCGGTTCTCGGCCTCGTCAAAGATAATCGACTGGGCCGATTCGCACACCTCGTCGGTAATCTCGTAGCCCCGATAAGCCGGCAGACAGTGCATCACTTTGGCGGTCTTGGGCGCCAAAGCCAGCAATTCATTGTTGACCTGATAGCCTGCAAATGCCCTGATGCGCTGTTCTTTCTGGTCTTCCTGACCCATACTGACCCAGGTATCGGTATAAATCACATCGGCGTCTTTGACGGCCTGTTTGGGGTCTCGAATCTGCCGGGCGCAGTCGGGACAAATCCGGTTGGCGGTATTGAGCGTCTCGGCATCCAGTTCGTATCCTTCGGGGGACGCAATAACACAGGTCATACCCAGTTTGGCGCAGGCAAAGGCCAGCGAACGGGCGACATTATTGCCATCGCCGATATAGGCTAATTTCAGTCCTTTCAATTTGCCGAAGTGCTCCAACGCCGTCTGTATATCGGCCATTGCCTGGCACGGATGCGACCAGTCGCTCAGAGCGTTAATCACCGGCACCGTCGCCCATTGGTCCAGTTCCACGAGCGTTTCGTGCCTGAACGTGCGGGCCATAATGCCGTGGACATAGCGCGAAAAAACGCGGGCCATATCTCTGGCCGGTTCCCGCTGGCCGATGATGCCGATATCGTCAGGCTTCAGATAGATTGCCAGTCCGCCCAAATCATGCATTGCCACTTGGAAGCTAACCCGCGTTCGCAGGCTGGCCTTTTCAAACAGCATCGCCAGCGTTTTGCCTTCGAGACACAAATCGCGTTTGCCTTTTTTGTACAGTTTTTTCAGGCGGATGCTTAAGTCCAGCAACTCCAACAGCTCTTCGCTCGTGCAGTCCAGAATAGAAAGAAAACTTTTCATAATTTAGGCCTCACTTTCGAAAACCTCTCGCAGGATTTTGATACCTGCGTCGATTTGTTCTTTGGAGACAGTCATCGACGGCATAAACCGCAGCACGTTGTCTTGAGTGCAGTTAATTCGCAGGCCGTTTTCGAGGCACTTATTGACGATATCGGCTCCGGGCGAGGTCAATTCGATGCCGATCATCAGTCCTTTGCCCCGCAAACTGTGAATGACAGAAAATTTCTGTTTCAGTTCCGTCAGTTTTTCCACGGCATATTGCCCCATCCGGTTGGCGTTGTCGATGAGCTTTTCCTCTTCGATGGCTTCAATCGTAGCAATGGCCGCAGCGCAGGCCAAGGGATTTCCACCAAAGGTGGAGGCGTGCGTGCCCGGAGGCAGTGAGGCCGCGATATCAGGTTTGGCCATCATTGCGCCGATGGCGACGCCGCCGCCGAGGGTCTTGGCCATCGTGATAATATCCGGCACAATGTCATAATACTGATAAGCGAACCATCGACCCGTCCGACCTATTCCCGTTTGCACCTCGTCGAGGAGCATCAGGGCGCCGTGTTCATCGCACAGGTCGCGGATGGTCTGCATATATTCTGCGGTCGCCTCGTGAACGCCGCCTTCGCCCTGAATCGGCTCAATCAGTACGCCGCAGACTTCCTCGGTAAAGACCTTGGTCAGTGCGTCGATGTCGTTGTATGGCACGTATTCGAAGCCCGCCAGCAGGGGCATAAAGCCCTCGTGGTACTTAGGCTGTCCGGTGGCAGTTACCGCCCCGAATGTGCGTCCGTGGAAACTGTGCTGGGCGGTGATGAATTTGTATTTTTCTTTCGGCGTATGGCGGCGGGCCAGTTTCATCGCCGCTTCGTTGGCCTCAGCGCCGCTGTTGCAGAAAAAGCATTTGCCGCCAAAGGCCCGCTCCGAAAGCAGCTGAGCCAGTCTGCCCTGCTGAATCGTGTAGAACGTATTGTCGATGTGCAGCAGTTCACCGGCCTGTTTGCGAATCGCCTCGACGACCTTCGGATGGCAATGGCCGATGCCGCTGACAGCCCAGCCGGGGAAGAAATCCAGAATTTTATTGCCTTCGAGGTCGTAGAGATAATTGCCCTGGCCCCGCGTAATCACCCGCGGCAGGCGACCATAGTTGCCAATGACGTATTGATTAAATTGCGAGATAACGTCCTGTGTGTTCATTAATCAACCTTTCTTTCATACTGTAAAATCCGAAACCTGAAGCACGAAACCCGAAGCAAATTCGAATAAATGAAATTCAAATTTTCAAAACGTTTTGGATTTTGAGTTTGTTTCGGATTTCGAGTTTCGAATTTTCATTTTACGATTTGTGTTCCGACGCCTTTATCGGTATAGATTTCCAGCAGCAGCGAATGTTCAAACTGGCCATCAATGATATGCGCCTTTCGCACGCCGCCGTCCAGCGCCGCCAGGCACGATTCCACTTTTGGAAGCATTCCCTTGTTGATGACGCCGTCTTTAATCATCTGGTTGATTTCCGCTTCGCTGACGCTCGAAATCCGGCTTTGCGGATCATCGACATTTTTCAGGATGCCGTGTGTGTCGGACAGCAATACCAGTTTTTCAGCCTGTACTGCCGCAGCGACCTTGCCGGCAACCGTATCGGCGTTGCAGTTGAGTTTGGTTCCGGTTTTGGCCCGCGCGATTGGCGCGATGACGGGGATTACGCCGGCCTGACATAAGGCTTTGAGCAGTTCGCCATTGACTTCCGTCACCTCGCCGACCAGTCCAAGGTCGATCTTTCGCCCATCGCCGTTGGTCAGACGCAGCGGCTCGGCGAAAACGACGCAACTGCTCAGCGAGTGCATCCCCATCGCCCGGCATCCAAGTTCGTTGAGCGTTTTGCACATTGCAGCGTTCATTTTATGGACCAGCACATGCTCGGCAATCGCGAGCGTGCGCTCGTCAGTATATCGCCTGCCGTGGACCCAGACCGGCTCCAGGCCGGATTCGTTCATCGCCTGGGTGATGGCTTTGCCGCCGCCGTGAACGAGAATCGGGCGCATCCCGACGGTGGTCATAAACGCCACATCGACTAACAATTTCTTCTGGAGTTCCATATCGTCCAGAATGCTGCCGCCCAGCTTGACGACGACGATTTTGTCCTTGAAGCTGCGGATATACTCCATCGCCTCAATCAGGGCACCGGCTTTTTCAATAGCTCGTTCCATTTAATTTCTCCGTACCACATTTGTCAGTCAATGCCGTTTCGCGGGAAACAGGTACAGGCACGTCAGCGGCCTGCTTGCGATTGTCGCAAGCAGGGGCTAATATAAAAAGCCTGCTTGTCGGAGACAAGCAGGGCACCCGCTTGTGCCAGTCCCCATTTTCCTTAAAATAAAAGAGCCAACGGCGGGACTCGAACCCGCAACCTCCGGTTTACAAAACCGGAGCTCTACCGTTGAGCTACATTGGCGCAAAACTTTTTGTTCCGATCGGCCAAGTCTCGTTCGCCTGCCTGCCCGTGCCGGAAATCTATACCGCCGGGGAGAATCCCGACTGGGAAACGCCGATTTTACAGATTTGCCCCTGCGGATTCAAGAAAATTTATTGGTGGGTGTCGGCGGATACGACCCTGTCTGAGCGAAGGAGGTATTGGGATTGGTTTTTATTCTTGAGGTTCATCTTGGTGGCAATTATGTTGATTGCAGGCATTTTCAATCGTTATTTCTTCGAAACCGCCCTTGGAAAACTGACTGGCAATATCATTAACCGTACCCGTAACGGTTCGGTACACCTTGATTCCGCTTCGATTTAAGTTTTGCACCGCCCGTGCGCCCATGCCACCACAAACCACCGCGTCAATCTTTCCGCTGGCTAATATGCTCATCGGCTGACAGGTGCCGTGCACATGCTGTTGTTCGGAATTATTGATGATCTCGACAGTATTTTTCTCGGTATCATAAATGGTGAAGCAGGGAGCGCTGCCGAAATGCTCGTGAACATCCGCCGTTTTGCCGTTTTCTGTCGTAGTTGGAATACATATTCTCATATACTCGTTCTCCTATACATTTCTCGCCCCCTGCTCTGCCCGCCAGCACATGCCCAGCGATCCTGCGGGAGCTCTGTGAATATTCTTACTCTGGCACTTGGGGCATTCCGCCGGGCGGCCTGTGCCAAAAGCCTCGCCCCACTTATGATTACAATCCGGGCATTTAAATCGCCTTTGCATCATTTTGACAACCCCGCCTTCAATACGTAATGCTTGGCCCAGTACAAGGACATCCGCGATTTTTTTCCGGGCAGAGGCATAAATTCGCGTTACGGTTGGGCGGGAAACGCCCATTTGCTCCGCGGCCTGTTCCTGTTCAAGACCCAAATGGTCTATTAAACGGACACATTCAAACTCGTCCAAATTCAATTGAATCCATTCAAGCCCTGCGGCAGGAATACCAGCCGGCTTATACACAACAGCAATGGGTCGGCCATTGATACATCGATTCTTAAACGGTCTGGGCATATTAAATTATACTTCTATTATGAACGTATGTTCATAATCTATCGGCTATTTTTTCTTGTGCAATAAAAAACTGAAAATATTTTCTTATTGGTGGTTTTGAGATATGGCTGTAAACAGGAAGTGTATTTGATACATTATTACTTATACTGACCGATTCGATGTGTCATACCCGCGCAGGCGGGTATCCAGTATTG
>CAZWMN010000048.1:0-14230 GCA_964635075.1 uncultured Pirellulales bacterium | reverse complement strand
GAATCGGTCTGCATCTGCCATTGATGAGGCGTATAGCGAATCCGCACCAAATCTTCTGAAATCAGCGGACAATCGCCCTTAAGATACTGCGCCAGCAGAAAGGACTGATTAAACCCTCTTCGAAAACGTCTGCGCCAGTGCAGGGGAACCGGCACAAGTATATCGATCTTGTCGGCGAAGCCGCCGGCAATAAAGGCCTGTCGAAACACAGGTCCGAGATAATCCAGCAGTTCGACTTTATCCCGAAACTTCAACGCCAGGAGCATCTGTTTAAGAAGGCCGTCATAAGACCCCGCCTGGCAAAGACCGTCATAAACAAGCTCTTTGTCAAAGCATCCGCCGCAGCGGTTTTGGACGATACCGTATCGGCTGACTTGCCTGCCGCAGCGTCGGCAGTAATCGCGTCCCACCGCTTCCGAAAAGCTCCGCCAGCAGTCCCGGCAAAGGTTGCCGCTGTCTTCTTCAACCGGAGACGCACAGACAGCACACACCGCGGGCCAGAGAAACTGACAAACCGTATGCCACAGACCTTTTGTCTGTTTGTTGGCCGCCTGAAAAAAGAATTGTATTGCCGCCTTGCTCACAAAGCAAAATTGTATCGGAAACGATGGATAAGAGAAAGCAAATTTTACCGCGGATTATAAGCGCTGTTGTCGGCGGATAGGAAACCAATCGGACTGCGGGGATTCTGCCGATTGTAATCATCGATGATTTGTTTGCTTCCGTCGTCATCGGAACCGGTAAATATCTCTTTTCGGGAATCCACAGCCCCGTCACACCACACCAGATTGGTGGACTGGTTATGTCGAAATCCCTGTGTTCCGGCCCAGCGACCGACAAAATTCCAGTCGGAATCGCTTGCCTGCGGACTTCGCATATATTTATTGGCCCCATTGATATATTCACCATCGCCGAACAGGGCGCAATATGCCGGCCGCCGCATTTGATTCCATCGGTCCGGCCCAAGAACAGCTTCGCCTTTCCCATGGCCAATATAGCTGGTGTTATAATTATAACCGGTATAAGGGTCGAATGCCGTATTGGAGTTGCCCTTAAAAGATGGACACTGCTGAACTTTTTCTATCGTCTCACCCTGCCAGAGAATCCCAGGCCTGATTTCCACGGTTCCGCTGTTGTCGCGTCGCACCGTAAAATCCCAGCAGTATTGAATCGTTTCGGACGGTGTGCTGGCGGTATAATACGCTATAGGGAAAAAACCATTATTGTTCTCCGTATAGACCATCGCGGCCAGATACATCTGGTGAAGATTGTTCTGACAATAAATCTCCCGTCCCTGCTCTTTGGCCCTGGCCAGAGAGGGTATGGCAATTGTCAGCAGCAGCGCAATGATGGCGATAACCACCAGCAGTTCCAGCAGTGTAAACGCCTTTGATTTTACGGTTCGCAGTTCCATACACAGACCAGCCAGTTCTGAGCCAATATCATCAGGTCCTGCAAATCCACGCGATAATCGTAATTAATATCGCCGGCGGGAAAACACGGAACCTTCGTCGGCGCCGCATCCGCCACCGCGTCCACCTCGCCGGCCGTAAGCCCCTCATAACTCAACCGCACATACTGAATCCACCGTTTGCCCGTTTGCGGGTCAATCGGCAACTGCTGATAGTCTTCAGGTTTAAGCCACTCCAGATCAAACCCTGTCCCGCCCGCCGAGCCGTCATACAGCGCTATGGCCTGTGAAACCGTCAGCCCGGCAAAGTTCGACGCCTTGAGGTTGGGATTGACCGGTTTAAGTGGATTGAGCGGCTGTCCCCACCGCTTGTTGGCGCTGTCCCAGGCAAACCGGTTGGTCGGAAACAAACCGTCAGCCGAAGGACCATAAGAAAATCCAAACCAGGAATTCGGGTCACTGGGATTGGCCGGATTTGGATATGCCGCCACCTGTACTTTGACTTTTTCGGCAATCACCGAACCAACGCTGGACAAGCAGAGCGTATCCATATCCGAGTTAGGATCCACAGCGCCCTGGATGGTAAACGCAGCGTTGCCAAAAACAATTAAGTCCATCCCATAGGGATTGTCCGGCTCGTCCAGAACTTTATGGTCAAATCCGACAATGATCGAACTGCCCGGCCCAAGCGTCACAATCAATTGTTTCTTCGGCGTACTGGGGTTATTAGGGTCACCGGGTTTATTGGGGTCATTGAAACCGGTATTCCATGCCCCGTAAACCATCGAGCAGGCCACGAACGTGTTATATTTGTAATAGGAATCATTGTCATAAATCCACGATGTCGGCTCTCCCAGTATCGAACAGGGGTCATTATAAGGATAGGGGCCGAATGTCCCGCCGGCATAAATCAGCGTCGTTGCAAACTCCGACGCCCGACACACACCCGCCGAACACAAAATCACGATGATAAAGCATCTGAAAATTGCTAAACTTCTGTAAAAAACAAGGGTGGCACGGTCAACTGGGTGCCCTGCCCACGCTTTGCTTGCGTGGGCAGGATACAACGTGGCCATAGATAAAATCGAATCTTTAGAGATACCCATAATTTTTTTAGCCATTTGTCCTCTGCGAAACTGCAAAGTGTAAGGCGGGCGAAAAAGCCCACCTTACACATATCCCACTTATGCTTTTTTTCGCACACTCATCACCGCTCCGAAAGCCAGTAAAATGAGTGTTACCGGTTCCGGAATCGGCATCTCTCCCGGCTGCCGACGCGGCATCCAATCGGCATCATAATTCGTCCAGACATAACTAACCCACAATTCGTTCGTCAGGCTGTAATTCGAAACGCCGGTGCCTGGAGGTGTCCAGGAATCATTATCGCCGACATAATACTGCCAAGCGGCGAAATCCAGACCATAGTCAAATTTTTCGCCGCCAGGGTACGTCAAATCGTTAATAAAATAATTAGGGTTTTCCAGTGTCCCCCAATTACTGGCATCAACGAAAAGAGCGCCTTCAACGTCAAGTGCCACCGTAGCATCCCACGCCGTCGCTTCGCCATCCCAGTGATACTCAAACACAAACGAATTTCCGTAATCGAAATCCACCGCGATATGCGCGGAATTGTCCCCAAAGCCGGCGGAATACTCTGTTGGACTCGTATAAGTCGTTCCAAAACCGTTTGTTGCAACTACACATACCATCATCATTGCTGCCACAATACTTTTCATCGCTTTCCTCTTCTTTCTCCGCCGCAGGCGGATTCCACGTTTTTGACTTTTACCTTTTAACTTTTAAGTTCTTTTTTGCCGACACGGCAAAAAAGAAAGGCCGCCGCTCCCACGAAGGAAGCGACGGCCTTGATTTTTCGCAAAACAACAACCCCCAAAGTCCAATATCCCGGGAAAATCGTCCAAGGGGGTCAGTTGCGCCGTGTTCCATTACGCGAGAACAACAAAAACGCGATATTAAGCTTTTCGGCAGGTTTTCTGGCTCGCATCCTTCCTCAAGGCCCCTTCCCATCTTTTCAGACAGTGGGATAATTGCCTTTCGGATTTGCCCGGTTTTGGGCATCGGATGCACACAGCGGCGCGACCGCCACGGATTTTTACCGTGTTCCCGTTTTGCTTATTCAGCCCGAAGTCGGGCCGAACCGCAAAGCTTCTTTTCAAATTCTCAAAGAGCGATTACCTATCTTTTACAGAGATGCCAACAGGGTTGCAAGCAAAAAATAAAAATTTACCAAAAACAGCAAAATCAAAACATCTCAAGCCCTTTTTTCGCACAATTCAGCTATTTGCTTTGTACATTCGCCATTTGCAGAACCATTTGTGCGACTTTATCCACGGCCTTGCCGCCGGCCAGAGGTTTGACCGTCTCGATCAGCTCCCAACTGACTTTTTTCAGCCGTGCCGGCTCAGACAGATATTCAATCGCCTCATCCGCAATGGGTTCAATAGATGTAAAATACGGCATAAATTCCGGCACAAGCCGCCTGCCTGCCACAATATTCGGCAACGACAAAAACGGCGTGCAAACCAGCCATCTCCCAATCAGATGCCACAAAAACCGGTTCGATTGATACATCACAATCATTGGACACCCTGCCGCGGCCACCTGTAACGTCGCGCTTCCGCTGGCCACAATTGCAAAGTCCACCTGTTTGCACAACGCCATCAAATCATCAATTTGCTCCAGACAGGAAAACCCCGACAAACGGTTTTTATGCAGCAGAACCATTTTGCTCATATCCGGCGCGGCGGTGTAAAAACGGACGTCCGGGTATCTTTGCCGGATGCTTAGAGCGATTTTCTGCATCGCCGGCCAAAGCGTCTCAATCTCGGCCTTGCGCGAGCCGGGCAAAAGAGCGACCTTCGCCCTCTTCGGCGTATAATCGGCGTAAGACTTGATATTTTGTTCTACGGGATAGTCTAACTCGTCAAACAGCGGATTGCCCACAAACTCGGCGTCCATTCCTCGACTGTGGAACCACTCCTGCTCAAACGGCAAAATGCAGGCCAGCTTGTCACAACACTTACGTAATTTATGAATCCGCCACGGCGCCCAGGCCCACAACTGCGGAGCCACGTAAAACAAAATAGGAATGTTGAGTCTTTTGGCCGCTTTGGCGATATGAAAATGAAATGCCGGCGAATCGCAGATCACCACCAAATCAGGCCTGTTGAGGGAAAGAAACGCTTTTGCCTGCCGGATTAAATTGTGGTAATAGCCCAGTTGACTGAAAACATTATACAGCATCGCCGCCCTGCCCACGATGTTTTCCAGCAAAACGCAGCCGGCCTGCTCCATCTTCGCTCCGCCAAAACCAGACCATTCGATGGGACTGTCTGACGCGTTGGTCCATGGATTTTGCCCGGCGCCAATGTGTTGATTACACCGCTCGATTAAATTCGCACAGTGTATCTCGGCGCTGAGATCAAGAGCGCTGATAAAAATCCGTTTACGCTGCTGCATACGTCTTACCGATTCATCAAAAACATTCCAAGCGCCAGCCCTGCAATTGCCATCAGACTGACCGCCGCCGAAATCGCAAAGACCCACAGAAAACGGCTTTGCTGTCTGGCCAGCGTGAATTTCAGATACTGATCAGTCACAGCCAAAGAACGGCTCAGGTGTTGAATCCACTCCGTCTGGGTGTTTGTGTCGGCGTTGAGCCTGTTCAGCGAATCGCCGACTCGGCCCATATTGTCGCACAGTTGCCGGTTCGTTTTGGCCGAGGCCTGAAGATGTTCGTGAATATCCCTCAGTTTGTGTGTTTGCTCGGCGGCTTGTTCGGTCATCTCGCCGACTATCTCCAGCATTTTCCGGTCGTCGGCGGATTTGGCCTTGAGCTGCGAAGTCAGCTCCTGCAGAATCTGCCGCTGCTCCTGCGCTTGCTGCGGCAGACTCGAAAGCATATCAGGAAGCTGATTCATTTTATCGACGAGCTGTTCATTCTGCTGGATTTGCAGCGAAATGCCGGCGTTGATTTGTTCCAGCCGGTCCACCAGTTTCTCGACGGCCTCCTGAAACACCTCCGCGCTGTCCTTTTTCCGAACAACGGCGGTATCAGGATTTTGCCGCAGCGGCACAACCGAACAGGAACTTCCTTTAACAACCGTTTCTTCCTGTACCGCCACATCGCCGCTGTTTCTCCCTCGTCCCCACCGCCAATTGACCCTGTCCCACCATTCGCGTATCATTCAGATTTCTCCATTTGAGAAAATTGTGTTTGATTCTATATCTTTTTCCGGACATCTATGATAATACATTCCTGGCGTTTTTCAAAGGATTTCGGAGATTATTCAGGACACCAAAAAGGTGCTTATGAAACTGGCAAGTTATCGGTATCAAGACACAATTTCCTGCGGCATCGTCGCCAAACAGGGCATCATCGACATTTCGTCCCATCTGCAAAATACGCTGAAACTGTCTTCTGTCCTTGAAATAATTCAAAAAAGCCCGGAATCGCTGGAGTGCCTGAAAACAATCGCCCAAAAACCGAAGGCTCTTTTAGGTCTGAATCAAGTCGAACTATTGGCCCCGATTCTCACCCCCGGCAAACTGTTGGCCTTGGCGTGCAACTATCCGCAGCATCTGGCCGAGTATGCCAAACCCGCCGACCAGACAACCAACCCCCGCCATACCACAACCCCTTGGCCGTTCTTAATGCCGGCTAATGTCCTGACCGCAGCCAATACAACCATCCCCTGGCCTTGTTACAGCAAACAACTCGATTATGAAGTCGAGCTGGCTGTGGTTATCGGCAAAAAATGTAAAGAGGTGTCCGCGAAGCAAGCCAAAGATTATATCTTCGGCTACACCATCGCCAATGATATTTCCGCCCGCTCTGTCACGTTCAAAAACGAAAGAGTCAATCGTCCGCGGGATGATTTTTTCGATTGGCTGGTGGGCAAATGGGCCGATGGTTTTCTGCCTGTGGGGCCGTGGATTGTCTCAGCGGACCAAATCCCAGACTCCCGGAATCTCGCACTGGAACTGAAAGTCAACGGTCGGACCCGCCAAAAATCCAACACCGGACAAATGACCTATTCGGTGTATGAAATCGTGGCCTTTTTGAGCCATCTGATGACGCTCGAACCCGGCGACATCATCTGTACCGGCACGCCTCACGGCACAGGACACGCCACGGGAAAATATCTTCAGCCCGGCGACAAAATCGACTGTACCATTGAACACATCGGAATCCTGACCAATACGCTTGGCCCCAGACCAAAGGAATTTTACGAACCGCTGAAAACCGGAATGTTCTAAAAAAATTCCGCCAGTCTGCGGGCTCGCTGTTTGCGCTCGGAAACCATCTTTTCGACCTCATCGGCAGTCCCCTGCAGCGTCGGGTCAACCAGAATTGACTGGATGTTCGTAAAGCCGATAAACCCCAGAGCCAGTTCCAGATATTTCGTCTGCATATCATACGCCTCAGTTGGCGAGCCTTTGGCATAACTGCCGCCGCGGGCATAAGCCACAAACACCGGCTTGCCTTTCACCAGCCCCTCATAGCCCTTGTCCGAAACGTTGAACGTATAAGTCGGCTGGATAATCAAGTCGAGATAGTGCTTCAAACGATACGGAATGCCGAAATTCCACATCGGCACCGCCAGCACGTATTTGTCAAACGACTTGAAATGCTCGATGATTTTGACCACCGCATCCCACGCCTTCTTCTGCTCGGGCGAAAACTCTCTGCCGTGCATAATGTTGTATTTGCCCTGAATGGTCAGCCCGTCAAAACTCGGCAGATTCGCGGTAAACAAATTCAGCGTCTCAATCTTATCCGCCGGGTTCTTTGCCTTGTACGCCTGCACAAATGCATCGGCCACCTGAATCGAACTCGACCGCTGCCCTCTCGGCGACGCCTGAATATATAATACCTTTGCCATAACAGACTCCTTTCTATTTTAATCCTATTTTCTGATTTATACTGTCCAATTTATAAATAAGTTCGATTAAATCAACATAATAAGCCGGTTTTCAGTTTGAAAAACAATCCTAAAATGATACAATTCTTTTATGGGTTCAGTTGAAATCAGCAATATCAATGTTCACGGCGTATGGATATCAGTCAGGCAAACAGAGTATTTTCTGCCCTATACCGAGTATCCGTGGTTTAAGAACGCCAACATCAGCCAGATTCTTAATGTCCAGCTTCTGCACGAAAGCCATTTATACTGGCCGCAGTTGGACGTTGACCTCGAAATCGACTGCCTTGAAAACCCCCAGCAATACCCGCTGATTAGTAAGAGTTAGAATCAACCGCTAAAAATCGCCAAACCACAAGCCCGGAGCGTAAGCGACGGGATAAAAAACGGAGCGGGTGAAAATTGAAAAAGGACGAAAAAATTAAAAAACGGCATATAGCATTAACTCTTCCTCGATATTATAATACAAGGAGATGCAAAATGAGTCCCAAAATAATTATTCTGCTCCCACTTACATTTTTGGTTGGCTGTAAAGAAGAAATCGTAAGCAGGAACATTCCATCATCAGGCTTTTCAAAACCAGTAGCTCAAGCAACTACACCCCTCAGAGAAGAAGACTTTTACGGTCGTTTTGGTACGAACGAATATTTGGATAATCTGTTTCAAAAAAGAGAGGTCGCAACAACCAGTGATGAAAAAAATGCTTTCGAACAGCATATTTACAATTTCCTTTGTATCCAGCAAGAAAAATATAAAGATTTAGACTCACATTATGTAAAAAAACTGTACGCTCTTTCTTTAAATGAACACATGAAATCTGATATTGCGGAAAAATTCACTTGCTATTTATTTTCGCGCAACAGCAATATATGGGCGTCGTCCAATAACCCTTATTTAGAAGAACTATTTCTGAAACGCTCAACTTGTTCAGATAACCAAGAAATCGATGGTATTGAGCATCTCATTTCCAGATATTTTTATAAACAAAAAGAAAAATGTGGCACAATAGACAGTGAATATGTATCAAAACTGATATCAATTTCAAAAAATGTGCAGTTGAAAGCAAAATTGCATGAAGATTTCGACATCTATTTGTTGTCCTATAAGGAGTTTGAAAATAATTCATACCTGGATGATTTGTTTAAAAAACGTGACGCCTTAAATAGTCCGTCTGAAATAAACAACATCGACCTACAAATTCTTAATTTTGTCATGAAACAGGCGAAATATTACGACGCCATTAGCATACCATACACAAAACGACTTTATGAGACCACGAAGAATAATGAGATAAAACAAAAATTACTTTCAAATTTTAGCAAGGTGCTATTAAGCGAAGAAGAGATGGCCAAGTTTAATTACCAAAACTGGGTAAAAAAAAGAGTTGTATTTCTCAACAGCACAAAGGTCACGAATAAAATGACTATTCCTGAAATCAGAACAATATTCCAACAATGGCAGGATGGTTATTCTTGGTGCGATAAGTTTGATGGGGCTAAGCAGTATTTTTCAACAGAAAATTTTTATGAAATTTTTGGAAAACCTTATAAAATCCAATATTTGAGTGAAACCGGTCATTATATTTTGTGGTACAATTATAAATGGTTAAGCGACATGGTCATTGAAGTCGAAAGACGTTTTTATGAGGATAATATAATTATGGCGAGAGATTTTGATGTCCTATAAGAGTAAAACAATACAGCATCCTATAATCGCAAGACGAACCCATTTTGTTAATCAAAAGCAACAGCAATTATGTGTTGATTACTTGGATCATTAAAAAATTCTTTTACTTCTGAATTGATTTCTGCATCCGCTCCTTTTTCCTGCCATTCTTTATACAGTCCGGCCAACCAGAGATATCGATCCAAGCAATGATTTGTACCGTTATAATTAATATACAGTTTGAATTCATCAAATGCAGTAACATAGTTTTGATAAGTAGCAAAATTATTTCTTCTTTGCAAGTAATGACTAACCATCATCCTGACATATGTATCCCAAATGGGAACATCTTGAACAAAAAAATGTATATACTTCGATACGATGCTTCTTCTGCAATGATTGCCCCCAACTAAAGCCATTTGTTCCACAAGCTTAGGATCCACACTATCAGGCGCAAAATTCATCTCGGCAATATGTTCTGCAATCCTCAAGATTTCACGAGCGGGTACTCTGGTAGAATATAGCGTATTGACAGCGATAAGTTTTATAATAATTTCATTAAGACTAAACTCATGTAATCTGTTCTGTAAAAATTCAAGAGCCTGTTCTGCCTTTTGCCAATCAGCTAAGCGAAAATAGATTACTTGATTGACTTGATTAATCATTTCTATTGTCGGCATTTTTATTTTTCTCCTTACCAGATCAGTTCCTTCTTTATATTCTTTGGCATATTTGCCCCGCACGCCCCTGTTGAAATCGTATTCTTTTCTCATATATTTTTTCCTTGTCTAAGGGTCATTCTACGATTCCGCGCCGGAAAGGTCAACAAGCCGCGTTACACATTAAACCGGAAATTGATGACATCGCCGTCGTGAACGATGTAGGTCTTGCCTTCCAGCCGCATCTTGCCTGCGGCCTTAACAGCCTTCTCATCGCCAAGCTGATGAATATCCGCGTACGCCATCGTCTCAGCCCGGATGAATCCCCGCTTGATATCGCTGTGCACCTTGCCCGCCGCATCCAGCGCCGATGTCCCCGCCGTAATCGGCCACGCACGCACCTCATCCTTGCCAACCGTCAGAAAACTAATCAGACCCAAAGTTCTATAACAACTCTGGACAAATTTTACAGTCGCTGTTTCCGTAAGCCCCATATCCGCCATAAATTCCTTTCGGCTCTGGGAGTCAAGCTTAACCAGTTCACTTTCAATCGACGCACAGAGCCCAATGACTTCCACGCCCGGCCCTGCCGCTTTGGACAGGTCAAACGTCTTACCTGATTGATTTTCGCCGGCATTAACCACCACCATCATCGGCTTTAAGGTCAAAAACCCCAGGGGGTTGATAATTTCCATTTCCTGTTCGGTCTTGACGACACTGCTGATAGGCTGCTCAGCCTCTAATGCCTTTTGTAGTTTCAACTGCAATTCCAGCTCAGCCTTATCCTGGGCCTGAGTCTTAGTGGGCTTATGCACCTGTTTTTCCAGCCGCTCAATACGAGTAGTTACCAGTTCCAAGTCCGCCAGCAGAAATTCCGTGCGAAGTTCTTCCAAATCCCTGGCCGGGTCGATGCGATTGCGATACGCCGCGACGGAATCATTCTCAAACGCCCGCACCACCACGACGAATAAATCCACCGTCCGGATATTGCCGAACAGCCGCCGTGCCGCAGCCCGTCCGTGTTCATCGACAAACGACAACCCCGGCAAATCGAGACAATCCACTGTTGCGTGGACAATTTTATCCCGCTGATGCAACGCCGCCAGCCAATCGAGTCTTTCATCCGGCACGGGAACAATCTGTTCATAAATATCCGCCGGACCCATCGGTGCCGCCTCTTTGCCGCTGATAGCCGAAAGAATCATACTCTTGCCGGATTGCTGAAGACCAATTAAAGCGACTTTCATCGAAAAAACCTCATCTGTTATTTTTTATCATAAACCGATGCGCCGTACGCATCATACGCAACGACCGCCGGGAAATCCCGAAATTCCAATCGCCAAATCGCTTCGGCTCCTAAATCTTCATAAGCGACCAATTCGCTTTTGACAATATGCCTGCTCAGCAATGCCCCTGCCCCGCCGAGAGCTGAAAAATGCACAGCTCCATATTGCTGCAGGGCCTTGCGCACTTCTACTGATCGATAACCTTTGCCGATAGTGGCCTTCAGACCCTGGGCGTACAAAATCGGGCTAAAGGCGTCCATTCGGCTCGACGTCGTCGGCCCTGCCGCGCCGATAACCTGTCCCGGACGGGCGGGCGTCGGTCCGACAAAATAAATCACCGCCCCGGTTAAATCAATAGGCAGTGTCCCGCCCCGCTCAATCAGCGCACAGAGTCGTTTATGTGCCTGGTCGCGCGCAGCATAGACAACGCCGTTAATCAGCGCTTCATCACCGGCCCGCAGATTTCGGACCACTGCCTCATTCAGCGGCGTACACAATTGAATTATCTTTTCCGCCATCGCTTTTTTTCCATTCCAGATAAAGCCCTGCGGCTATTGTATCAGCTTTCCTCTATTTTTCGACCAAAAAATGATGGGGTGTTTCATCGACCCTGTTTTCTTTTATTATAGCTTGTATTTTCTTTGCCATTGATTTCACCAAAGGATTATAATAGGGCTATGGCCAAATATCCCATCTATCTGGAGCTTTCCGGCCGGCGGGTGGTAGTCATCGGGGCCGGGGCCGTGGCATTGCGAAAAGTACAGGCGCTGGTCGAGGCCGGCGCACGGGTCACAGTGGTCGCGGAACACATCCCGGTCAATGTCCAGGAGGACTTCGTTTCACGCAACGTGGAGGTGGTCATCAGTTCTTACTCTAAGAATTACCTCGTCGGGGCCACTCTGTGCATCGCCGCCACCAATGATTCGCTGCTCAATCAGCGGATTCATACGGACTGCCAGGCGCTGGAAGTCCTGTGCAATGTCGTTGACCAGCCTCAGTTATGCGATTTCTTCGTCCCGGCCGTGGTTAAACGCGGCAGTCTGCAAATCGCTATCGGCACCGAAGGACACTGCCCGGCTTATGCCGGCCACCTGCGGAAAAAATTAGAGGAGATATTCACCGACGCCCACGGCCAATTCGCCGACGAACTCGAAAAGGTTCGCAGACACATTATCACGGAAATCCCAAACCCCGACCAGCGAAAGGCCATCCTCGGCGAGTTGACCAGCGATGAATCGTTTGAATACTTCACCTCCCACGGCACGGAAAAATGGCACGAACACTGCCGCGGACGCATCTGTCAGGTCCATTAACTTTTGTGGTTAGCCCCGGCCCCTGTGGCCGGGGGCAAAATGAAATTTGATTTTCCCGCGGGTCCGTGGTATCCTGCCCGCATAGAAAAACAGGAATGAAAGGATTTTTCCAATGAAATACGCAGGGATACTTTGGGCCGCGGCAGTGGCGGGTTTGATTTTGACGGCCGGTTGTGTCGAACGAAAACTCACGATTGTCACGCAACCGACGGATGCCGTTGTCTGGCTCAATGACGAGGAAATCGGCACGACGCCGGTAACGGTCAATTTTAACTGGTACGGCGATTATCGCGTCCGCATTGAAAAAGCCGGCTATGAGGTTGTCAACACCCACAAGAAACTCAGACGCCCGCTGCACGACTGGTTTCCCATCGATTTTTTCGCCGAGTGCGTCTGGCCGGGAATGATTGTTGATACCTATACGTGGAATTACCAGTTAACGCCTTATCAGGCTCCGTCGTCGGAAGAGCTAATCAAGGCCGCTCAAACCAGTCGGGCATCCTTCCAAAAGGAAATCATCGAGGCCCAAAAGCAAATCCAGGCTGAACAGAAAAAATAGCTTCAGGTTACCCGCTTTCAGCCGCCGACGGCGCTTCTACAGAAGGAAAAATGTGCGAACGAAAAAATGGCAGGGTTAAATTTTTCTGGTGGCTTAAATTTTGTCAAAAACGGTGCCTGAGGTTTTTAATTGTCTCTCGGTTGTCTTTAGAGGAAATCAGGTATTTTCCACCAGTATTACTTTCACGACATCTGTAAGTACTGTGGCTTTATGTTTGTGTTTTTCACCTGCTGGAATAAAGACGCCGTCGCCCGTGCTGAATACCACTACTTTCCCACTAAAGTCGATTTTCATTTGTCCTTCCAGAATATATCCAATATGTCCCTTCCTGCACCAGTCGGGTTCAATAAATCCTTTACTAAACTCTACGAGGCGCAGTTTCTTGGCATCCTGCTCATAAGCCTTGAACTTGACTGCCGCTGCCGGTATTTCCCATTTCATTGAACTAAAATCAACTCGATATTGTTCCATCTCAACGTTCTCCCGTTCACACGTCCACACGTCTTTCTTCATACCTTCCCCCGCCTATTGCGCTGCCGCTCCCGCGTCTGCAAACGAGCACGGGTCATCCGCTCGCGCAAGCCGCCGTCTTTGAGAAAATCCTGCTCCAGTCGCCGTATCTGCTGATCCAGCAAATAATTTGCCTGATGGATCAGGCAAATGGCGATATTGGCCACCACCTCTGCGGGTCGGGTTTCGCAAAATTCCCGATATGTCTCATAGGTCGTATGCGGCTTATTGCCAAGCTTTCTTACATACTCCGCTTCCCTCGAATTTTTTTCCCAACGAGCAGCATCCCGCACCCGCAGGAAGTCGCGGTAATCTGCCAGAAGTTCTTCTAAGCTGGCCCGCGCCACATTGATCAGCTTAATCTCCATCTCCTTAGAGGTGCCGGAGGCCTCGCTCCCTTCAACGATGTTCTGCTTGCCCGAGCGAGCCGCCTGCACCATTTGGTCAATGGTACGGTCGCCCTTTTTCAGAAACCGCTCGCAGAACCGGAAGGTCAGGTCATAGACCACCTCGGCTTTCTGATAAGAAAACAGTTGGTGATAATTGCCGTGAGGCGGAATAAAGGTTTGGTTATCAGATTTTTTCATAGGTCGTATGAGTCTTATAAGACTTATACCAGCAGCTCCTTAACCTTTTCCAGTACCTCAGCACCCTCAGCTTCCAGCACGACCATTTTCTCCCTGTTGTCGATGATGACGAGTAATTTAGGCATCTCTGCTCCTTAATAAGTTAGGGAAAGTATTATAACAGTTCTATGCCTGAGAGCAAGCCACAACAAAGGTAGGTTGACGGGTGGGGGGGATTATAAGACGGCACGGTAGCCCTGGCCGTGGATGGTTTTGATGTAATTGCGTGCTTCGCCGAGCTTTTTGCGCAGGGCCG
>CAZWMN010000047.1:0-15324 GCA_964635075.1 uncultured Pirellulales bacterium | reverse complement strand
AGATTTTTCTTTGCGGACAAGTGTCCACCCAAAACCGCAAGAGGAATCACTTCTACATAGGGACAAGAGACCAGAGACGAGAGAGAGTTTCCGGCTGCCAGCCGCCAGCGGCCAGCAAAATGTTTAGTGTTAAATGTTGAATGCTGAATTTAGTTGGGCAAAGGGTATGGCAGGGATTGACGATCCCTTGGGGATAAATCCCTTTGGGATAAATTGACGATAGAGGGAATTGAGAATGTAGAATTTAGAATTGAGAAATTTAGAGGGGGAAAGTATAATTTGGGGCGAAAGGATGCTATTATGGCAGGCAATTGTGCAACGGGGCATTGCACAAATTGAAGCCAAGCGAATAGGGTTGAAAAATGAGGGGATAGAAGGTATCTTTTTAATCGACAAGAGAAATAGGGACAATTCAGAGGAGAAGAGAGACCTTTTGTATATGGTGTTAAATTAGTTCAAAAGTAAAATCTAAGAAGTCTGAAAGAACTATGAAAAACTTAATGCTGATCTCTAAGGAGAAACAAAGATATGCCGAGATAGATTCTCGAAAAGTGATCAATGGGGCATTTCATACCAATATACATAAATGGCTTTTCCCGCAAATTGTTTCTTTTATCAAGGAAAGCGGGCATCAAATTATTCTTGACCCGTTTGCCGGTCATGGCGACATTTTGAAAGCCTGTGAGGGGCTATGTTTCAAAAAGCTTATAGGATATGACATTGATTCATGTCTTGGATGGGATATTAATGACAGCTTAAATAATATTCCAAAACACGACAATGCTCTTATTGTGACAAATCCTCCTTATCTCGCAAAACATAGCGCAAAAAGAAAAAGAGTTTTTGATAATATCAAGAAATATTATTTATCCGGTAGGGATGACTTGTATCAGGTCGCCTTAGATAGATGTCTAGAACAATATTCTCATATTGTAGCTATCATACCGGAGACATTTTTAAATAGCAGCTATCCAAAAGATAGGCTGCAAGTTTATACAATTGTCGAAGAAAGACTTTTTACTGATACGGACTGCCCTGTTTGTGTTGCATGTTTTGGTCCTGAAAAAAACAAGGCCGTCAATTTTGGCATCTACAAAGATGCTGAATATATAGGTGAATTTCAAGACATATCACGGCATATAATGAAGACAACCAATTCCATAAAGATTTATTTTAACGATCAAGACGGACAAATCGCCTTAAAGGCGGTGGATGGCCAAAAAGGGCCTGACAGAATACGCTTTATGAGTAGTGACAATTTTTACTATGAGAAAAGTAATATCAAAGTCAGCTCAAGGCTGATGACTTACATAAGAATAGATACGTCTCGAAAGCCAATAGACATAGAAAATCTTATTAAAGAAAGCAACCAAATACTGGAGGAGTGCAGAATAAATACATCAGATATTTGCTTGTCACCCTTTAAGGGGAACAATAACCATGGCGTTCGAAGAAGACGGCTGGATTACTATACCGCCAGAGCGATAATTGAGTTGGCTGCAAGGAAAATTTTGGGCCTAGATAAAAACAAAGAACATCAGCCTTATTTATGGGGTAAGTGAAATGCCAAGCAATGAAGAAGTACTAAGATATTCAATCGCTAACCCCGAATCTTATGATGGTGCGCATTACGAGAAAAATTATTTTATAATCACAGAAAATAAAGAGAGTACCAATCGCCTTATTGATGCAAATAAGGAAATAATAAACTGTATAACTGCATGTGAGATTAATAGCGAGCGTGGTAATATCGCGGCAAATGAAAATATCATAAAAAGAATAATCGAGTTGCTTGATACACCTGACATAAACAACTCTGAATTTACCAGCTTCTGGGAAGTTAACGATGTTTCTTTCAGTATGTACACGAAGTTTAGTAAAGAAAGCAAAATAGCTTTCATAAAAGATGTTGTGCCCAAATATATAAAGAAGAGACATCAGGTGTATCAATCTCACGGATATACCGCAACCACATTACAAGTCAAAGCTGATTCTTTTGCGCACAAGAGATCGGGTAGTCTTGGCTTGATAAAAGTCGCCTCGATTTTTAAGGACTACAAAATAAATAAATTCGCTGGCACTGGAAAAGATTTTTGCAGAAGTAATAATTCTTATATATTCTCCGACAAAGATGGCAAGAGGCTATTTGACGAATTCAAAAAAATAAGCGGTATTAGATTTGAGTGGCAAAAAGAACACAAAGGGAAAAGACCTGACTTTGTTTTCAGGGTAAATGGTGCCACCTTTATCATAGAACATAAACACATGAAAGAAGGTGGCGGAGGGCAAGACAAACAGATAGTCGAAATTTCTTCTTTTATTAATTACTCAGACAGAAATGTTTCTTACATTAGTTTTTTGGATGGGACATATTTCAATAAATTGTTCTCAGAAAAAGCAACAGGCACGGTTTTGGAACAAAGAACTCAAATATTAACCTCTCTTGAGAAGAATCCTGCCAACTATTTTCTGAACACAGCTGGTTTTCTTTATTTTCTAAGCAAAATTAAAGCAGAAAGTTAAGATGCCCGCTATTTTCAGGGAGAGTTTTATGCCCAAAAGACGAAAACCAAAATCCATCATCAAAGGCTATCTTGAAAAAGTCAGCGCCAAAATTTTTGACGATTACCGCGAAGAAATCACCGCGATGATTCGCGGCCATCAGGGGCTTTACGCCCTCTATCACAAAAATCATCTCTATTATGTCGGGCTGGCGACGGATTTGAAAAGCCGTATCAATCATCACCTCCGCGACCGCCATCAGGGCAAATGGTCGCATTTCAGCCTGTATATTATCCGCAAAACCGAACACATTAAAGAACTTGAATCACTCCTTCTGCGCATCGCCTACCCACAGGGCAATGCCATAAGAGGAAAATTAAAATCCGAAAATCTCCGGCCGTATCTCAAACGGCAGGTCAAAAATCGTTTTCTGCGGGATTTACACACGTTATTTGACAGTGAAAAAACGGTACATAAGGCACGAACCGCAAAACATAACGACTCCGCCCTGTTTAAAGGGCCTGTTTTTGCAAGAAAGAGAATAAGGGCTACTTACAAAGGTAAAGTTTATAAAGCCGTTATTCATCGTGACGGGCAAGTTGAATACAAGGGGCGATTGTTCGACAGTCCATCCGCGGCCGGCAAAGTGGTTCGCGGCGGTAAAGAAACCAACGGCTGGGCATTTTGGAAAATTAAATCCAAGTCCGGCCGGCTGGTTCGTCTGTCGTCGGTCAGAAAATAATGGCGGTTGCGGAAAAGAGAGAGAAATGAGTCGGACGTGTCGGACAGGTCGGACCCATTTGGTTGCACTCGGTTCGATACTTCGACAAGCTCAGTACAAACAGGCTCACCGCAGGCGGGGGCGGCGATAAATAAACCCCCTCACGTAAAGTGAGGGGGCTAACTAAAGAGGAATTGGTGGGCACGGCCCACCCTACATATAGGACTCGTCGGACAAATCCATTCGACAGGCTCAGGACAAATCGGACAGGAGAACATTATGACAGTTAAGGTGGTTCGGCTCAAGATTACGGCCAGTGAGTGGGAGGTGATGGATGCGGTGTGGAAGCTGGGTGAAGCGTCGTCGCGGCAGATTATCGAGGCGATGAAAGGTCATCGGCCGCGGTGGAACGCCAAGACCATCCGGACGTTTATCAACCGGCTGGTGGAGAAACAGGTGGTGCGGGGAATTTTTTCGGGACAAAAAATGAGAATGACGAAAAGGCCGTCGGAAAGGAAACGGAAATGACCACTGAAGAACGTCTGGAAAAGCTGGAGCGGAGATTTACCGCTGCGAATCACCGCTGGATGCTAATTGTTATATCACTGATTGCCTGCATACTGACCCTATTATTGATATTAATGAAGACTTCGACCACCGCCCAGACACAAGAGGCTGGGACGTTTCCGAAGATAGTCCGCGCCAATCGTTTCATTGTTGAAGACAAGAACGGCAAGGGCCGCGCCGAACTGAGAGCGGACAATGATAGCCCGGCGCTGTGCCTGTTTGATGAGAACGGCAAAAGCCGCGCCGTGCTGGACGTGGACAAGGACGGGACATCGCTGAGATTGTATGACGAGAACGACAAGACCCGGGCCGCGATGTGCGCGTACAAGTTAGGGCAGGGGCTGGACTTGTTTGACGAGAACGGCAAAAACCGCGCCGGGCTGACCATGTTCAAGGACGGGCCGGGACTGACCCTGTATGACGAGAACGGCAAGAAACGCGCTCTGTTGGGAGTGTTCAAGGACGTGCCGACACTGGGCCTGTTTGACGAGAATGGCCAGCCCCGCGCTGGGCTGACCGTGTTCAAGGACAGACCGGGACTGAACCTGTATGACGAGAACGGCAGGGGCCTCTGGTCTGCTCCGTGACAGGGCTGATGTTTGCTTTATATCGCAAACAAAAGATATAGTTGATAAGTAAGATGATGAGCCAAAATAAAAAAGGGTGAAAAAAATGGGCGATCCGTTTTCGTCAAGACTTCGACGCGATAAAAAAATAGGTGGTGCGGGAAATTTTCTTCGATATGATAAAAAATGAGGTTGAAAGAAAAAGGAATGAAAAATAGGTGAGATAAAATGGACAATATGGACGAAGTGGATGGTTCGACACTTCGACAAGCTCAGTACAAACAGGCTCACCACAGGCAGGACGGGATGGACAAGCAAGGAAGCGAACCTTGCGTTTGCACCCCCGGCCCCCGACACAAAAACGTCGGGGTAAACTCCGGGCCGGGGCTAAACCCCCGCCTGCGCGAGGGCAGGTACGCCGCTGGCGGGGCCGGCGGTTTGGGTGTAAAATGATTTCGGATTTGAGGATTTGAGATTTCAGAAACCCCTCCGGCTCTTCGAGCCACCTCCCCTTAAAAGGGGAGGAGTTATTTGGAAAAATCACAGCCGAGGGCGGCTGTGCCACAGACAGACACGGGCGAAGAGGACAAGTCGGGCTATCCGTCTCCGCTAAAGCTTTGACGCAACAAGATAGTACCATCTTACGAAATACCTATTATACAAAATCGGTTGCGGAAAATTTGGTTGGAGATATAATGTCGGTACGGAGAATTTGTCCGAAGGAGAAACGTGAAAGTGTTTTACGACATCGTGAGGTTTCTTCTGCGCGGCCGCAATGGATGGGCGGCTTCGTGGATTCTTTTGTTTCTGGTCGGATGCAATGCACCCAAACAGCAGCTTGAACAGTTCAACAGCATTTATCAGCAGGGGGATTTTGGCGGGGCGAAAGCATTCTGTGAGCCAAAAATCAAAGACCCGAATAAGCCGTCCGGCGAAGATTTGCTCTGGGCGTTGCAATTGGGAGCCGTGGAGCGTGCCGGGAGAAGTTATTCCGACAGCATCCGGTGGTTTGACCGCTGTGAAGATATGATGAAGGTGTTCGACCCGCAGTCGCGGGAAACGGACGTCATCGGCACCACATTAGTCAACGACAATATCATTCCCTACCGCGGCTGGACTTATGACGGCATAATGGTCAATACCTATAAGGCCCTGAATTTTATGGCTTTGGGTAAAAATGACGATGCGCGGGTGGAGTTTAACCGGGCGATGGAACGCCAGACGAGGGCCAAAGAAAAATTCAGCGCCGAAATCCAAAAAGAAAAAGACAAGAAGGACAAGGCCAACGCTGAAAAGCAGGTTGACTACAACAAAACGACGGAGAACCCGGACGTTCAAAAACGAATTAAAGAGGCTTATCCCGGCTTGTATGAATTTGAGGCGTACCCGGATTATGTGAATCCGTTCTCGACTTATCTGGCGGGGGTTTTCTTTGCCGTCATTGGCGATTCGGCCAAGGCGCGGGATTTATTGAAGGAAAGCGCGGGGATGCTGCCGGGGAATCCTTATGTCAAAAGCGATTTTGAGTCGGCGGAACGATGGCTGGGCGGCAACAAGGCCCCCGAACCGGCGGTGTGGGTTTTCTTTGAAAATGGGGTTGGGCCGACAAAGGAGGAATTTCGAGTCGATTTGCCGTTATTTTTGTTCACGGGCAAGGTGTACTATGCCGGTATCGCACTGCCGAAATTGGTGAAACGTCAGGCGGCCTGTGAACGTCTTACCATACAAAGCGGAGGCCAGTATTACCCGACGGAAGTTGTCGGGGATATGGATAGGGTGGTCCAGACGGAGTTTTCCAAGGAATACCCGTGGATTCTGACCCGTGCGATTATTGCGGCGGGGGCCAAAGCGGCGGCACAATATGCCCTGACGGAGCAAAACAGCAACGCGGCGAACATTGCGGCGGTTTTTGTAGCGGCCTACAGCCTTGCAACAACCGCTGCGGACGTGCGAATCTGGTCGGCGCTGCCGAAGGATTTTCAGGCGGCGAAATTACCGATGCCTGGGGACGGCAAATTGGCCATTCAGACGCCGCAGGGAAATTTGTATCCGCTGACAATTCCGTCTTGCAAATACGCGATAGTGTATATTAAAATGGTGTCGGCTTCGAACGAACCGACAATTGAGGTTATGACGTATTAACTCAAACCGACTGAGAAGTCTGTTTGAGAGATTAAAAATCAAAAATTAAAAGTCAAAAGATAAAAAATATGGAACCGCCAGGGGCGGGGAAAGTTTAATAGATTCCTCACCCCATAAAGGGGTTCGGAATGACGGTTGTGCGAGTAGGGTTTGGAATGACGATTTGTCGTGCGTTAAGCAAAGTGTTCTTATGTGAGTTGAGAAAAAATCCTTTTGCGAAAGGGGCTTCTATGAAAAAAATGATGTATGCGATGTGTGTTTTGGTTTTGCTGGCGGGGTGTTATCAGCAGCACGACCCGCAGGTGAAACTGCAGACGGACGTTCGCAGCGATTCGCTGGACAACAACATTATTACCAAGCCCATCGGGGCCGTGGTGAGTTTTCTGATTGGGCAGAACATCAAGGTTAATAATGTCAAAGAGGTGCGTACGCCGGAAGGATTCCTGGAGGTGCAGGTCAGCGGGCGCAACGAGTCGGCGTTTAAGAAACGGTTTGATTACCGCACGGAATGGCTGGACGCCAATGGGATGATAATCGATTCGGTGATGAGCAAATGGATGACGGTTTCCGTGCCGGGCAATTCGAACTTCAGCTTCAAGGTCATCGCTCCCAACCCCAGGGCGGCGGATTATCGAATCAACACGCGCGTGGCGAAAAATATGGATAAGTAAATAAAACCAACAAGACCATTTCAGGAGATATTCTATGAAGACATATTTGAGTGTGGGGGTTATGTTTCTGGTTTTGGCATTTGCCGGCTGTACGGCGGAGACGAAGAACATTGACGTTGTTAACGACGAAGGCAAGGCGGTGATGGAACTGGATTACCGCGATTTTGACAAGGCGGCGGTCGAGATGGTGCAGTCGATGATTGCCTCGGGCGTTTTCAAGAAAGCCGACGGCAGCCGATATGTTGTTACGACGGCCAAAGTGCTCAACGATACGATGCAGCGGATTGACACCGACCAATTGACGTTCAAAATCGAGCAGGAGCTGATGAACAGCGGTATGGTGACGATGACCTCCGCGGTCGGCGGCAAGGGCGCTCCCGACCAGATGGTGCATCAGTTGCGCGAGCTGCGCGACTCGGAAAAGGCCGATGAGTTCAAACAGGGCACTCTGCCCGGCAAGGGACAGATTATCGCTCCGGAACTGAGCATCTCCGGCAAAATCTTCCAGCGGAATGTCCGCTATGACAACAATCTGCAGCAGGTTGAGTATTACTTCCAGCTTCGCGTGTCGGAGATTGCTTCCGGCGCAAACTACTGGCAGAAAGAGACGCTCATCGGCAAACGCGGCAGCAAAAAAGTCGTGCCGTGGTGATAATAAATTCCGAAATTCGAATTTCGAAATCCGAAACAAACTCAAAATTTCAAATGGTCAAAAATTTAAAACAAGCGTGATTTTTGTTTTTAACGTTTTGGTTATTTCTCATACTGACCGATTCGATGTGTCATACCCGCGCAGGCGGGTGTCCAGTATTGAATTGAACGGTCTGGATTCCCGCTTTCGCGGGAATGACATTTTGTTATATCTTATTTTGTGGTAAGAAGTTATAATATTTTTCCTTAACCAATCGGTCAGTTTGAGTTATTTGAATTTTGAAAATTCGGATTTGTTTCGAGTTTCGTACTTCGGATTTCGAATTTTACGAAAAAAGGAGATACTTATGAAAAAGATAATGTTGATATTTGTCTTGTCTGTTGCTTCCGTTGGTTTTGCGGCGGAAAATGTTGTTCCGGTGGAAGTCAAAGGGCAGGGGGTCACACGTGATCTGGCGATTCAGAACGCACTCTATCAGGCAGTCTGTCAGGTGCAGGGCGTTGCAGTTAGTTCCGCGCTGGGGGCAGTTGGCGTCGATACATCACATGTTGATATCGAACGGGATCCCAGTGCCTCCAGGAAAACGACCATAACCGGTCCGGCGGGAGCAGTTACCGACGAGACCACAGGTCTTGTTAAAACCAAAGACAAGGTTGATGTTTCCACTGCTACATTAACGCCAATCACGCTGACCGAGGCAAAAGGCCTGGTCAAATCATACGAAGTCGTCAGCGAAAAGGAAATCAGCCCCAAAGTCTATGAAGTAACGCTGAAAGTCCAGGTGTATGACTATCAAAGCCCCGAAGACACCAAAAAACTTCGCCTTGCGATATTCCCGTTTGAATCATCGGTCCCGGCCAGACTGGTAGTGGAACACCGTGATAATGGGTCCACTGAGATCAGGGAGCTTGCTTCCGAAAAACGCCTTGGCGAACAGTTCAGCCAGTATTTGAATACAATACTGGCCCGCAATGAAAAATTCACCGTGCTGGACCGCGATACACAGGCGGCGATTCTGAAGGAAAAACAGATTCTGGCTCCTGAAAACGCCCCGCTGGAGGAAAGAATGCGGCTGGGTGAGGCGCTGGGCGCCGACTATATGCTGGTCGGCACGGTCCCGCAGGCGAAGATTATCGTGGAGGAAAAATACAACCCGGTTATCAGCGCCACAGCGCGGCGATTCACGGCCATTCTGGAAGCGGAATACCGGCTGATTGTTGGGCCGACGCGGCAGGTGGCTGCGTCCGACCAGCTTCGCATTAAGCTGGAGGACCAGCAGGTCAAGGCGCTGATGGCCAAATGGGAATCGGACAGGATTGATTATAACGAGATGGAACAAAACCTGGTGCAGCGGGCGGCCAGGCAGATTGCCGATATGGTCAGCGATTATTTGTACCCTGTGCGGGTCGCGGCGGTGAAAGAGGGCGGTATGATGATTCTTAATCAGGGCGGGAAACGGTTCGCCGAGGGCGATGTACTGGAAGTCAGTAAACCCGGCGCCGACGTTATCGACCCCGACACCGGCAAATCGCTGGGCGCGGCGGAAATGCAGGTCGCTACAATTAAGATTACCAAGATACTGCCTCGCATTTCTTATGCGGCGCTGACGCAGGGAACGGCTGCGAATACTATAGTCGGCGGGTTTTGCCGGCGTGTCAAAACCGATGACGGCGCCATAACGCCGACGCCAAGGCCCAGTAATGTTCAGGAATCCGGCTCCGGCGGCGTGAAACTGCCTTTTGACGAGCGGGGCAATTCGCAGATTCTAAAGAACAAGTAAATTTTCTGATTGTGTGTTTGGGCGGGTCAGGGATGACTCGCCTTTTTTATGCGCAAAATGGCGTCTGCGATGATTATGGAAACCTCTAAAAATTCGTTTTTTCCACGGCCAAGCTATCCTGCTCACGCAAGCGTGAGCAGGGCACCCAGCGTCGGCGATGATTATGGAAACCTCTAAAAACAGTTTCGTTTTCCAAAAGCCGATTTTATCCCGTCGCTGACGCTGGGGGCTTCTTTATCGGGCGGCTTTCCCCCTTCGGTCGGGACAAGGGCGCCGCCGCGCTTCTGATTTATCCTACATTATGTGATTGATGTTATTCGAAATGTTCGAAGGGTTTTGCGGCGACGGAGAAGGGGCGATGTCTGCCGATACTGTTGAGCAGACCTATCGCGATAAAATTGGCCACAAGGCTTGAGCCGCCGTAGCTGACGAACGGCAGGGTCAGTCCTGTAATCGGCATCAGGCCCAGCGTCATACTGATGTTGACAATGACCTGTACCGCAAACATCGCGGTAATCCCTACCGCCGTCAGACGCGCAAACGGGTCGGTATTGAGCCAGGCGATTTCCGCGCCGCAGGCGAATAGCACTGCATATAGTCCCATCACCAGCAAGCCGCCCCAAAACCCCCACTGATGGGCGATCATTGCGAAGATAAAGTCATTATGCCGTTCGGGCAGGTATTCGTATTGGCTGTAGGGTCCCTGGGCGAAGCCGTATCCGGAAAGTCCGCCCGACGCGATGGCCTGTTTGGAATGCAGCAGGTGGTAGCCTTCGTTTTTCTTCCAGTCTCGCAGCCGGGCCGGCGAGCCGACCAGAAGCCGGGCCAGGACGGGATGATTGGACGCCGCCTGGAAAATCCGGTCGTTTTGCAGCAGCACGCCGGAGATGCGCATCTTCTGGTAATCGTGCAGCATATTCCACAAAACAGGACTGACCAGCAATGTCAGGCCAACAATTAAAAGCAAATGTTTTACCCGTGCTCCGGCCACGAACAGCATTGCGAACAACATCGGCATCAAAAGCAGCGTTGTTCCCAAATCCGGCTCAAGCAGAATGAGTATCATCGCCAACACTGTCAGGGCGAACGGCACCGCCAGTCCAGCCAGACGGCGATAGTTGCTGCGGAACCGCAGATACCACGCGAGAGCCAGAATATAAGCGATTTTGCAGAATTCCGAGGGCTGAATCTGGATATATTGGGTCTGGGTTCCGATACGGAGCCAGCGTCGCGAACCGTTAATCACCGGAATAAAGGGCATATCCACAAGTTTATCCAGCAAAAGTACTACCAGCAGAACTAAAAACACGGCATAGAGCCAGAAACTGGCTGGGCCGAGCCTTCGATAGTCGATTAGATTTATCGCCAGAAACGCCAGGATTCCACCTGTCGCATAAACGAGCTGTCGTCGCCACATTTGGGCCAGCGGATTTTCTGTTTCCTGGGATTGAGGAGGTTGGGAAGACGTTTCTTCTTTGTTTGTAAGTTCCTGATTTTGCTGGTCTTGCAGGACAGACGGACGTTGGGCCGAGTAAATGGCGGCAAGGCCGATGGCAAGAAGGGCAACCGCGGATAACAGCATTATTATGCGGGTTATGGCCAGTCTGCCGCCAAAAATAGTGAGTAGTTCGTAGTTCATATTAGTCAAGAGACCAGAGTCAAGAGACAAGAGACCAGAGTCAGGCATTATAAACAATCGGCTCTCTACTCTCAACTCTGGACTTTTTAACTCCCTGGCTTTAAATCCCGATTTCTCAACACTGAAAATCGACTTTTTTGCGGGTCTTATAAAAAAATTTTTGTTTTTTTTAAAAAATTCCTCTTGCATTCCATTTTCGTTTATAGTATTATCAGCGGTGTAAAAGCTGGAGAAATTCCAAGAGGGTTGAGATGTGGGGGAAACAATATGGATGTCGGAGTTGGGGTCATTGGCGCTGGGGGAAGCGAGAGGAAAGAACGAATTTAATTTTGTCCCGGCAATAGCGGGGCAAAAGTAAGGACGTTGTTTTGCGTATATCATTGCCCTTTAGGCGCATAGGTCTAAAGGGGGGTGATGGAGATAGAGAGAAGAAGAGAAAAAGAGAAAGGGAAGGTGTCAGATGAAAAAGATTCTTGCAGCGATTCTTGTACTCGCCCTCGCAATCCCGGCACTGGCCGACGTGGCCATTACCGCTACCGATGCGGGCAATCAGTATCTTTTAATCAGCTTTAGTACCAGCGGCGGCCCCCCTGCTCCGGCGGTTCGGGGTATCGCCCTGACGCTGAACGTGACCGGCGGCGTGATCACGGCAGCGACGAATTATGATACAGTTACGCCATCTGCGTTTAACGTATTTATTGATTATGCGTTCACGACCGGCGCCGGTTATACTATCGGCACGGGGCATCCGTTTGCTCGTGAGACCTTACCCGGCGTTCCGACGTTCCCGATTAATGCGGGTAATGCCTTCGCCGTCAGCATGGGCCATCTGGGTCAGGGAAGTCCGGGCTTAACCAGCGGTGTTATCGCAAAAATCAAGATTGACGGGATTACTCCGGGCGGGAGCGCGACGGTTGCGATTTCGGCCAATGCCCGTCGCGGCGGCGCTGCTGTTGGCATTCTGGGCAACATTACCGTTCAGTCTCCAGTGGTCATTGCCGGTCCTCCGGAAACGGAAACAGTAAGTCCGCCGGCTACCCCAACGGGACTTGCAGAGGGTTTCATTACTGTGGCCTATACCGACGCCTTTGCCACCACAGGCGGCAGCGTAAGTTCGATGGGTCATACGCCAATAGAGTATCGGTTTAACTTTGGCAATGGCAAGTACACCACCTGGGGGGCTGCATTGACTGCGTCCACAGTGGGCGGGGCGACCCCGACCTATACCGTCGGCGGCACAGTTAACATCACGGTTGAGGCCCGCTGTCAAACGCATCCGACCATTACAGCCGTGTCTGCTCCCCTCTCATTTCTTGTTAGGCAGTGTCAGTTCTATAACCTGACCCAGAAAATTGGTGGTCTTGCGGATAACGTGGTTAACGCAACTGACGTCACGAAGATCGTTACTTACATCAATACCTACAAAGTTTCAACGGCAGTGTGGGCGGTGGTACCAACAGTGGGCGGGGCCCCGAACCCGAATTACGATGCGCGTTACAATCTGAGTACTGCTCAACCGCCAATTAATGCGGCTGATGTTTCAGCTTTGGTCACCTACATCAATGCCAATAAGATTTCGACGGCGGTTTGGGCGGTCAACTGTGCAGTGAAGCCTTAAATAAATAAGACACACACTTCACACGAAGTTAACGTTAACGCAGTTTGTACAAACAAAGTGGAATTTGTGAAAGGAGAATGATGATGAGAAAGTTGTTAGTTTTAGCTCTGGTTCTTGGTATTGCTGGTTTGGCGAATGCGCAGCTGTCTCTGGTGACAGGTCTTACTTACGAAATTGACCCAGTCACAAGTACAATAAGCATTATCGCCACAGAAAAAGTCGTAACCCTTGAAATGGGTGTTCTGACTCCCGATGCGGGTATCTTGACTCCCGGCACGCTGGCGTTGCCGAACGGCGGCGTTGGTACTAATGACCCTGAAGCGATGGGGTTGACCTATTATACCTACGGTACCATCGTGGGTATGGCTGGTACCACGGCAAGTTCTGCAGGGCAGTTAGGTACTCTGTACACCTTTTCCTATGCAGGCACAGGTCTGGTCACCATTAGCTCCGAAAACGAATGGTACCTGGCCGGCGCTACCGTGCTCTTCGAAGTTGGCGATAGAGTTGAAAGCCTTGAAGGTTTGACGATGATCATTCCAGAGCCGATGACGATGCTTCTGCTGGGTCTGGGCGGTCTGTTTCTGCGCAAGAGATAAGACTCGCTAAACTACGAGAACCAGAAACGGTTAACTTAAGTGTGAGAAGAGGCCCCGACACAGGGGCCTCTTTTTTGCGCGCAAAATTTACTTAACCACGGATCCCTTGGGGATAAATTGACACAGATCCCTTGGGGATGAATCCCTTGGGGATGAATCCCTGGGGGATAAATTTTCACAGATTTTTATTTATTTTTTATGCTTTTCTTTATATAATTCATTGTATTGATTCATGTTTGTCATTCCGGCCTTGAGCCGGAATCCAGAGCGATTCAGACTGGATTCCCGCTTTCGCGGGAATGACAGAGTATTTATTGTTTTTTCAATCGTCAATAAATAGAGCGGCTATTGACAATGGACTATAAATATACCGATTATTTTATAAATGAAGTTTTAAGGAAACGACCGTATATAGACAGAAAATGGTGTGTCGAAGTTATTGAAAATCCGATAAAGATAGAAGAACAGGGAAATGACCGTTATCGCTTCTGGGGCAGAGCAGGCCAGCTTGACGGCAGGATTTTCAGAGTCGTTACCCTAAGCGATAAGAAAACGATCCATAATGCATTTCCAGACAGGAGTTTTAAGATATGAAACTTAACTATTACCCGGAAACCGATTCGCTTTATATTGACATGTCAGAAAAACCGAGCGTTGAAAGCAAAGTTATTTCAGACGGCGTCGTACTGGATTATGACAAAGACGGCAATCTGGTAGGGATAGACCTCGACAACGCAAGTAGAATCGTCGATCTCAAAGAGCTTGTCTTAAGCAGACTGCCAATGCTGAAAGAAACGATTTCCGCATAATTCGCAGCTTCGAGAACAGTCATAAAATAAAATCTGTGATACGCTGTTTTTCGTGGTAAAAACTTTTCTCTGAGTTCTCTGAGACTTTTATCCTGAGCTTGTCCGCACTGAGCTTGTCGAAGTGTCGAAGGACTCTGTGGCAAAAAAAATCTTGTCAATCCCGTCAATCCCGTCTAAAATATCAGTTATCAGCCATTAGCAGTAACCGCTAAAAACTGGAAGCAGGTTTCTTCTTGGGCGCCTTAGTTCTTGATTTTCTCATTTTTCGTGAATTTTGTGTTTTTCGTGGTAAAAATACTAAAAATAGGAAATCAGCTTTCAGGCTGACTTTGTTTGACGTGTGGAAAGGGAACCGAAATGAATAAAGCGGTCGTATTCAGTTGCCTAATGGTTTTATTGCTGTTATGTTCCTGTCAGAAATGGGCGTCCACTCAAAAAGGCGGCATTTCAATTGTGCCGATATAATGAACAGGAAATTTGACCATCGCAAAAAAAGGAGTTTTGTATGAAGAAGCATATTTTGTTAGTGGTTTTAAGCCTGACGGCTTTATGCGGCTGTCAACAGTCCGCAGCATGGAAAGCAAGCCATTCTATTGCCGGGGTGTGGCAAGGCGAAGGCGAAATGCCCTGGAAATTTATTTTTGCAGAAAAAGGAGCGATTAAAAAGGTCTTCCGCAATGATAGTCTGGTTATGGATATTGCCGTGGGAGGGTCAACGACCGAGTCTCCGGATAAACAGTTATTCGCACAGTATGTCTATGGTCCCTGTGTCTGGTCGTACGACCCCAAAACCAGTATTCTTCAGGCAACTGTTACAATTGAAGATTTCTACGTCAAAGCCATTACGTCGGAGCTGAGTTGCAGCGTTATAGATAAATTCGAAGGGCCTCTTTCCAAAGAGGGAAAAACGTGGACCGCCTCCTGGACGACAACGACCAAATGGCACGACAATGCCCCGGATCAGGTTATCGTCGGCAGAACCTTGATATTACACAAAGTAAAATAACTCATACTGACCGATTCGATGTGTCATACCCGCGCAGGCGGGTATCCAGTAT
>CAZWMN010000046.1:0-18144 GCA_964635075.1 uncultured Pirellulales bacterium | reverse complement strand
TTCGTTATCGGGGTCGAAGACCGTCGGCTCTTTCATCTGAGCCGACAATTCCTTGCGCATCTGGGTGAAGATTTTTTCGTGGCCTTCTTCCATCGCCGACAACTCCAGAAACATTTTGCGAACTGATTTATCCGCGCTGTTTTCGGCGGCCTCGCGATAGAATTTGACGCCGTTACGTTCGATTTCCTCGGCCATTTCAAAAATTTCATCCACGTTGAATGTGATACTCATTTATGCTTCTCCTTGTGCTTAGTCGGCCCCACGAGCCGCCATTTCCTTATCCAGCATATACAACATCGGGGCGGGCTCCTTTCCCATCATCTTCAGTTGGCCCAGAATCTGCTCGGCGCTTTTTTCCTCCTCGACCTGCTCGTTGACAAACCACTGCAGGAATTGATTAGCCGCATGGTCTTTTTCCTTGACCGCCAAATCCACAAGACTGTAAATCCGCTCCGTGACGTATTGCTCGTGCTTGAGTGTTTGTGTAAATACGTCTTCGATGTCTTTCCAGTCCGTCTCCGGTGCGGCAATGGTGGCCAGCTTTACCATCCCGCCGCGTTCGATAATATGCGTGTAAAACTTCATCGCGTGGGTCATTTCTTCCCGGGCCTGGACCCGTATCCAGTTGGCAAAACCGGGCAGATTGTTTTTTTCGCACCAGGCCGACATCGACCAGTACAGATACGCTGAATACGTCTCGGCGTTCAGCTGGTCGTTGAACGCTTTTTCAACGCTTTTTTTCAACATAAGCTACACTCCTTTCCACAGCCCGTGCAGATTGCAGTATTCGCGGGCGCCGACTTTTTCGGCGGTAATTATAAACACCGCTTCCGGAGCCTGGCCGGGCTTGAGAAATTGATAATAACTCTTTCCATCGGCCGTCAGCTCAATCCATTCGATGTAGTGTTTTTCTTCCATCGGATGGGGAACCGAACCGACCTTGACCTTGTAGCCGCCCTGCACTTTTTCAATCACCGGCACATGCTTCTCTTTCGCCGCGTCGGTCGTGTTCTCCGCCATTTTCTTCATCGGCTGACCACAGCAGACCAGTTCCCCGTCGCCGCCGTGATAAACCACAACGATATTGCCGCACAACATACATTTATACACTTCTCCTTTCGTCGCCATAATTTTGTCCTTTCGTTATTCTCCCTTATCCATATTATTTTTTCAGTATTCCCAATTCATTATGTTTGGTTTGAATTTGTTCGGCAAGCTGTTCCAGTTTTTCGAAATCTTCCGGTTTGGGCTGGCCTTTGATGAGAACCGGCTCAAGCAGTTCGGCCTTGAGATTGCCCAGCAGGCCGGTGAGGGTTTCGACCATTTTGCCGGCCCAGCCGAAAGAGCCGATGATGCCGGCGAATTTTGTTTTGGGCCGCAGCGCGTTAATCAATACGGCCGCGTAAGCCGCGGTGGGATGAGGCCCAATTAATACCGTCGGAGCGGCTAAAATCACCGTCGCCGCATCCACCAGCTCCATCGCCAGATGGCCGATATCCACACCTGTCAGATTGAATTGCCGTACACCAACGCCTTTTTCTGTCAGCGAATCCACAAAATACTCCACCATTTTGCGGGTGCTGTCGTGCATCGAGACGTACGCCACGATGACCTTGTTTTCCACACGGTCGCTGACCCAGTCTTTATAGGCGTCGATAATCAGCGCGGGTCGCTGATACACCGGCCCATGACTGGGGGCTATCATCGCGATATTCAGCGGCTCCAGCTTCTTGAGGTTGCTCACAATGGCGCTTCGAAACGGCATCATAATCTCGGCATAATAGCGCTTCGCCGCTTCCAGCACTCGGGCTTCGTCCTGTACAAACAACGAGCTGGTCGCCTGATGAGAACCAAAGAAATCACAACTGAACAGAATTTTGTCCTCCTTCAAATACGTACTCATTGTCTCCGGCCAATGCACCCAGGGCGTGAAAATAAACTGAAGCGTCTTATCGCCCAGAGAAAGCGTCTGGCTGTCGGTGATTTCGATAAACTGGCTTTCATCAACATCGAGATGGTCTATCAACATCGCCTTGCATTTGGCGTTGGTCACCACCTTCGCATCCGGATACATCATCAGGATATCGGGAATGCCGCCGGAATGGTCCTGCTCGGCGTGATGACTGATTACATAATCCAGCTTGTCTATGCCGGCAGCAATCAACTGATTGATTAACTCACGAACCTTGGGCGGGTCGGCTGTATCCATCAGCGCGATTTTTTGCGAACCCTTAATCAGATACGCGTTATAACTTGTCCCGTCGGGAAGAGGTATCAATTCATCAAATAAGCGGCGGTCCCAATCCTGGACGCCGACATAATAAACATTGGAGGTTAACATTCTCATCCCTGTCGCCCTTTCATCTATGCGAGCGGCCAATTGGCGCTTACAGTAACCCCCTGACCGCCTTTAAGGCCGCGTCATAATCCGGCTCCGTCGTCACTTCAGGCACGATTTGAATATACCGGATGGTCTGCCGCTTATCAAGCACAATGACCGCCCGCGCTACTAAATGCAATTCTTTAATTAACAGTCCGTAAGCCTTTGCGAATCGGGCGTCTTTGTAATCGCTTAAGGTCTTGACTTGTCTAATGCCTGCGGCGCCGCACCAACGCTTCTGGGCAAACGGCAGGTCCATACTCACCGTCAAAATCACCACATCCGGCCCCATTTGTCCGGCTTTTTCGTTAAATTTACGGGTCTGCATATCGCAAACGCGCGTATCAAGAGACGGTACACAGGACAATACGATTACTTTGCCGGCGAAAGAAGAGATTTTCACGTCTGACAAATCATTGTCCGTCAAAACCGCATCGGGAGCCTTTTGTCCGATTTTCAGTTCCGTCCCTATCAGGGTTAACGGCCCGCCTTTAAATGTAATAACGCCTTTTCTTTCGTTCATTGCAGCGCTCCTTTGGCACCATTATCCTGTTAATAATTCACTGCTTCCAGTTCAAAATACGCCTGCGGATGCGCACAGGCAGGACATACCTTCGGCGCTTCGGCGCCTTCGTGAACATATCCGCAATTGCGACAGACCCAACGAACCTTTGTGTTTCTTTTAAATACTTTACCGGCATCAACATTTTTCTTCAGTGCGATATAACGGTCGCGGTGCCGGGCTTCGGCAACAGCGATGTTACGGAAAACTGCCGCAATTTCGGTAAATCCTTCTTTCTCCGCAACCTTTGCAAAACCCGGATACATCTGCGTTGTCTCGTAATTTTCACCCGCGGCGGCCTCTTCAAGATTCAGACTGGTCGTGCCGATGACGCCGGCGGGAAAGGCTGCGCAAATCTCCACTTCACCACCTTCGAGAAACTTAAACAGCCGCTTGGCGTGTTCCTTTTCCTGACTGGCCGTCTCTTCGAAAATGGCCGCTATCTGTTCAAACCCTTCCTTGCGGGCCTGAGAGGCAAAATAGGTATAACGATTTCGCGCCTGAGATTCACCCGCAAATCCCGTCAGCAGATTCTTTTCCGTTTTTGTTCCTTTGACGCCCATTTGTTTCCTCACTTTCCTTAAAAAAGGTTAATCACTGCATCCTGACAGAGATGTATGAGTCTGACATGTTTGGCAAAGTCCTTCCAGGTAAACTGTTTTGCGAAGAATTCTGAACTTTTCTTCTATCTTGCGCGGCAGAGCGATATTGTCGAACGGCTCATAATGAAAGTCAACGATTTTGCCACACCGGATACACCGAAAATGCTGATGGTCTTCCAGTCCGCCGTCAAATCGCCTCGGCTGCCCCGTTCCCTCAACCATAAACGCCGCCCCAATTTCCGCCAGCGTCAGCAACGTGCGATTGACTGTATCGAGCGATATATTAGGCATTTCCTTCCTCACCTCCCAAAACACATCATCCGCCGTCGGATGGGCGTCAGTCCTAATCAGCGATTTATAAACCGCTGTCCTCTGAGGAGTTATCTTCAATCCAGCTTTGTGACAACGCTCCTCAAAAAAACGAAGTTTTTTATTGAGTTTTTCTGTGTCCACTTTTACATATTCCATCTTTTAGTTTTTACTACTATTTAAGAAATACTCTTATTTGTCAAGTTTGTTTTTGAAAATCTCAAAAAATCAGAAAATTCCAAAGAATTCTATCCTATTCCAACATAGCGGATTGCATTTTTTCACCAAAGATTAGATACTGTCCCAAGTTATGACCGAAACCGTTAACGACATCTGGAAAATAGAATCAGCAAAGTCCACTCATTCATCGAGGAGTAAATGATGTCAACGCAAGGCCGGATTTGGAGCATCTTTTGTATATGGGTTTTAATTTCCTCGTTTGTCAGGGCGTATCAGCCGCCGGAGAATAACCGCGTTCGATACAACTTCAACCCCGGCTGGAAGCTCTTTGTCGGCAACCCCAATGGAGCACAGGGCGTTGACTTTGCAGACGGCCAGTGGAAGGAGATCACCCTGCCCCACGCCTTTAATGAAGACGATGCGTTCAAAAAAGCGATTCACGACCTGACGACCGGTATCATCTGGTATCGCAAATATTTCAAGATTCCGGCCAGACACAACGGCCAGAAAATTTTTCTCGAATTTGAAGGCATTCGTCAGGGCGGCGAGTTTTACCTGAACGGTACATTTATCAGCAGACACGAAAACGGCGTGATGGCATTTGGATTTGACATTACAAACCTCGTCAGGTTCGCCGGGCGGGAAAATATCCTGGCTGTGCGAATCGACAACTCCTGGGACTACCGGGAAAAAGCAACCGGCGCCAAATTTCAGTGGAATGATAGAAACTTCAACGCCAACTACGGCGGTATCCCGAAAAATGTCTATCTGCACGCAACTGACAAATTGTATCAAACTCTGCCATTGTATTCATTCCTCGGCACTACCGGCGTGTATGTTTATGCGCAGGATTTCGATGTTGCCGGCAAAACAGCCAAAATTACCGCGGAGACGCAAATCAAAAACGAATATCCGGCCGCCAAAACATTTCAGTATGAAGTCATAATTGAGGATATGGACGGCAAGGTCGTCAAGACCATTGATGGCGGTTCAACGACCATCACCGCAGGCGAAGTGAACTACCACCGAGCAAGCTCGGTGGCTTCTGAGCCGAACAAGTTCGGCTCATCGTTTGCAACCATTGGGTTGCGTTGCTCTTTTATATTTGACGTATCATTTCGTCCGTGGTGCCTTGGCCAGAACTCATTACGAAGTAGCCTCGCTCCCACAACGCGCCGCCCCAAAGTATTCGCTTAATGCCCGGAAACCGCCTAAAAAGCTCTCTGGCAGTAATGCTTTTGATAATCTGGATCAACTTGGCCGGAGCCACCTCTGGATAGGCCGAAACAAATAGATGAACATGGTCTGGCATTACTGCCAGTTCTACCACTTCAAAGTCAAATCGCTCGGCCACTTCGTATATTAACTTGCATAAGTAACGACTAACGACCTTTATTGCCGTTAAGAGCCACCTTCCGATACTTCGGGCACCACACGAAATGATACTCAAGCTCAAATTTGCAATGAGCGCCTGATTTTACTGTCATAGTCAAATCCTCCTGGGAAGATACTAACCCCAGTCGGATTTGACTGCAAACGATTATTAGGGGACTGCCGTCCCCTAAAAACCCCTGCTTTCAGGGGTGCCATTCATCCCACAAGCAAGCTTGTGGGTTTTCTGGCACATTTTTATAAAAAATGTCAACGTAATCCAGCTTCATCCGGCAAAGCGACTGGTCAAGACTGGCCAGCAAATGCTTCCGGCGCCGAAGATAAGCAAACCCCCCGCTTAGCGGGCCTGAAATTCGCCGCACCAGTTATTCTCGAACACCTTGGGCCAGTGGCTGTCGGTTTTGATGGTACCGATCCCTTCGGTGCGGGGCACATAGAAACTGGAGTTGGGCGACGGGGCGTGCCGCCGGCATTCGCCGGCCCCCTGGCCGGAGCGCTCAAACCACGCACAGCTGACGCAACTCATTCCCTCTTTCGGTGCGGGCATAATGCCCTCCTTTCCGACAAGGATTTCAATGAGGCAACTTGACTCGTTCGCTGGATGATATATTGTCCGTCGTTTGAAACAGAATGTCAAGAGGCGATTCCCATCGCCGCAGACAGGGTCAAAATACGGCGTCCGGACACGGCGTAACGCCTTTTTTCAGGATGATATTGCCGTACTTGGCGGTTTCGCCAGTCATCACGACGGCAAAGGCCTTTTTGGCCCGGTCATAAAACTCAAACCGCCCAATCCGGGCAATCGGAGGCGTCTTGGCGGCATGTTTATCCACCATCCTGCGATACGCGGCCTCGACACGCGGATCCAATGTATCTCCCGGCTCGGCCCGCATCATTACCAGCGGGCTTTCCACATACGCATCCAGCTCAAACAACGGCAGAATCGCGTCCAGCAAAGCCGGGATACGCAGACCATCGGCGCGAATCACATTGGAATTAAACGTCTCACCCGGAAAATGGGCGTCGGCCAGAATAATTTCGTCCCCGTGGCCCATTCGACACAACACTGCGAGCATTTGCGGACTCAACAGCGGTGAAATTCCTTTTAGCATAAATCATCTCTCCCTGGATTTCAAATCACATACGCCTCGGTACTATCATCCCTCGTATGCGGTTTGCAGTCAAGCATAATTTACCGCGGGGTTAATTTTTGCCGGGAGTTGTAGAAGGCAGGACTTTGGCGGGTTCTTTTTGCACCGGCCAGAAGACGATGTCGCCGCCACCCTCGGCGCCGAAATGATACTTGCCCCCCCTGCTTCTGCCCGGCTGACCCCCATCATCCACAAAATCCGGCCCAATACTGTAAAGGGCAAAATCGTTTTCCGTTAACTTATAGACGATCGGTTTGTCGCTGTACGGGTCCATCGGGACTTTCCGGACATAGCCTTCCCGAACCAGTTCTTCCAGCGAGGTTGGAAATCGGCCTTTGTCTAATTTGTATCTCTGAACGGCCAGAATTACTACCGTCGCTTCGCTCTGTATCCGAATTCGGTCTCCTGTTTTTATTACGCTTCCAATGGCCGGAAACAATACGTCCAGAAAAACATTCTTGCCAAAGTATTCCTCAATTTGATCTCCATAATTGCAACGCTGCTGTCTTCGGGCGGCAGGGGTCATTGTTGCGCTTTTCTCAACCATCGCATAATACTGTTCGGCCGTTTTGAGCGTCTCCTCCCGGTCCGGATGCGTGAATAATATAGAGAATCCGGTTTTTGGACCGATGAAATTATCAATGGGAACATCCAATTCCTGAAACCGCCGGAGATACAAATGGCTTTTGCCGAACCTGCTCCGCGTAAAGCAACGCTGAGCCTCGTCATATATGCACAGTTTCTCGCCCTCAAAACTCATTTTGAAATTCTCTGTCGCCATTATTTTTTCAAGGCTTTGTTGTGCAGAAGCCAGAACGGCTGAATCCACCGGATATTCGGAAAGCATTTCCGTCATTGTTTTACAGGCTATCGCCTCGACAGCAATTCCTACAAGTTGTTCAATCAGTGTGGTGTTTTGTCCGCGGATATGTCTGCCGAAATCATACACTTCAATCAAAATACCTATCGCTTCCCCGGCATTTCCATTCTCTGCCTGCCGGTATGCATCCCAGCAGAGTAACCCAGCGAGTTCTTTATACTCACTTAAATTCGGCACCACTACCTCTAACATTTCTGGAATGCCATTTCGTTCGGGTTTGACGGAATAGAGCTGCCAGTAATACGGCTTTTGATTGCCCTGTCGGACTAAGTCCATCGCCTTTTGATTATCCATAAGCCATTTTTCAACCGTACGACGCTGTGAATCATCCAAATTAGTGAGTTTTTGGGGCGACAGTTTGAAATAGTTTGGGTCTGGTCTTTTATAATTGGCAACCGCTTCTTTATAGAACGGCCAGGCGTTTTGACTGTCGTCGGCGACGGGACGAACCAGTTGATTCATCCGCTCCAGGTAATTCGTCGTAATGACGGGTTTGCCGGTAAAAAACCAGCCGATGTATAAAATTAACAATAAAAACAGGGCGCCCACCGCCTGAAAACTGTGAATGATTGCCTTTTGCCACGCCGGCCGGCAACGCTTCTTGCCCCGGCGAATCAGCGTCGCCAGCACTTTGGCATTGCCAAAGTCCCGGATTAACTCTTCTGCTTTCTTCCGCCTGTCTGCATTATCTTTAACACTCCGCAGGGCATCCTCAAAATGCGCCAGCAATTCGGCTCGTACATCCTCCCGCACCTTACGGCGATAGCCCATTTTGCGGACGACCGATTCCAAATAATCCAGAACGATTTGCGGAAGTATTTTCGGTTCCATAGCGGCCTCTCCTGACACCACCCTAAAATTAAATTGCCATTAAGCTGTCGTTTAGACCAAAAACCAGACCGATGGCCTGTTGTAATGACAAAAGCTGTTCTTTCTGTCGGGCCAGTTTCTCCTCGCCCTGGCTGGTAATCGAATAGTACCGCCGTTTGCGGCCGCTCTCGGCTTCCTCCCACTGGGCGACAATCAAACCCTTGGCCTCAAGGTTATATAATAATGGATACAACGTCCCCCTGCCCAGATTCAGCAACCCTTTACTGCAAACCTCCACCGCTTCGCTTAATTCATATCCATACATCCGCCCACGGGACAAAATCTCCAATACCACCACCGGGGCTACGCCTTTTAACAACTCCCGTTCGTACTTCATAAATTATCCCTTTCTTTCGTCTTGTCCTGTATATTATGTAGCACATAATATGTAAAGTCAATCACTTTTTTAAAAAAATTTCCAAAATTTCTTATCTCCTTTTGCGAACTCAGGTTAAGACTGCGTGTTCCGGGCCTGCGACTCAGTTTTTTTGCTGAGATGTTCGCTGATAATCTGTTCCATTTTCTTTCGGTCGATGGGCTTTGCGATATAGTCGTCGCAGCCGACGTCAATACATTTCTGCTCGTCGCCCTTCATTGCATGAGCGGTCACGGCAATAACCGGCGTGCGAATTCCCATCGCTTTAATCTGCTGCGTGGCATCATAGCCATTCACCACCGGCATCTGCATATCCATAAAAATAATATCAAACGCCTCTTTACGAACCTGTTCGATCGCCTGCTGGCCATCTTCGACTATCGTGACCTCAAAGCCCATCTTCTGCAGCAAAACCTGAATCAGCGCCTGATTGGCCTTGGCGTCCTCAGCCACCAATACACGCCCAGACAGAGGCTGCGACGAAACATTTTCCTGCTTCTGTAATTGCTCCAGTGCATCATACCGGTTCATTTTGGGCTGCTGATTTACGTCCGTACCAGCCGGTAATTCTATCGTGAACACCGCCCCTCGGCCCGGTTCGCTGCGAACGTAAATCCGCCCCCCCAACAGTTCTACAATCTGTTTAGTGATCGTAAGCCCCAGCCCCGTCCCGCCGAATCTGCGGGTATGACTGCCGTCGGCCTGGGTAAAGGGCTCAAAAATCACCTGCTGTTTCTCCGGCGGGACGCCAATACCTGTATCTTCCACATCAAATCGAACAAAGGATGTACCGTCGATTGTTTCCAACCCGACATTCAGATACACATGCCCTTTTTCGGTGAATTTAATCGCATTACCCAGCAAATTCACCAGGCACTGCCTCAAGCGGACGGGGTCGGTCCGGATAATCTGCGGAAGCTCGCTGCAGTACAGCACGTCGAAATCCAGGTTCTTCTGCTTGCACATCGGACGGAATAAAGATTCTATCTCATCCAGCATTTGAACCAACGCACAATCCATAATTTCTGTTTTGAGCTTTCCCGCCTCAATCTTCGAGAAGTCCAGGATATCATTGATAATCCGCAATAGACCTTTCCCGCTGGATAAAATGACATCAACATATTTTTTCTGTTCGGGCGTCAGATTTTCTTCGCCCAGCAATTCTCCGAAGCCCAGAATCGCGTTCATCGGTGTACGGATTTCATGGCTCATATTGGCCAGGAATTCGCCCTTGGACTTATTGGCCTGTACCGCCTGTTTGGCCAGCAGGTTGGCTGAAAACGCCGCCAGCTTCAGCTCCCCCGTCCGCTCGCCGACGACTTCTTCAAGGTGATCGCGATGTTTGCGTAATTCTTCCTCCGCCCTCTGGCGCTCGGACATTTCCTTTTGAATCTGAAACAGCATCTGATTAAACGCTTCAATCAGCACCCCCACCTCATCGTTGTAATACTTCACCGCCCGAACCGAATAATCCTTCCGCAACGAGACCTCGCGAGCCACCTCCGTCAGCGACAGAATCGGTTCGGAAATCAGTCCCTGAAGACGCGACAGCAACAGATAACCAATGATTGAAGCAAATACAAATACGCTGACGATGATCAGGGTATTCCACCGCAGATTCGACGCCAGCTGCGTCAAATCTGAACACAACACAATCCGCCCCAGAATTTCACCGTCCAGAATGATACTCTCCTGAACAATGATGCGATTCCGTGTGAACTGCCATCCACTCCGTTCCAAGTGGACATGTTTCTGTTTTTCCATCCCCTTTCGGTAATAAGCTGCGAATTGTTCGGTCTTATTGGTGTCAATGGCGACAAAAACTACAGACGGTTTGGCCTGGAAGGACTCCAACAAACGGCTCGCCGTCTGCGAATCTTCAAACGCTACGGCCGCCCGACAATTGTCCGCCGCCATTTGCGCCTGAATCACAAGGTCCCGAATCATATTCTGCCGAAAAGCATATTGGCTCCAGGCTATCGTGGCAGCTCCGGCCAGAATCACGACCGCCAGACACGTGACCGTAAAGATCACAACCAACTTCCGCTGAATCGTCAAATCGCTTATTATCTTCACTGCTTTTCCTTCACATACACCTGGTGTCTTACAGCCGGTTCCTTGTCTTCAATAAGGCAAACCCTTACGGTGTTTTCTTGTATATTTTCCTGGCAAGCTGCAAAAGCTGCGAACTGATTTTTAACCCTTTTCGCTCCGCGGAAACGACATTGATATCAAAGCGGATTTTATTCTCCTCCATCACAAACTCGATCACCCCTCCCTTGCCCGCAAAACCTGATATATCGCTGACTGTAAGTATCTGCATCTTGTCCGTAAAAGCCGCCAGTTCATTCATCAGCTTTTCTTCGGACTGACTGATAAACAGCAAATGACAGCTTGCCATCGCCTTGCGCTGTTCCTGAAAATACTGCTCCAGGGTAGCCCTGGAACGGCTCTTTTTATACTGTTCAAACCCCTCCAGTCGAACGACGCGAATCTGCCGGTCTTTAATCACTTTTTTCGTCAGATCATCCAGATGTCTGCCGAATAAATCCTCTCCAAGAACACATAAAACAATCGGGTCTTTCTTTTTGGCTTCTTCGGCGCCGGCCGACGACGAGGGTTCAAGCCAGTCGACAAATTTTATGAAATTATATAAAAACGCCGCTTTTAATTGATATTCCAGATTCGCTGCTTCCCCCGAATCAGCCAACACCAACTCTGGCAGAGCAATATGCATCGGCATATTCACCGCTATGGCGCCGCGGCAAATCACCAACAGCCAAGTTGCAAAAATCAGCGCCCTCTTCCGCCACCACGCGAACCCGGCTGTACCGTGTTTGGGGTCATGTCTTGTTGCCGCCATTCTCAGTCCTTTTGCGTTCAGGCTTCTTCCGTTGCAGATGGAAACGAAAACCTGAAAAATCCCATTTCCTGTGTAAAAATCGTCTAAAGAAACAGATTGCTTAATTTCCCCTCCAAAAACAATCCCGCCGAAAATAAACCTTCACAAAATAAAGAGCGAAAAACAACCGTATCTATGAATACAGAAGGGATTATGGGAACCGCCCTTTTTTTCAAATCTTTCAGAGCAAAGCGTTTTTGATTCGCGTGAAGATTATCGGTCCTTCAATAAAACTTCATTTCCGCGATTGCCCAGCGGGATTTTGCTTCTGCCCCCCTGCAAATCCTGTACAATCTCCCCTTTCGGAGAAAGGCTGGATAAAACCATCTGATCTGGGTTTTGCCAAGAATCTCCAAAACAGGTCTCAAAGCCATTCGCCTAATCAAAATCATCGCAGCCAAAGAACGGTACCCCAAACAGGGAAAGCTTATTATATTGACTTCTTTGGCCGGCTTCTTTATAATCCTTCCACGTGAATCAACAGTCAGAAAGGATTGCTCGTATGGATTCTGAACCCAAAACCGAAGGTTTCGCCGGCGGAAGAGACGAAACCACATCAGCTCCCTCGACGGGTCATTCCGCCGCAGCATCGCCGGCCGCACCGGCGGTACAATATCCCCAAATCCCGCAGAAGAAGCCTCAAGAAACTTCCGGATGGAGAATCTTCCTTAATCTCCTGCTGGGCTTGTCTATCATCGTCAACGTCATCCTGTTTCTGACGGTATTGGGGATCGGGATTATCGCCGCAACAGGCGGTATAACCAACAAAAACGAGCTTACCGAAAACACCCTTGTGGACGGTCCTCATACGAAAAAAATCGCCGTGATCAATCTGAACGGCATTATTCAAGAGGAGGTCAGCGAAGAGATTCGACTGCAAATCAAGACCGCTGCGAAAGACCCTTATGTCAAAGGCGTAATTCTGCGCATCGCCAGCCCCGGTGGGATGGTTTCTTCCAGCGACCAGATTCATTACTATCTCACCCGTCTGCGTCAGCAAACCGGCAAACCAGTCGTGGCTTTTATGCAAACCATCGCCGCATCGGGCGGTTATTACAGCGCTGTCGCCTGCGACCGCATTATCGCCGAGCCTACGGCAATCACTGGCTCCATCGGCGTCATTATGAATCATCTCGTTATTAAAGACCTGCTGGAATTGAAACTCGGCATCCAGCCGGAAGTACTCAAGAGCGGCCAGAAAAAAGACTGGCCCAGCCTATACGCCCCGATGACCGAGGAACAAAAACAGTACCTCAACGAAAAACTGATTACCCCGGCTTATGAGCGTTTTGTGAACCTTGTGAGCCAAGGACGCAAACACGCCCTTTCGCCCGACCAGGTGCGTCTGCTGGCCGACGGCGGCATCTACGCCGCCGATGAAGCCCTCCACAATGGGCTCATCGACGAAGTCGGATATTTTGAAACCGCCGTGGCCGCGGCGGAAAAACTGACCGGTGTCAGCGGCTCTCGCGTCGTGGAATATCGACGCCCCTTCTCCTGGCTCTCCATGCTGGGAGCGAAAAGCCGGACGCCTCTCGTCGATTCTAAACTGCTGGAAAAACTGCTTGTGCCGCAACTGATGTACCTGTGGGACGGAAGAAAGTAAACTGAAAACTTAAAAACCAAAACCTGAAACCAAAATTCAAAATCCAAAAATAACCTCCCACGCGGAGCGGTTCTGGCGTGATTTCTTGTCCATGCAGCGTTTCATAATTGCTTTAGGCTCACATTCACCTGTGTCCCCTGCAATTCTACAACCGCGTATCTTCCCTCCCTCAGCGGGCCGGGGTTGACCAGTATCGTTTTTCCGATCGCATCCGTACCGAACGCCTCGTGAATATGGCCGGAGACGGCCAAAATCGGCTGATGAATTTCAATAAATCTGCGAATCGCGGGACTGCCGGTATATCTTCCATCGACGGAATCCACCTTTGTCCCGAATGCGGACTGATGGGTCACGACGACTAAAGGACTCACCTGTCCATCGGGCGATGTTTCTTTGGCCTGCCACAAGGCTTTACTCAGCGCCATTTCCAGGATGTTGTCGCCATATTCTCTGGGCGTAGTTCTCGGGCACGGCAGCGAACCGCCGACACCGACAAAAACCAGGCCTCCCCGCCGGACACATCGCCCGTGAAGATTAATTTTTTTGTCGGTCAGGTATTCTTCCACACCCTCCGTATCACAATTGCCCCCCACGGATAGAACAGAAATTTCCCGGGCCAAAATCGGCTCTATTACCTTTGCAGCCTCGGCATAGCCGCCAAAATGCGTTATATCTCCGGCAACCAGAATACAATCTATCCCTGTTATCCGGGCCATCAGACGTTCAACGACGTTGGCCCTTGCGTGAATGTCGGCAATCAGCAAAATCCGCATATCAAAATCCTGTTTTTACTCCCCTCTCTCTCTGGAAAATATCCTTGGAGTACAATTTTGTTTCGTGTACTATAAGCATAATTCCCTGAAGAACAACCAAACTATCGTAGAACAAGGTGTAGATTGTACATGATACCATTGCCGGAAACACAACATTTTTTGCGAGATATGATTCTGGAAGCGGGACAGATTACGCTGTACTATCGCGGCAGACTGAATGAATTAAAAATCCATCCCAAGGCCCATCGGGATATTGTCACCGAAGCGGACATTGCCGTAGAACGGTTTCTAATTGAAAAAATCCGACAGCGGTTTGACGACCACGCCATTTTCGGCGAAGAAAGCGGACAAACGGCGGGAAACGAATACCGCTGGGTCATCGACCCCATCGACGGCACGACCTCTTTTGTGCACGGCCAGCCTTTTTATTCCATCTCTGTCGCTCTGGAATATAAAAACTCTGTAATACTCGGCGCCGTCTATCTGCCGGCAATGAACGAACTTTTTGAAGCGATGGAAGGTCAGCCGGCCACATTGAACGGTGAGGCAATTCGCGTCTCCGGACAAAATAATCTCGGTGAATGTGTGCTGGCGACAGGATTCGCATGTCTGCGACAGGAACGGGTGTCGCGCAACCTGAAATATCTTGGCCGGCTGCTGCCCCATATCCGCGACATTCAGCGGTGCGGCTCGGCAGCGATGGATTTGTGCTGCGTCGCCTGTGGACGCTTTGACGGATTCTGGGAATTGAACCTGAATTTGTATGACATTGCCGCAGGCGCCTTTATCGCCAAACAAGCCGGGGCGATTGTGAGCGATTTTTCCGGAACCCAAGAAGAATTACCCGGCGAAATTCTGTGCGCCAATCCAGTCATTCGCCCGGCGTTAAAAATGCTGCTGTTAGAAACCAAAAGAACTGCATAACAAAAATAAACCCCCGACCCTGCCGACCCTTCGACAAGCTCAGGGTAAAAGGCATGGAAACTCTACGAGCAGGGTTAACCTTTTTTAACCGGTATTATCTCCCGGCGGCGGGAGAACGGCGAACCGAATCCTCTCTGTGAGTATGATTCGCATCACCCTGCAGGATTTTCATCGCTTTGTTCATGTCGGCGACTTTGAGTATGCCGGTGGTTCGACCGCCGCGGGCGCCGGCGGTGACATACGCATACGAGATATTGATATGCGCGGCGGCCAGTTTTCCCGTCACATCTGCCAGGGCGCCGGCTTTGTTGGGCAGATTCACACACAATACATCCGTTTCGCTGAACTGCATATTCAAATGGCTCAGCACTTCGCGGATTTTCTGCGATGAAGAGCCGACCAGCCGCATCACGCCATGCTCGGCCGAATCCATCATCGTCATCGCAACGATGTTAATCTTTTCGACGGCCAGCTCGCGCAGGACCCCAGCCAGGATGCCGGGTTTGTTGACCATAAAAATTGAAAATTGAGTATCCAGATGCATAGCCATCCCCTTTCCGGCCCATTTTTTCTATTCATCGCAGTATAACCGAACAATAGTCAGTCGCCCACAGGCCGGGCCAGTGCCTTCAGGGCCGACTCAATATCAGGATAAAATTCAAACACCTTGTCCAGATTGGTGATGCGAAACACGCGCGTTAAATTGGGATTGATGCCGCTAATCACAACAACGCCCCCGCAATCTTTTAACCGCCGCCAGATATCCACCAGCAGTCCCAGCATCTGCGAACTGAAAAAAGCCACCCGGCTAAAATCAATCACCATTCTCGTCGGCTGACGCTGCCCAATGACCTGCCGCAGCTCATTGCCGATTTTTTCAAGCCCTTCCGCGGCGCCAATCGCAGCCGTATCGAAACGGACTACCATCACCCCGTCCCGAACCTCTATCTCCATAATGCCCTTTTGCTCCATCAATCCGTTTCTCCTGATAAAATCCATTATATCACAACCATATTAATAAGTCAATCACCCCCTGCAAGTCATTCGGCAATTTGATCCGTCTTCCAGCAGGCGGCACAATGCTGGTCCGCTTTGACCTCCAGCCTCTGGTCTTCCACTTTGCAGCGTTCTTCAGCCCAGGGACAACGGGGATGAAAATGACATCCTGCGGGGGGATCCGCCGGGCTGGGCACCTCGCCTTTAAGAACCATTCGAGTATGTCTTTTGGCCGGATTGGGTTCGGGAATCGCGCTTAACAGGGCCTTCGTATAAGGATGGAGCGGATGATGATACAATTCGTCCCGAGAAGCGTATTCAACAATTCTGCCCAGGTACATCACCGCGACATAGTCGCTGATATGCTCCACCACCGCCAGGTCGTGGGCGATAAATAAATACGTCAGACCGAATTTTTCCTGCAAATCCTGCAGCAGGTTGACAATCTGAGACTGAATCGAGACATCCAGCGCGCTGACCGGCTCATCACAGACGATAAATTTTGGATTAACCGCAAGCGAGCGGGCGATACCGATACGCTGACGCTGGCCGCCGGAAAATTCGTGCGGAAACCGGTCGGCATAACGAACCGAAAGCCCCACTTGCTCCAGAATTTCCGCAACGCGGCGGTTTCGCTGCCGGCCTCGCGCAATCCCGTGAACCGTCAATCCTTCGCCAACAATATCCTCCACGGTCATTCTGGGATTCAGCGACCCATAAGGGTCCTGAAACATAATCTGCATCTGACGACGCAGTTGCTTCATCCGCGAAGCGGAAAGCGCCAATACATCCTGCCCTTCAAAAAAAACCCGCCCGCCGGAAGCGGGAATCAGACGCAAGAGAGTTCTTCCGATGGTGGTCTTGCCGCAGCCGCTTTCGCCGACCAGACCCAGCGTCGAACCCTTGCGGATAAAGAAACTGACGCCATCGACCGCCTTGACATATCCGACAGTGCGATTCAGTACTCCCCTGCGAATGGGAAAGTGCGTTTTGAGGTCGTTGACTTCGAGTAATATATCCTGTTGCGGCATTGCTTAAACCTGTTTATTTAATTTAGCTCAGCCCAAAGGGCTGTTCTCAATTTTGATTTTTTATTTTTAATTTTTTATTTTTAATCGTATCCTTTGGCGTACCAGCAGGCGGCACTATGACCGAGGCTGACTTCCTTCAGCGCCGGCTCCATCGTCTGACAGCGTTTGTCTTTACAGCCCACAGGACATCGCGGATGGAATTTACAGCCCGATGGAAAAACCATCGGATTTGGAACGGAACCGCCGATTACTTCCAATCGCTTCCTGTGTTCGCCCAGCCGAGGCAGCGACCGAAGCAACCCCTGCGTATAAGGATGCAGCGGTTCGGCGAAAAGAGCTTCCACCGCCGCCTTTTCCACTACTTTGGACGCATACATTACGACCACCGTGCGAGCGGTTTCGGCCACGACACCCAGATCGTGTGTAATCAACAAAACGCTCATTCCATTTTCCCGCTGCAGACGGTTTAACAGGTCGAGAATCTGTGCCTGAATGGTCACGTCCAGCGCGGTGGTCGGTTCGTCGGCGATCAACAGGTTCGGACCGCAGGACAAAGCCATCGCTATCATTGCGCGCTGGCGCATACCGCCGGACATCTGATGTGGATATTCGCGCACCCGCCGCTCGGGGTCGGCGATACCGACTTTACGGAGCATATCCACGGCAACACCCCAGGCCGCGGAGCCTTTGATGCCCTGATGCAGGGAAATCGCTTCGATGATTTGATTGCCAATGGTAAAAACGGGGTTAAGGCTGGTCATTGGCTCCTGAAAAATCATCGCGATGTCGTTGCCGCGAATCCGCCGCATTTGCGATTCGGTCAATTCCGGCAGGTTGCGCCCCTTAAACATGATTTTGCCGGCGACAATCTTGCCGGGCGGGTCGGGAATCAGCCGCAGAATAGACAGGGCCGTAACGCTTTTGCCGCAGCCGCTTTCGCCCACCAGCGCAACGGTCTGGCCGGCAGGGATATCGAAACTGACCTCCTGCACGGCTTTAGCCAGGCCCTGCTGGGTAAAAAAGTGCGTCGAAAGATTCTGTATCGAAAGCAGATTTTCGTTTGCAGCCATATTTATCATCTAATTTATAAGTTCATTAGCTCGCTTCTATAAATTCAGCTCAGCCCGCAGGGCTGTCCTTAATTTTGATTTTTAATTTTTGATTTTGCCCTGTAGAAACCTTTGTTTTTCAGACCCCGAAGGGGTCACGA
>CAZWMN010000045.1:0-21043 GCA_964635075.1 uncultured Pirellulales bacterium | reverse complement strand
ATTATACTTCGTGACCCCTTCGGGGTCTGAAAAACAAAGGTTTCTACAGGGCATTTTGGATTTTGACTTTTTGTTTTGTCTTTTGGGTTTTAACTTTTGAATTTATATCCGTCCGCGCAATGGCATTATCAATGCACAACCGGATAAACCGGTGGTACTCAATTCCCGCCGCGGCAATCGCCGCGGCCAAACCCGCATCCGGGCTGATATCCGGGTTGGCGTTAATTTCCAGAATAAAGGGGTGATTTTTTTTATCGACGCGGAAATCCACACGGCAGTAATCCGTACAGCCGACTGTCGCCGCCGCTCGTGCCGCCAGAGCAGTCAATTGTTTCGCCAGCGATTTCGAGATTTTCGCCGGGACAATCCGGGGCGTATTGTGAAACTCAAAGCTGTCCTCCTTCCATTTGGCTTCATAACCGACGATGCGGGGCTGATGCGAACTAAATGCACTAAAATCAATCTCCGCCACCGGCATCACCATCGGTTTCCCGTTTTTACACAGGACGGTGATATTGAACTCGCGTCCATCAATGAATTGTTCAACAATAGCGGCTTGCTTGAATTGTGTATGAATCCGGCGGACGGTCTTATCGAGGGCGATGCCGCGGGTTTTGACGATGCTGGTATTGTCGATGCCTTCGCTGGCGTCGGCGGCGACGGGCTTGATAATATATGGGCCGGAAAAATTCGGATGTGCTCTTTTCCCCGGTTCAACCTGAATCGCCCGCGGACACGGCAATCCTGCAGCGGACAGTACCGCTTTACTCTGCCATTTGTCCGTCGAAAGCAGGAAACTGTGTGTATCGCAGCCCGTACAGGCCCTGCCAAACGCCTCACACAACGAAGGCACAAGTCCGGCTTTGACGGCAGAACCTTCAATTGTTTCGACAAGATTAAATACAACCTTTTCCGAAGCCCGCGACAGGACGCGGATAACTTCCTTTAGCGAACCTATAGACTGGGTACGATATTGGAGCTTTAGTTTCTTCAGCGCCTTACTGACAGCCTCAACCTGTTCCAATACGCCGGTGTCGCTTTCAGAACAACCCTTTTGGCTTAGACTGCTGTCGGGACGATTATAGAGGATGAGAATTTTCTTTTTCACAGACTTTTTCGTTCCAATGCGCTGGTTAAAATTTCGGACAATAATTGCGGATAGCTCATTCCTTCCTGTGTGGCGATCATCGGCAGGTCGGAATGCAACGGGTGCAGACCCGGCAGCGGGTTAATCTCTATAAACGAGGGATTGCCCTTTGCGTCTAATCGAATATCCACACGGCTGGCATCGCGGCATTCCAGCGCACGATAAGAAGCCAAAGCCAATATCTCAACTTCATCGCGTTTTTTGTCCTTCGGCATGGGGAAGTATTCGACAAACTTTTCGCACAATTCCTTGACCTCGTAGGAATAATCCTGTGCCGGGGCACCGGCTCTGACGCGAATTTCCATCGTACCCAGTACGCGGGCTTTTGAACCGGTTCCCAAAATCGCCGTGGTGGACTCCCGTCCGGACAGATATTCCTCCACCAGCACTGGCTGATGAAGTTGTTTTAATAAATTCGCGCAGACCTCGGCAAGCTGGGCGGGCGATGTGATTTTGGAGTTGGCGTCAACACCTTTACCCGTACCCTCGGCTACGGGCTTGGCAAACAGCGGATAACTGAGTTTCACATTTGCCGCATCCGCCTCGGACTGTACCAGATACGACCTGGGCGTATTTAAACCGGCGGCCTGAACGACCTTTTTGGCCATTGCCTTATCGAGCGTCACCGCGCAGACCAGCGGGTCAGAGAAGGTATAGGGAATATCGTAGAGCTCCAGAATCGCCGGCACCTGGGCTTCGCGGCTTCGGCCTTTGACGCCTTCGGCGATGTTGAATACTAAATCCCATCGTTTGCCGGAGACAAGTTGTTTAACCAGGGCCTTTGCGTTGCCGATACGTTCCACTTTGCAGCCCAGTTCCGTCAGAGTACCGGCAATTGAGGAAATCGTGGACTCGGTATCAAACTCCGCCACCTGCTCAGGCGAAAAACCTTCCTTGAGATAATCGTCCCGAAGGTCATAGACAAAACCGACATTGAGATTTTTGAAGTTCATAGTATCAGACAAGAGTCCAGAGAAAAGAGTTCAGAGACAATAAAAAGTCCACGGTCTGCAAACAGACCGTGGACGAAACCGTTTTTATATCTCACTGCCCGAGCAGTTCATTGGAGTCAACATGATGACAGCAGGCCTGTCGGCGGGTCTGGCGAATGGTCTTGGCCGGCTGAATATGGCTGTATTGGCCGCTGGCCAATTCCCAGACGCCCGGTGCGGTATCGTGACTCGGCTCGGCGCTGGGTACTGGATTGTCCCGATGGGCCGGCTCCGGATACGAAATCAGCATCCCCTCAAAGTTGCGAATCACCGTATGCGTCGGACTGGTCGAGACCACATAGCTGGGCAGAATCGGGATTTTTCCGCCGCCGTGCGGTGCATCGATGACAAACGTCGGAATCGCAATACCGCTTAGTCTGCCGCGGAGATATTCCATAATCTCGATACCTTTGCTGACGGGTGTGCGGAAATGCTCGATGCCGCGAACGAGGTCGCATTGATACAGATAGTACGGCCGCACCCGCATCTGCACCAACGCCCGGCAAAGCTGCTCATACACCTTTGGGTTGTCGTTGACATTGCGCAGCAGCACCGACTGATTGCCCAGTGGAATCCCCCCGTCGGCCAGCTTGCGGCAGGCCTCGGAAGACTCCGGCGTAATCTCGTTGGGGTGGTTAAAATGCATATTGACCCAAAGCGGATGATACTTTTTGAGCATATTGACCAGAGCATCGGTAATCCGCATCGGCAGAACCACCGGCATCCGCGTCCCGATGCGAATAATCTGCACCGAGGGGACTTTTCTCAGGGCCGACAGAATCATCTCCAGCGACTCATCGCTCATCGTCAGCGGGTCGCCGCCGGAGACAATGACATCCGAAATTTCCGGATGCGCCGCCAGATACGCTGTCACCTGCTCCAGGCGACGGGTTGAGATGCTCATTTCCCGCGTGCCGGCGACACGTTTGCGCGTACAGTGTCGGCAGTACATCGAACAGGTGGTCGTCGCAATCAGCAGCACACGGTCCGGATAGCGATGTACCAATCCCGCCACCGGCATATCATCGTGCTCTTCCAGCGGGTCGCTTGACAAAAACGGCGGGTCGTACAATTCGCTGAGCTGCGGCACGCACATCTGAAACACGGGGTCGGCCAAATCCACTTTGCGGATCAGTGAGGCATAGTACGGCGTAATGGCCATCGGGTACCTGGCGACGACCGGCTCAATGGACTGGCAATACGGCTTGTCCGGGAAATAGCCGAACAACTGTTCCACCGACCGGATTCGATGGCTCATCTGCCATCGCCAGTCGTTCCATCGGCTGTGGGTTTGAATTAAAGGTTTGGTTATTGCCGCTGGGGCGACAATGGTAGTAGAGGGCGGTTCATCCTCACTGACAACCGCGGCTGGGGAGGGAGGTTTGTCAGACGCATCGGCGGCTTCCGTGTTGAATTGTGTCATTGTTTCTGTTCCTTAAAAAGAGTTTTCTGTTGTTCCTTTATTTCATCGGGTCAGGAACTTGGCCATACTTTCCACAAAGGCCTTTCGCAGCGGCCTTAAACTATCCTGTATCTGTTGGCGGGATAATCCAATCATCCCGAACGAAAAAAATCCGAACACAAATCCCGCGATCGCACAACTCAAGCCGCGAATCTTCACCGCCTCGATGCCGACGGGAAGAAAAGGAGTCACCTGTTGTTCTATCGTCTCAAGATATCGTACATACGAGGTTTCGATATCTCCCGTCGAATCACGACCCGGTTTTATAAACATACGCCCCTGCAAAAGCAATATATATTGCTGCGTATGCTGCAAAAAAAACTCCACGTGTTCGTCAAAGAGCCGTTCCAGACGCTTTTCAAGGCTGTCGGAAACATCCGTACTATCGGCGATGCGAACGTTCAGCTTCTCTATGGCTTCTTCAATCAACGCCTGTAAAAGCTGCTGCTTGTCGGCGAAATGCCGGTAAAACGTTCCTTTGCCGACATCCGCCTTCTCTGTTATCTTTTCAATCGATGCCGCATCCACACCCATCTCAGTAAAAACTGTTAATGCCGCATCGAGCAATTTCGTCCTTGTCTTGCCGGCTCTACGCTGTGCCCGCCCCATTGGCCAAAGCGTACTCGTATCCACACTATTCATATATGACTATATAGTCGCTATCGACCAATAAGTCAACTATGAATGCATTGTTTTGTAAATTTTTTAAAAAATTTCCACATATCTGGATGCTCAAGTGCTTAAATTAACCCAAACCAAGATTATCAATACTGAAAACCGTTTGGGTGGTGTCCCTTTTGAACATATTCTTTCGCATATTCATAGCGTTTCTGGCCGAGGCGGCTGCAAAGAGGATAATCGGGATACATTTCTGCAAATTGTTTGCGATACTGGTCCTCAATTTCTATCGCCCGGCGGAAATGTTCCACCGCTTTGGGTGGCTGTTTCATCTTTTCAGCCAGTATCCCCAAATCAAAGGTTATTCGGTCGGAGCCGGGATACAGACACTGCGCCTCCATCTCGGCCTGATGAGCCGCTTCAAGAAATTTCCGCCCGTTTTCCTTTTTGACCTCTGATTCATAAACATAAATTTTTGAGAGCAATTCGCTGTAAGCGTAATTGTGCGGATTGCGATGTTGTGCCTGCTGCAAAAACGTCAAGGCTTGTGTCAGGTACTCTTCTCTCTTTATCGGCGAAGATACAATCCGACTCCGATTCAGAGACCACTGAGCTGCATACAGCCAAGGCTCCGGATCGAACGAATCTATTTGAGCGGCTTGTTGAAAATACTCCTGCGGACTGTCATAGTTTCCAAGGGCTTTTTGAAATTCTCTGCCGGCCAAGACGGGAACCCATATACACGAATACAACGCCCCTGCCACGACTAAAAACATCCCAGCAGCGACAAAAAATCTCGCCGGTTTTTTGCTGGAAACAACCGTTCCCTGTGAATCTCCCATTGCCATCAGCAGTGCTATCAAAAGCCAGAACACCGTCCACACCCCCGGCTCAAGCAGAGCAAAATCAATCAGGTTGTGAATCAGCATAGCAATAACGGCACAAACCAGTCCTGTCGTGAGCCCTTCCCGACGAGACATCATCGTCGGGTCCGTTCCTGTCGCCCATAAAAGACCGAACGGACAGACAAAGAAAAACGCCGGCAAAAGATACATCACAACAAACACGGATTGACGGATAATGGTATTTTCGCCGAGGACTCCGCCTTCGCCGACTATGGGACGGAGGAATAATAGTGTCGCCGTGGCGGCCGCCAGCATTCCAAAAGGAATGATTTTGTCCGGCTTATCCGCAGGGCTTGTCGGCGCAGGGTTTTCGAAGATATTCCTGAGTCCCCGCCATAATGAAGCGAAAACGGCCAATAGAAAACCTATTACTCCGAGGGGGCCGAACTGGCACAGGATGGATAAGATGATGTTATGGGGGTCGCGGACAGTCTCCGGCGCGGCGGGGATTTTATACTGCGGATAGAAAATACCGAAGTTGCCGCCGCCGACGCCCAGCGGATGCTGGGCAAGCATCTTTGCCGCGCCAACCCAGTACTGCCAGCGGACATACATTGCGTTGGGGCCGGGGAGTCTGCCGTGTTTTGTGCCATAAGTGATTGCGGCTGCCCAGACACCGACAAACGCCAATAATAAAACAACGAGAATCAGTCGCCGATACCGCCAGAACGGTCGGCCAAAACAGGTCAGAACAATAAACAAAACAGCCGACAATCCGCCCGCCGCCAAGGCGCCCCTGCTTTTGCCGACGAACAATCCGGACAGCAGTGTTAGCAGCACCAGCATTAACACAACCAGTCGAGCGGCAAAACCGGGGTCATTTTTCCGATTGCGAAAAGCATTCATCACTAAGCCGGCGGCGATAAAAACGCCAGCCAGGAGAAATGTTCCCGTGGAATTGCTGGTTGTCAGAAATCCACGGACGTCTTTGGAATGCAGGCGGTGTTCATATTGAAACTGCGCCAGGCTGTTAGGTTCGATACCCAGCATCTGTAAATGTCTCTGAGGGTCCCGTTGATAATCTTCCACGACCTTCTGATTGCTGTCGAGAACCTGGTCAACGCTCACATAGACCGCCGCGCAGCCCATCGACAGAATCATCCACAGGACAACCGCTGTTCGTCGCGGTGAATCCAGCCAGCCAAATAAAACCATCGCCGCCAGCATCGGCACAACGAGGGTAAAGCCTTCTGTGATTGCAGTGCGTTTGTCGGAGGCGGCAAAGCCGGCGGATATCGCTGTCGCCAGAGCAAAGAAAATCCATCCCGCAATCATTGCCACGCCAAGTTTCCATCGGCCCTGCAATACCTGCAACAAAAACCCCAGCATCGCAACGACAAATATTACAGACGACAGAATCAGACTTATCCCTCGCGGCGTTGTCCACAGGGCGGCATTTTGCATATTATTCTGCGGCGTTTCGATGAAACTGAGGCGCAGCGCCGCGACGGACAAAACGACAACCAGCAAGAACCCTTCCAGCCAGCGAAAGGAATGATGTTTTTGTAAATCATTTGTCTTTTGCCTGAGCATATTCATAAATAGAATTGACGATCCCTTGGGGATAAATTATCGATTTCCGATTGTCGATTGAGCAATCGGATTGAAATCAATCGTAAATCGTCAATTGTCGCCTTTGCTTCCTGTTGTTTCCAGAATCGCTATAATACCCAGCACCATCAGGGTTTGGACAAAAATTAAAATCGCCCCGACCAGATTGACCTGCCGCAGGAAAATCGCCCCCAGTCCCGTACACAGTGTCGCCAGGTACAGCGTCAACGCTACCTGCGCATCAGAAAGTCCGCGTCTTCGCAGACGATGAGAAAAATGCTGCGTGTCGCCGACAAATGGGCTTTTGCCCTGTTTGAGCCGCAGGAAGGTCACACTGACAAAGTCATATAACGGTACAGCCAGCGTCAGCAGCGGCATAAAGACGGCGTAAAGTCCGCCATCCTGGGCCTGCTGATAATAGGTGGTTCGCAGACTCAACACCGCGACGAAAAATCCGACGACCAGCGAGCCGCAGTCACCCATAAAAATTTTGGCCGGCGGAAAGTTCCAGACCCAAAAACCCGCTACGGCGCCGAGAAACAAAAGACCCAGTCCCGTAATAAAAACCTGTCCGCTGCCGACGGCGGCGGTCAGGAGCGTCCCAACGACAATCGCCGACATCCCCGCCGAGAGTCCATCCATATTGTCGAGAAAATTGAACACATTGATAATCCCGACAATCCAGAGAGCGGACAGCGCCGTCGTAATCGCTTTATTTTCAATAAACATCTCAACGCGCACATCGGCCAACATCGCCGCGGCGACGGCGACGATGAATTGTACCATCAATTTGAAATACGGTCCCAGCCGCCTGGCATCGTCCCACAGACCCAGCAGGTGCAGCGTCGCGGCACAAGCCAAAACGATCAGCAAGTCGTCGGTTCTATGCAGAAATCCTTCTGTATGAATCGTGACGGATTTGTCGAGAAAGGGAAGTTCGCCGCCGGCCACAAGCCAATGCACCGCCATAACACCAGCCAAGACAAACAGGGCGATAGTCCAGAAAATGGCGATGCCGCCGCCTAAAGCCACGACCCGCTGATGATAACGGTCGTTGGATGGCCAGGCACAAAAACCAACCTTCAGCGCAATCCGCCGCACCAGTGCCGTAAGGACTGCGGAAACCACAAACGCCGAGGCCGGCAAAACCAGTGATAATACCGTCAAATGCGAAATCGAAATACTCCCATAAATATTGCTCGATTCAAATTTTTAATTATACGCCTCTTATTGACGATTGTCGATTTTCGATTGACGATTGGATTCAGGATATGAACTTCAATCGAAAATCGTCCCTCGTAAATCGTCAATGTTCCCGACGCAGTTGTTGTACCAGTCTTTCCCTGACCTGTGATAAAAACTCACTGTACCGTCCGCTCCTGAAATCCGGGAATGTATAGGGATAGACCTGCCAGAGACCCTTATTATAGGTGAGCGTCACCTCGGCCCAGATACCGGAGCCGATATAGACGCGGTGCGCGAAATTTTTGGTCGATGCCAGTACCAGTTTGCTTGGCTCCACATAGCCGGGGTCGAGATTAACCGGACGCGGAAAAGGGGTCTTGAGCGATTCGGCCAACTCTTTTTCCATTTGATTGGTTTTGTGTTTGACCTCGACCAGCCGGCCCGGGTCCATCAGTTGTTCGATACTGACAAACTGCCGCAGGATATCGGCTCCTGTCTGTTCCTTATAATACTCCGTCATATCAAACGGATACACCGGGCTGACCAGGTCGGCCTGTCCAAACGTTTCGATGACACCTGAGTAAGCCGCATCCAGACACGCCCAGTCGGCGACCAAAATACCCACAATCAATTTCACCGGCTGCGGCTGCTGAACGTCCCACATCTGTCACCTCGCTCCGTACCTGTGCTTACAGATTTCGGAAATTTTCGCGCGGTGCGGATGGCGAACCCAATTGCTGCTGAAGCTGTTTTAACTGTTTCTGAATCGGCCATTCACTAAACGCCAGTATCAGCATCATAATGAAATTCACCACCGGAATCAGCATTAACAATCCCATTGCCCAGGGATACCCGGCCCTCGAATAAATCCTGCAAAACGCGATGATAGTCACAAGATTTATCGCCACCGCAATTAAAATCACAAACAGCAAAAAACATCCCGCAAAGACCGGCTCAGGGCCATGATGATATCCGCTCATATTTTGACCTCCATACAAAAAACCTGGATTTTCATAAACCGTTTTAGCAAGTATAGCCTCGCCCACGGCGACAGGCAAGAAAAATACGTGGCTCATCGAGAATCCGTTTTGACGAATCTGCAGCGGGTCGGTATGATAATTTCACTCGTTCAAAGCGGAAAGAGCTATGGCCATAGAAAAGGATAAGTCGTTGCGGGCAATGCTGCATCAAAGTCTGCACCTGTTTTACGCCTGCGTCAAATGGACGGCGGTAGCAATATCGTCGATGCTGCTCGCACTCGGATTGATTTTGCGTCTGCCATGGCAGGTTTCGCTGGTCTTCGCGGTAATCCCGGCAGTGGGATTTTTTATGCCGCGGGATTTGCAAAAATGGTGCTGGATGGCGCTGGCGGCAGCGGGGATTGCCGTCTATGTCTGGATTCGCAGCCCGGAACAGGACGCCAGCCGATGGCGACCATATGTGTTTGAGCAAAAAATCGCCGAGTATCTCCGCGCCGGACAAATCCCCGACCCGTACAATGCCGCTATCAAATACGAAAAACTCTTCTCGCGACACGAGGAGGACTTGTTCGCATGGCCGGTTAATGAAGAGACGGAGATATCGACTTATCTTCAACCCTGGGATGAGAATGACCAGCCCCAACTGACCCAATGGATGAAAACACTGGAACCGGATATCGCGGTCCTGATGGATATCGCTCAGATGCCCGACTGCCGGTTTACGCCGCCGGTGGATATGGCGAGCCTTCAGCAGCAGTTTAAACGCATCAACACAATGAAAACTTTTGTCCGTGAGATGCTGCGCAGCGCCAATCAGGATTTATCGAAAGGCCGGCTGGATGCGGCCACGAATAAACAACTGGCAGTCCTGCGTATGGCGCAGCATTTGTGGCGGCAGGAAACGCTACTGGACCAGGCGGCGGGGTATTTTCTCGAACGAATGGCCCGACGGGCGATGAGCCGGTTCGTGATAGACTACGCCGCGGACGTAAATACTTTGCAGACTATCGAGGAGGCGTGGGGCGAGACCGACAGCGGCTGGCCGGACTGCTGGGCGGGGATTCTGGCCTGCGAAAAAATGCAGACCGTCAGCATCGCCGGGGCGGCCTATCAGCAAAATGACGCGGGGCATATTCGTTTCAGCCGTAATATTGCGCAGACGCTGCGCCATCATTTCGGTTCCCGGATTCAGAAATTCGCCCTGCCGCCGGAGATGTCGCGAATGATTGCGCTGGGGCTGGGATTTGTTATCCCGACCGCACCCGAAGGAACAGCCCGGCTGATTGAGGATCGATTCGACCGGCTTTCGACGATGGCGATGGCCGGCGTTAACCTTGAAACGACTACGCCGGAGAAATGGTGGCACGATGGATTAAACGCCTCGGCGGCCATCGACTGGCACGCTCGCCGGCAGGCGGCATATTTTTATCCGCTGAACACGCAAAACCGGCAATTTGAACAGGACCGCGCGGTGATGCGGATTTTGATTGCGATAAAACGATACCGGCTGAGCAAAGGTGACTGGCCGGGCAGGCTGGAGGATGTTTTCGGCGAAACGTTTGTTCCTGTTGACCCGCTCAATAAAAAAACATTCGTGTATAAAAAGCAAAATGGCAGTTTTATGCTATACAGTCTCGGCAAAAACGGCATTGACGACGGCGGCGTCAAAAACTCCCGCGCCAGACAGGACGATATTCTCTTCTGGCCGGTAAAAATGGCGGAAAAATAAAAAATATTTCCCACCTGCGAATTCCTGTCAGAAACGTTTTGAAAATTGGGGCATTGGTTATTAAAATTTGTCTGGAATTTGGCGTTTGGAATTTGAAATTTCCCGATATAAGGTAAGTTATGAAAACAACGATTGCGAAACTTTGCGAGTGCGTCGGACAGCAAGTACAATTATCCGGCTGGGTGTATCACAGCCGGCACAGCGGCAAGGTCGCCTTTATCGTCCTGCGTGACGGCACGGGCCTGTGCCAATGTGTCATCGAAAAAGGCAAAGTCGCCGATGAATTGTTCGACCAGCTTATCCGTCTCGGACAGGAATCGTCGCTATCCATTACCGGTACTGTCCGGGCCGAACCGCGCAGTCCCGGCGGCTATGAACTGGCTGTTAGCGACGCACAAATTATTTGTCCCACACAGGATTATCCCATCACGCCCAAGGAACACGGGGTGGACTTTTTGATGAAAAACCGCCACTTGTATCTGCGCAGCCAGCGGCCGTGGTGCATCGGCCGCATCCGCCACACCGTTATTGACGGTATCCGGCAATTCTTCAACGACAATGGTTTTACGCTCGTCGATACGCCGATTTTTACCGCGGCGGCGGGCGAGAGTGAACAGACGCTCTTTGCGGTCGATTACTTCGGCAAGCCGATGTTTCTGTCGCAGACGGGTCAGCTTTACCTCGAATGCGCCGCGATGAGTTTCGGCAGGGTTTATTGTTTTGGGCCGACCTTCCGTGCCGAAAAAAGCAAGACCCGCCGACATCTGACCGAATTCTGGATGGTCGAGCCGGAGGTGGCCTATATCGACCTGCCCGGCCTTTTGGAACTGGCGGAAAACTTTGTCAGCAGCATTGTCCATCGCGTCCTGAAGGACAATCGTGCGGAATTGGAAACCATCGGGGCCGACACCGCACATCTGGAGACCATCACACCGCCGTTTGTCCGGCTGACCTATACTGAAGCGACAGAGATTCTGACCAGCGACCGCACAGTCCAATTTATGGCTCAACAATTAGAAACGTTCAAAAAACAAAAAACTGAGATTGAAAAACAAATCGCTGAGATTGAAACGGCGGAAAAGGCCGGCGGCCTCAAACAATGGCAAAAAGATAAAAATGCCAGATTGCTCATCGACCTGCGGGCGGAACTGGCGGAGCTGGAGGTCAAAATCGAAAACAATCCCAAACACGCGCAACTGGCCGCCCAATTCCAGTGGGGCAAAGACTTAGGCGGCTCGGACGAAACCATCATTTCCCTGATGCACGACAAGCCCGTCTTTGTCACCCATTATCCCCGCGATGCCAAGGCGTTTTATATGAAGACCGACCGCGGCAATCCGAAGGTGGTGGAAAATTTCGACCTGCTGGCCCCGGCCGGTTTTGGCGAAATCATCGGCGGCTCAGTCCGTGAGGATGATTACCAGTACCTGCTTAACCGTATCCATGAGGAAGGCTACGACCCGGAAAATTATTTGTGGTATCTGGACCTGCGCAAATACGGCTCGGTCCCCCACGGCGGTTTCGGCCTGGGCGTTGAACGCACCGTCGCCTGGATTACGGGTGAACGGCACATCCGCCAGTGCATCGCTTTTCCTCGCCTGATGGATAATGTGTGTATATAACAGAAAGTGAAAAACATAAAATCCAATACCATATTTAGATATTGCATATCTTATAACACATCTTCCCCCTCGAAACTCGGAAAGAAGGCGATATGAATTATGAACAATTAATATCTTTCTTGACACAGACTATCCGAGCGGAGACAATGTCGCTTTCGTGCGCTGTGGCGCAGGACAACCAAAACATTTTTCAGAAAGGTAACTTGTATGAAATTTTTCGTGTCGCTTTTGCTCGGTCTCTCCCTGTTGTCCAGTGGATTCTTTATCAGCGGCTGCAAAGCACCCGCCAAAACCGCTGAGACCAAAAAAGAGGTCCCGCCGGCAACAAAGGAAGTCGTAAAGGAAGCTGTAAAGGAAGCTGCGAAAGAAGCCGCGGCCGCACCTGAAACTCCCAAGCCGGCTCAACAGGTCAAAGAAACAACGCCCCCCGCAACCGTCGAGGCTGATCCTGAGAAAGTGGTAGTGACCATTAACAGCGCCCCAATTCGGGAAAAACAGGTCATCGAGGAATGCAATAAGCGCACCGAGACCCAGGCGGTACAAATGGCGAAGAACGGCTGGCAGACCGACGAAGCTTCCAAGAAGATGATGCGCGAGCATTTTCGCGACAATGTCTTGAATATGTTGATAGAAAAGGCGTTAATTACCGAACAACTCAAAGCCAACAAAATTGAAGTTGCCGCTGCCGACGTGGACGCTCGTTTTCTCGATGCGGTCAAGGCTGCCGGCCGAACGCCCGAACAGGCCGAACAGGACGTTAAACAACAGGGAATGACCCTTAAAGACGTCAAAGAACAGCTCTACTGGCAGGTGGCCATAGAAAAGCTGTTCGCCGCCAAGGCCAAGGAAAAAGACGTTACTGAAGCCGACGCCAAAAAATTCTACGACGAAAATCCAAAGTATTTCGAAGAACCTGAGCAGGTCCAGGCCAGCCATATCCTCATAAAGCCGGATACCTCTGACCCTAACGTCGAGTCTGCTTCGGCAAAAGCGGCCGCCAGGATAAAAACTGAGGGACTGCTTAAGCAAATTAAAAACGGAGCCGACTTTGCCGAGCTGGCCAAGGCCAATTCCGATTGTCCCAGCAAGGAACGCGGAGGCGACCTGGGATCCTTCGGCCGCGGGCAAATGGTCAAACCCTTTGAGGATGTGGCGTTTGCGATGAAAGTCGGCGACGTCAGCGATATCGTGGAAACCCAGTTCGGCTATCACATCATCAAAGTGACCGGTCATAAGGACGCCAGGAAACATAGTTTTGATGAAATGAAGGCGCGAATTACCGAGGAACTGAAGCGGCAGAAAATCGGCCAGTTCTGGCAGCCGTTTAGCGGCGAGTTGCACAAAAACGCCAAAATCGAATGGTCGCCGGAAGAACTGGCCCGCCGGGAACAGAAAGAAAAAGAGCGTAAGGAACAACAGACGGCAATTCCACCACAGCCCCAACAGCCGTCCGAGCCGCAGCCTGTGCCGCCGCAGCCTGAACAGTAATGATTAGTTCCGATCGATATACCAGGCCGTCGGGGTAATTCCCGGCGGCCTTTTTTTGTGCGAAATACTTACATGGTTTCCCGCCGGCGGTCTGTTCGCAGAAACAATGTTTTTGACGCCATATAAATCAAAAGACAACTCAGCACCAAAAGGACAACGCCGCAGACTCCTGAAATCATCACGTCCGTTTTGACCGCGGCTCCGCCGGCCATTTCTTTCAGCGAACGGATAAACGGTATCACTTGCAGAATCAGCGCCGTCATCGTCATCACCATCATAAACACCATCGGCCAAATAACATAGTAAGCCTTTTTTCCGGAATGGATCAGCCATACCGCCAGCGCCAGCAGCGTCAGGCTGGCCAGCATCTGGTTGCTCGTGCCGAAAATCGGCCATGCAACCAGATAGGCCTTTTCTTTGGTCAGCATCAGGAATACCAGCGGGATGAACAGGCTGATTAATGTGGCCGCGACGCCACCCCAAAAACTCCGCCAGCCCACCAGTTCCTGCAGGACATATCTGGCAAGGCGCGTTGACACATCGAGCGTATCATAAACGAATGTCGAAAAAGCCAGCAGCGCGAACGGAAAAGCCACCTGAAAACTGATTCCAAACAGCCCCATATAATTAGACAGCCCCTTGGCATAGATAAGATTGGGGTCCGCGGTCAATTCCGCCGAGCCGCGAGGCAGCATCATTACCGTCGCCAGCGCCAGGATGGCAACCACGCCTTCCAGCAGCATCGCCCCATAGCCAATGGGTTTAACGTCCGATTCTTTATTCAATTGCCTGGACGTCGTGCCCGAAGCAACAATTGCGTGAAATCCCGAGCACGCACCGCAGGCTATCGTGATAAACAAAAACGGAAACAGTAATTTGCCGTTCATCGCGCTGTGCAGCCCCGATAAGTTGACGGCGGGGTACTCAATTTTGAATCCCCCGAACAACGCGCCCACCAGTCCCACAATGATCGTCATATAGAGCAGCCAGCCACCAAGATAGCCGCGAGGCTGAAGCAATAACCACATTGGAATAATGGATGCGACAAAACAATATATCAGCAGAAAAACGCCCCACTGTTTGGCCGAGATACCGCCCAGAAAAGTCAGAACAGACGCCGGCAGATGAGGCCCAAGCCATACCGTAAATAATACCAGCGGAAGAAATATCACCGTCAACAGTCCCAGCGGCAGCTTGAAACGATATAATCCGATTCCCATGACCACGGCCAACCCGAGATAGAGTATCGACGAGGCCGCCACCGCCGGTCCGAACGCCGTATCCTGCGACACAGCCTTAAATGTCTGCGCAGTAATATCCGTGAAGGCAATAATGACATACAGCAGTGAAAGCCATATAAACACCAGGAAAACAACATGCGCCCCCGGAATGTGCAGCCGGACAATTTCGCCTATCGACGCCGCTTTATGTTTAATCGACGCAAACAAAGTGAGAGAATCGTGGACTCCGCCGATGAAGATGGCCCCGAAAATAATCCACAACACCGCCGGCAGCCATCCAAACCATATTCCCGCCAGAATCGGCCCGACGATGGGACCGGCTGCCGCAATCGCCGAGAAATGCTGTCCCAGCAGCAGCGATGCCCTGGCCGGGACGTAGTCCACGCCATCATTGATTTCGTTGGCGGGTGCTATACATTTATCGTCCGGCCCCATTTGTCTGCTGATGAATCGACCGTATGTAAGATATGCAAACCCAAATATCACCAGAGATGCCACAACCACTGTACTAATCATAACATTTCTCCTGCCTGCAATGACAAATACCGGGTCAGATACCTTTCGTCAACCTGCTTTTTCCCGCTGCGGGCTCTTGCAGCCACGCCTTTTTGTTCTCATCGCATTGTTTTCTCTTTTTTATATCGGCAACCAGGCCGGAAAGACTTTTGCCTTCCGCCTTTTGAATAGTATCTGTCAAATCATCGATTGGCGAAAATTTATTTCAGCGTTCTGCGGGTTCGTTCCCGCAGCAGTAATCGAATCGGCACTTCCTCCAGCCCCAGCAGTTCGCCCAGCCGATTGACCGCGTAGCGGCGAAAACTTTCATCGAACAGGTTGATTCGATTCACAAACAGCAACAGCGAAACCGGGCGGACGGCGACCTGTGTGCCGTAATAAATTCGCGGCACGCCGCTTTTTTTCGAGGTCGTTCTTTCTTCCCGCAGCACTTCAATCGCCTTGTTGAGTTTAGGGGTGGGGATTTTGGCCGAGGACTGTTTGAATAACTCCGTCGCCAAATCCAGGACGCCCGATACGTTCTTGCGGTCTTTGGCTGTGGTAAAGGCGATGGGGGCGTGCGGCAGACCCGGAATCACCTTGCTCAGATAATCCGCGTAATCGCCCGTACAGGCAAACCCCTTGGCCAAGTCCCACTTGTTGACTACCAGCACACAGGGTTTATATTCGCTGACAATCAAGTTAATCAGTTTCTTATCCACCTGCGACAACGGCGTCGTCGCGTCCATCAGCAGCAGGACGATATCGGCGCGTTTGATACCGCGCTCGGCGCGGGTATAGCCGTAAAATTCAATGCTGTCGTCCATCCTGCCTTTTTTGCGCACGCCGGCGGTATCTATCACAATGATTGTCCGGCCGTCTTTTTCAAACCGCACATCGACCGCGTCGCGTGTCGTACCGGGCACTTCGCTGACGATGACCCGTTCCTGGCCGACAACGGCGTTGACAAAGGTGCTTTTGCCGACGTTGCGCTTGCCGACAATGGCGATTTTCATCGCCGCGTCTTTGGGCTTCTCCCTCGGCAGATAATCCAGACAACTGCAAATCTGCTCAAGAATGGATGTCTTGTTGAAATTATGAGTGGTGGACACGCAAATCGGCTCGCCAAATCCCAGCGACAGAAATTCCATCGCCCCGGCGGCATGCTGGGGAGTATCGGCCTTGTTGGCCGCCAAAATCACCTTAAGGTTATATTTCCGCAGCAGCTCCGCCATCGTCTTATCCAAAGCGGCCATTCCTTCCTGTACATCCACGACAAAAATGACCACCGCCGCCGCCGCCAGCGCCTGAAATATCTGGTTTTCGATATGCCTGCTCAGGTCCTCGCTATCGACAATACCATAGCCGCCCGTATCGACCAGCTCAAAATACCGGTCGTCGTGACAGACAATCGCCGAAACCCGGTCGCGGGTGACTCCCGCCATCGGGTCAACAATACTGATCATCTGGCCGACGATGGCGTTAAACAAACTGCTTTTGCCCACATTCGGCCGCCCCACTACCGCAACGGTTGGTAATGCCATTGGTTATCTTTCAAGATTCATCTTATCCGTCAGGATAAGAAACACATTATAACAAGCCTGCAACGGGGAAAAAAGAGGTTTTGGATAGGCGGCATTCGCCATAAGGTCGCAGGGACAAGGTATTTTACAGCCATTTGACCGATTTGTCCGAAATAATAATGAGAAATCGATGGTTTTACGGATTGATTGAGAAAAGAGAATGGAAGCGACCAAAAAATGCCCATTTTGCGGCGAACGGATTAACGTCGAAGCGATTAAATGCCGCTACTGCAAGGAATTCCTCGAAGACAACCGGGGTCTGCCGGTGTCCAACCACGCCAAAAAAAGACTCCCGCCGCGCAGGGAAGAACCCGAGGAGAAAGAATCCGACAGCCCGGAGTCTATTGTCGCCGTACCGTCGTTATGGAGTATTGCAGGGACATTTTTCTCAGGGGCGATATTTTTCGCCCTCGGTATGGTTCTGCTGCTCTGGCCGGTCGCCCAACTGCTGCAGAAAATTCCCAATTTCCCGCAAAATCAGAAAACCCTGACGGAACAATCCATCCGGTTTGCGGGACTGGGCGTAATGTTCATCGTAATTCTGGTTGTCGCATACAAAATCGCAAAAATCAAGAGCGTCCGCTATGAAATCTGCGCCGACCGCATCGAATGGATTCGGGGAATTTTCAACCGGAAAATTGACAATCTCGATATGTTCCGCATAGTCGATATTAAACTCCACCGGTCTTTGCTGGACTGCATCCTCGGCATCGGCACACTCACGCTGATAACCAAAGACCCGTCCGACCCGACATTTGAGTTCGAGAAAATCCCCAGGCCCCGGCAGGTTTACGACCTCATCAAGACCGCCTCGTTTTCCGCCGACCGCAAACAGAACGTCATCCACACAGAATAACCTTCTTTGTCCTTAGAGCTTTAAGTTCTACGCGAAAAGGAGATTATTTCGCCGCCTCGTCTGTATCTTGTGTTGTGGTTCGGCTCTGCCGGGCCATCGCCACTGTGCCGGTACGGACCATATTTTTAATCCCGTAGGGCCGGCAGGCCTCGATGAAGGCCTCAATTTTGCTTTCCGGGCCGGCGACTTCCACGGTGATATATTTAGGCCCAACATCGACGACCTTGGCCGTGAACATCTCAATCATCGCCAGGATTTCCGGTCGCTTCTCCGACGGACAGGCCACGTTAATCAGCATCAGGTCGCGGGCCACCACATCCTGGCCGACAAAGTCCTGCACTTTGACGATGGTAATGATTTTGGCTAATTGTTTGCGAACCTGTTCGACGGTTCTGTCGTCGCCGACGACCACAATGGTCATTCGCGACAGCGATGGGTCTTCCGTCCGTCCCACCGCCAGCGAATCGATATTAAACGCCCTGGCCGCGAACATCCCGGCCACGTGAGCCAGCACGCCCGGTTTATTCTGCACTAATGCGCTGATGATATGCTTCATAGTCAACTCCCAAATCAAAAGGGGTTCCGCCGAAGGCGTTCCTCAATTTTGATTTTGCTCTGTAGAAAAGTTCAAATTCTGTCGCCCCTTCGGGGCTTAAAGAAGGACGGATAACCTTCTTTCCGGGGGCTTACGCCCCCGGCTATTATACTTCGTGACCCCTTCGGGGTCTGAAAAACAAAGGTTTCTACAGAGCATTTTGATTTTTGATATTGCTCTGTAGAAAAGTCGGATTCTGTCGCTCCTTCGGGGCTTAAAGAAGGACGGATAACCTTCTTTCCGGGGGCTTACGCCCCCGGCTATTATACTTCGTGACCCCTTCGGGGTCTGAAAAACAAAGGTTTCTACAGAGCATTTTGATATTTAATTTTTTATTTTTCTTTATGCTATTTCGAACACATCCAGGCCGTCCATTTCGTGCAGACCCTTGCCGGCCGGCACCATCGGCCAGACGTTTTCTTCCCGGTCCACGCGGAAATCGACCACGCACGGACGGGTTTCTTTGAGCATCTTTTCGATGGTGGGCGCAACATCCTCTTTTTTCTGGACCGTATATCCCACCGCGCCAAAAGCCCCGGCCAGGTTGGCAAAATCCGGATTTTGCAGAGAGCTGTACGAGTACCGTTTGCCGTAAAACAGTTCCTGCCACTGTCGCACCATTCCCATATAGCCGTTGTTGATGATGCAGACCTTAATCGGCAGATTGTACTGCACGGCCGTGGAAAGTTCGGTCAGCGTCATATTGAAGCTGCTGTCGCCGTCGATGTCGATGACGAGTTGGCCGGGGCGGGCGATTTGAGCGCCGATGGCCGCCGGCAGACCGAAGCCCATCGTCCCCAGTCCGCCGGAGGTGATGAGCTGACGCGGTCGGCTGAATTTGTAAAACTGCGCCGTCCACATCTGATGTTGTCCGACGCCGGTAACAATGGTCGCCTGTCCTTTTGTCTGCCGCCAGATTTCCTCGACGACATACTGCGGCTTAATGGTTTTGGCGTTGGTATCATATCGCAGCGGATGTTTGGCCTTCCACTCGGCGATCTGTTTAGACCATTCCTCGCGCGGACGGTGTTCGACTTCTTCGGTCATCGCCGCCAGCACTTCTTTGGCGTCGCCCACCACCGGGATGTCCACAGCGACGTTTTTGGAGATACTGGCCGGGTCGATGTCGATGTGAATAATCTTTGCGTGCGGAACAAATGTTTTGATTTTTCCCGTAACGCGGTCGTCAAAGCGCGTGCCGACGGCAATCAGCAAATCACAGTTCTGCACGGCATAGTTGGCATACGCTGTGCCGTGCATCCCGAGCATATCCAGCGATTCGGGGCGGTTTTGGTCATAAGCTCCCAGTCCCAGCAGAGTCATTGTAACGGGGATATTGGCTTTTTGCGCGAAGGTTCGCAGTTCTTCGGAAGCATTGGAGATAATGACGCCGCCGCCGACGTATAGAACCGGCTGTTTGGACTCGTTGATAGCCTGTACCGCCATTGAAATCTGGCGGGCATGTCCGCGAATGTGACGTCGAAAACCGGGCAGTTCAATTGGTTCCGGCTGTGAAACGGGAATCTGAGCCAACTGTATATCCACCGGCACGTCAATCAGCACCGGCCCGGGCCGACCGGTTTTGGCGATATAGAATGCCTCCCGGAGGGCCTGCGGAAGTTCCATCGGGTTTTTGATAATCATATTGTGTTTGGTGATGGGCCGGGTGATGCCGGTGGTATCGGCCTCCTGGAAGGAGTCGTTGCCGATGAGTTCCGTGCGGACCTGTCCGGTGATAGCGACTATCGGCACCGAATCCATCATCGCCGTGGCGATACCGGTTGTCAGATTGGTCGCGCCGGGCCCGGAGGTGGCGATAACGACGCCGACCTTGCCGCTGGCGCGGGCATAAGCGTCGGCCATGTGGCATCCGCCCTGTTCGTGGCGGGGAATAATGAATTTAATCGGCGCATCATAGAGCTTATCAAAAAGCGGCAGCACCACGCCGCCCAGATAGCCGAATATCACCTCGGCGCCCTGTTCCTGCAGAATATCGACGATAATCTGACTGCCGGGCTTGCAGACGGCATTATTTCCTGTTGACTTGTTTTTACCCATTATGTTCTCCTGTTCTATATCTATCCCGTCGCTCCCTTCGACTTTGCTCAGGGCAGGTATGCTCAGGGCTTCTTCTTTTGGTGACGTGGTTTTTTTGTCTGATAATAGATTGACTGCCTGGAATTATCGGCAGGGGGGACACGGCGGCATATCCGCCGTAAGCGGTGGGAACTTTCATTTGTGCATCTCCCGATAAACATATTCGTTATTCCGACGGCTGCGATTTTGATGGGCCTTACCGACCGGCCGGCCAAAAACCCCAAGTTTTTGACCCGCCTGAGCCGGGATTGATTGCCCGACCGCAGTGCCGTAACCACATGTGTTTCTGTGTCTCAGGCGGCCTGTCGAACCTTTCGAGCCGACAAGCCTGAAACCACTATTATAAACTTATCGGCAAAATAGTCAAAAGAAATCTGTGGGCTTTGCAGGGCAGGTACGTGTGAGAAGGTGTAAGAGGTTGGAAAAGCTGGTCTTAGAGAAAATAATCAGTAGTTTTACCGATATACGCAAAATTGAAATTTTGGAAAATTATACGT
>CAZWMN010000044.1:0-21223 GCA_964635075.1 uncultured Pirellulales bacterium | reverse complement strand
TGAGATGTCGGGTTAAGTCCTTTAACGAGCGAAACCCCTGCCGTTAGTTACCAGCGGGTCATGCCGGGAACTCTAACGGGACTGCCGGTGTTAAACCGGAGGAAGGTGGGGACGACGTCAAGTCCTCATGGCCTTTATACCCAGGGCCTCACACGTGCTACAATGGCGGCTACAGAGCGACGCGAGACCGCGAGGTGGAGCAAATCGCAAAAAAGTCGCCCCAGTTCAGATTGCAGGCTGGCAATTCGCCTGCATGAAGTTGGAATCGCTAGTAATCGCGTATCAGCCACGACGCGGTGAATGTGTTCCTGAGCCTTGTACACACCGCCCGTCAAGTGATGGGAGCCGGAAGTACCCGAAGTCGGGTTGTCAACCGCAAGGAGACGCCTGCCGACGGTAAGTTCGGTGACTGGCACTAAGTCGTAACAAGGTAGCCGTAGGGGAACCTGCGGCTGGATCACCTCCTTTCTAAAGGATTCTGTCCGTCCGAGACCCAAGGGTCTCCTTAAAAAAGCGGACAAGTCAGGCGTATCTTGCTGCTTTCGGCATCAACTGTTAACCTTTAAAGGCCCTGCTCACAAGGCAGGGTCTTTTTATTTTAAGTGATTAAGAGTTGTCGCTGGTCGAATACCATTCCTGTCGAAATATCGTTGTTCAGCAGGTCATCAGGTTGACGCGGCTGTTCCTGACACCTTTTACGCAGGCCAGACTGTCGGCCAGTTTTTTGATTTGGCCGCTTTTGCCTTTGAGAATGATGACTTCCAGACAGTTATGATGGTCAAGGTGGATATGGGTTGATGCGATGACGTGAAGAAACTGATTGTGCTGCATTTCGTTGAGCTTGCGGTTTAATCCCGTCGTGTGATGGTCATAGACGAGAAAAATTCCCGCTACCGCTTCCGACGCCGGGTTTTTTAGTTGTTCCTGGGCCAGACTTTCCCGGATCAAGTCCCGAATGGCTTCTGAGCGGTTGGCATATCCTTTTTGTTCAATCAGGCGGTCGAATTGCCTGAGCAGGTCGTCGGCCACCGAAACGCCGATCCGTTCTATTTTAGACATATTATTCTCCAGATAAATTTTATTCGATAATAATCAGAAAATTTTTGCTTGACAAGAGGAAAGACAAAGTCTATTTTATGCGCATATTTGTAAAATTTATGCGCACCATTTCCGAAGAAAGGAGTCGAGAATGGCAAAACAAATAATTGCCGGGTTTGTCTTTTTGTGCGTGGCCTGGGTGATTGCCGCAGAACCTGCCGTGTCGGTGCAGGAACCTGAAAAAACATCTTCGCTTTTGGCGGATACCGGGCCGTTTTCGTTTGAGTTCGGACTGACCAATATCTATCAGCAGAATATGCGAGGCGGTCTGAGTACGAATGACGGCAGGGGACGTTTTGAGGGTAGTTATGATGTGGAAATGACCGCTGACCTTAAACAGCTGCTGGGAATTGACAACGCCGAAATATTTACTCACGTCGAAGGATTCTGGCCCAGGACCGAAGGGATTGATGCGGTCTCTGTCGGAAGTTTCTTCGGCGTCAACGGTGACGCAATGCCTCGTGACGCGGCGGTGATTACCGAACTGTGGTATCAGCAGGTATTTTGGGACGATGCGCTGACGGTGCGAATCGGCAAGATGGATTTAACCGGCGGATTTGAATGCAGCGGCTGTCCCGTGTCATTCGATTGCAATCCTTACGCCAACGACGAAACACAGCAGTTTCTCAACAGCTCACTGGTAAATAATCCGACCATTCCATTCCCGCTCTATACGCTGGGCGTCGCAGCCCATTACGCTCCCGGCAATGACTGGTACATCACCGCAGCGGCTGCCGATTCGCAGGGCGACTACAGAGAGACGGGTTTTCGCACGGCCTTTCACGATGAAAGCTACTTTTTCTATATTGCCGAAACGGGCGTCACGCCCAGGATAGATTCTTCGCGCGGGCCGCTGCAGGGGCTGTATGCCCTTGGCGTATGGTATCGACCTGAGCCGACCACGCTATCTGTGCCGGAAGGAGAGGATGAAAAATACGAGCGGGACAACACCGGAGTATATGCAAGCTGCGGTCAGATGCTAATTAAGGAAAATGATGTCGAAGACGACACACAGGGGCTTGGCACATTCTTTCGTTTTGGATACGCGCCTTCCAATAAAAACGATATGACGCAGTTTTACAGCACGGGTCTGAGTTATCAGGGTTTTTTCGACGGACGGGATAATGATGTGCTGGCGGTGGGCATTGCGCGGGGCTATTTCAGCGACCGTGCCGCCGGGGTCTATACCGAGGATTCCGAAACCGTTCTTGAGACTTTTTACAATATGGAAATAACGCGGTGGATGACATTAACGCCGTCGATTCAGTATGTTGCCAATCCATCATCTGCCGATAATGAACGTCGGCCCAAGGATGCTGTTGTTTTCGGCCTGCGGATGCAAATGACGTTCTAAGAAAACAAAAAGTTGAAAGGCGAAATATTATGCACATGGCGAATGAATTACTTTCAGTACCTGTCGCGACGGGGGCGATGGCTGTTGCCGGAACGGGATTGGGCTGGATTTGCAGAAAAGTTCGTCAGGAAATTGTATCTGAAAAGATCGCTTTGATGGGGGTTTTGGGGGCGTTTGTCTTTGCCGCGCAAATGGTCAATTTTCAGCTTCCGCTGATGCCCGGCACCAGCGGTCATTTAATCGGGGCCGTTTTTTTGGCGGTGATGCTTGGGCCGCATCTGGCGGCGGTTGTGTTGTCCTCCGTCGTTATCATCCAGTGCCTGCTGTTTCAGGACGGCGGCCTCCTGGCTATCGGGTGCAATATTGTCAATATCGCGATTGTTCCCAGCTATGTCGGGTACTTTGTTTACCGTACCGTTGTAAGCGAGCGAAAAAACAAAGTTCGTCTGTTTATCGCGGCCATCGTCGCCTGCGTCTTTGCTGCTGAGGCGGGGTCGGCGCTGGTAGTCATTGAAGCAATTATCTCAAAGGTTCTGCTGGTTCCGGTCGGGACATTTCTGGCCACAATGGCCGGCGTGCATCTGCTGGTCGGAGTAATGGAAGGCCTGATTACCGTGGCAATTTTAAGTTATCTGACCGCCGTGCGGCCCGATTTGATTGAGGGGATGACAGGCGAAGGGATGTTCAGCCGCAAAACGGCGATACTAAGTCTGGTCGTGATAACCATCATTACCGCGGCCGGTTTTTCTTTATTGGCCAGCAGCAAGCCCGACGGTCTGGAATGGAGTTATCTGGAGCGGCCTGAACAACCGGATTTCAAGCCGCTGATTGCCAATGATGACCCGCGGATAAAATCGGCGGATGAATTGCACAGCAAAATTGCACTGATGCCTGACTATACCACTCGTGGCGCGTCCGAAGAACATCCCGTCTCGGCGGGCTGGACCAGCCTGGCCGGCATTGTCGGCTCAGCAGTCTGTATGGGACTGATTTGGCTCTCTGCTAAACTCCTGGGCCCGACAAAAACAGCGGCTTGATGATGCGAATTTACTTTTTCCTTTTACCCCTTACCTTTTGCCTTTTTTATGCATCACGCTTATTTAGACAAATATGCCGATGGCGACAGTTTCTTCCACCATCTCGACAGCCGGGTTAAATTTCTGGCCGCGGTGGTCTATACGATATTGGTACTTTCGCTGCCCAAAGACCATCCGGCGGTGGTGGTCTGTTATGCCGTTGCGCCGTTTGCCGTATTGGTCTGGGCGGGTATCCCGCTGTGGTTTGTTCTGCGCCGGATTTTGATGGTCAGTCCCTTTGTGCTGGTTTTGGCGCTGAGTTGTCCGCTGTACGACAAAACGCCATGGCCGGTGGTTTTTGGGAAAATATCGTTCTGGCTGACCGGCGGCTGGCTGCAGTGTTTTACCATTCTGGCCAAATTCGTCGTCACGATGCTGACGTTGTTTGCGCTGGTGGGAACGACGCGATTTGCGGATTTGCTGGCGGGTCTTCAATGGATGCATTTTCCGAATGTGCTGGTGATGCAGCTTGGGTTTTTATATCGTTATCTGTTTGTTCTGGTGGATCAGGTGCATCATATTCTTTTGGCCCGCTCGGCCAGAAAACTCCATCCGCTGGGATTTCGGCGGGAAATGAAAATCGCCGCGGCAATGACGGGAAGCCTGTTTATTCGCAGTATTGAGACCTCGCAGCGAATTCACATTGCGATGCAGTCCCGCGGCTTTACGGGGACGTTTCACTCGCTGCGTCATACGCGGATTGTGCTGCGGGATATTATTTTTCTGTTGGGTTTTCTGGCACTGTGCGTATTCTTACACGGCTGGCTCAGGCGAATATTCATATAGCGTTTTGCTCCGGGGAGCCGAGAATGAATTTTGCGGTGGAAATACAAAATTTTTCTTACTCCTGGCCGGATGGAACGAATGCTTTGCGGCAGATAAATCTGACCATTGAGCACGGACGGAAAGTGGCGTTGGTCGGCCCCAATGGCGCGGGCAAATCGACTTTACTGCTGGCGATGGGAGGTTTTGTCCGCGGCACGGGGAAAATTCTGATTGACGGTGTGGAAGTTTGCCCGGCCAATGTCAAAAAAATCCGGATGCTGCTGGGCTGCTGTATGGAAAATCCGGACGACCAGCTTTTTATGCCGACGTTATATGAGGATGTTGCTTTTGGGCCGCTGAATATGGGGCTTGAGTCCCGCGAAGTGGAGTATCGTGTCAAGGATGCCCTGCACAAGGCGGGGCTTGAAGCAATGGCACATAAAGCGCCGCATCATTTATCCGCCGGCCAGAAGCGTGCCGCGGCAGTTGCGACGGTACTTTCAATGTCGCCCAAAATCATCACGTTTGACGAACCCGACGGCGGTCTCGACCCCCGCAATCGCAATAATCTGGTGCGACTGCTGCGTGGACTTTCGCAGACGCTGATTATCGCCACGTGTGATATGCGTTTTGCCGCGGCGGTCGCCGACAGGGCGGTGGTAATGGATAACAGTTGCATTGTCGCCGACGGCCCTGTTGCGGAAATTTTCTATAATGGAGAATTGATGGCCTCTCACGGCCTTGAAACGCCGTAATTGTTTTTATGCGATTTGCCCGAATAACGTTATCGCCGACGCGTCCGTAATTTTTGCGTGAATGAATTTTCCGGCCAGCGTCCGAGGGCCGTTGAAGATGACAATATAATCGTGAGCTGTTCTGCCGATGAGCTGGATGTGATTCTGATTTTCCGTCGCGTTGCGGTGTGCCATTTTGCTGGGGCCTTCGACCAGCGCTTCGACGGTTCTGCCGATGAATCGCTGGTTGTCCTGTTTAGCGATTTGGTTGACCAGCTCCAGCAGTTCCTCATTTCGCCGCTGTTTGACCTCATCCGGAACATTGTCTGTCATTTTCTGTTCGGCCCGTGTTCCCGGCCTCGGCGAGTATTGGAAGATAAAACAATTTTTATACCGTACCCTGCGAACCAAATCCATCGTCGCGGCAAAATCTTCTTCTGTCTCGCCGGGGAAACCCGCAATAAAATCGCCAGCGATGGCGATATCCGGCACGATTGCTCTGGCTTTATCTATCAACGCCAGATAGTACGCCGACGTATATCCGCGATTCATTGCCGCCAATATCCGGTCTGAGCCGCTCTGGGCCGGAATATGCAGATAAGGACAGGCCTTGGGCAAATCCCTCATCACCTGCAAAATCGAATCATCGAACTTGCCCGGATGGCTGGTGATAAACCGCACCCACCGGATGTTCTCTATATCGCTGATTTTTTCCAGCAGGTCTGCCAGCGTCCACGTCTTATCGCCTTGCTCATAACAGTAGGCGTTGACGTTTTGCCCCAGCAGTGTGATTTGTCGAATGCCCCGCTGGGCCAATTTTTTTGCCTGTTCAAGAATCATCTGAGGCGGACGTGAAATCTCCGGCCCGCGGACATACGGCACAATACAATAGCTGCAAAAGTTATTACATCCCCGCATCGCACGGATATAGGCCTGGGATTTGATATGGTTTTCATCCGAATCGTATTGGACTTCGAATTCATCGAGGATTTGCTGATGTTCGACGGTGTCCGGCTGGCGGATGTGTTCACTAACAGCCAGTTGGTTTTGACGCTTTTCGAGAGCTTCTTCAATCAGCGTCGGTATCTGTGCCAGTTGTCCGGGGCCGGCCACAATATCCACCGCCTCGTCTTCCAGCAATTGACTGCCCAGCCGTTGTGCCATACAGCCGATGACCGCCACCAGCATTTCCGGCCGTGTCTTTTTGAGATGTTTGAGATGTCCAAGATGCGACAGTACCCGGTCTTCCGCGTGCTGGCGAACCGAGCAGGTGTTGATAATGACCACATCCGCCTCGGCGGCCTTATCCGTGTGTATAAATCCCCGACTGGACAGGGCGCTGAAAAGCAATCCCGAATCCAGCTTGTTCATTTGACAGCCGAAATTCTTAAGGTGGAATTTGACCGTATTCATAATCACTTCACTATACCCGAAGTCCGGGTTTTTTACAATTTACAATTGCCGATTTACAATTTACAATCTCCCCGATTTCCAAATTTGGGAACGAAGAAAGAATGAAACCTATCCATCCAAACCGTTATCAAGTGGAACACGAAAGCCAACGGCATCGCGTCAAACGCGGTTGGCTGGGGATATTTCATTGGGAAAATTTTGTTTTTCTCAATTCAATCGTCGAGTTTCTGGTCAAGGCCGTTGGCTTATTCCCTCGCGGCTATCGCAATGCAACTGATATTCAGCTCGAACAGGTACGTCTGGAAGTGTCCCGATTACCACAGGCGTTTGAGGAGTTTCGTTTATTGTGGATTTCCGATTTGCATATCGAGCGGTTTGACCATTTGCCGCAGAAGGTGCTGGATATGATACAGCCGCTACAATATGACCTGTGTGTTTTTGGCGGCGACAGTTGTTTTTGGCATTATCTGACCGACAAGGCCTGCCGCCAGATGGAGCGCATCGCCGCAGGGCTGGTGAAGAAATCTCCGGTTTTGGGTATTCTCGGCAACCATGATTTTTATAAAATTGCCCAGTTGCTCGATGCGCTTGGCGTAAGAATGTTGTTGAATGAGAATGTCTGTCTGGAACGCGACGGGCAAAAGCTGTGGTTTGCCGGCGTGGATGATTGCCATTATTTTAACGCTGCGGATTTGGATGAGGCGGCCAAAGGGATTCCCGCCGGCGACTGTAAGGTATTGCTGTCGCATTCGCCGGAGATGTATCGTCAGGCCGCCGCGGCCGGTTTTGATATGTGTCTTTCCGGCCATACCCATGGCGGCCAAATCTGTCTGCCCGGCGGCGTTTCCATTGTTTCCGGCGTATCCGTGCCGCGTCCGATAAAAAAGGGGCTATGGTGGTACGAAAATATGCTCGGCTATACCTGCCGTGGTGCCGCCGCCAGCGGCGCTGCCATCCGTTTCAACAGCCGGGCGGAGATTACTCTCTTTACATTCGCCCATGGGAAAACAACATTTTGTGAAAGAATTTCTTGACATTTTAGATTCAGCAGATATTTTTAATAATGGAGTGAGGGGGAAAAACAATACAAAAATGACAGTAGGTTTTTTAAGGGAGTTTGTTTAAACTCTGTGAGGGAAAGAATCTCGCTTTTTGGCCCAATAACCAAGCTATTAAAAGTGAGTTTTTACGATTTCTTCTCATCACCCTCCTCCGAAGCCAGATACCGCAAGTCGGTTCTGGCTTTTTTGTTTCTGTGGAGAAATACAAAAAACAGGGACAATCGAAAATATCACAATTTTCTGTTGGGAAAGTCCACGGACAAGACGTATCATTGCGCCATATCAGGCAGCAGTTTGTCCACAATAAGGGGGGGGGTATTTATATTGACGAACCCCAGCGGTGGGCGTATATTTCTTCTTTGAAATCAGGTTGAATATGAGCCGTAAAAAGGATTCGCGAATTTCATTCGACATCGAACGCTGCAAGGGATGCGGACTGTGTGTACTGTTTTGCCCGCAGGGGAATTTACGACTGTCACAGAAATTGAATACCCAGGGCAATCCGTATGTGGAGCTGATTGACGCTGCGGCGTGTAATGCCTGCGGAATCTGTTTTCGGATGTGTCCGGATGTGGCGATTGAAATCCGCGGCGATTCGACTGCGGCCGATGTCGGCCAAACATCGCCGCAACATAAACCTTCGGGAAAGGCTGGCAGCGATGGCTGAGAAGATTCTGCTGAAGGGAAATGAATTGTTGGCCGAGGCGGCCGTGCGGGCGGGGTGCCGATTTTACGCCGGCTATCCCATCACGCCGCAAAATGAAATCCCGGAATATATGTCCTGGAGATTGCCGCAGGTCGGCGGCGTGTTTATCCAGGCTGAAAGCGAACTGGCCGCGATCAATATGCTGTTTGGAGCCTCGGCAACGGGTGCACGATGTATGACCAGCTCATCCTCGCCCGGCATCAGTCTCAAACAGGAAGGCATCAGTTATATCGCCGCCGCAGAATTGCCCTGTGTGATTGTCAATATCCAGCGGGGCGGCCCCGGTCTGGGTAATATCCGAGCTTCGCAAAGCGATTATTTTCAGGCCGTCAGGGGCGGCGGACACGGCGACTATCGGCTTATCGTTTTGGCTCCGTCAACCCTGCAGGAAGCGTATGAATTGATGATGAACGCCTTTGACTACGCCGATTATTGGCGCAATCCCGCGATGATTTTGGGCGATGGCATTCTCGGACAAATGGCCGAACCGGTCGAGATGAAACCGTACAGCCCAATTTTGAACATCCCCCCTAAAGATTATGTTCTCGACGGCTGCAAGGATCGTGCGCCCCGTGTGATTAAAACGCTGATTCTCAAACCCGAGTTGGGATTGGTGACCCACAACGAACAATTACAGGCCAAGTATCGAAAAATTGAGCAGGCCGTCCGGCTTTGTGAGGAGTACGAGGTTGCCGACGCCGACATTATTGTATCCGCGTACGGAATTCCCGGCCGTATCGCCAAAGGCGCCGTCAAGGCGGCCCGCGGGAAAGGAATCAAAGCCGGCCTCATTCGGCCCATCAGTCTGTGGCCTTTCCCTAAGAAGGCGTTTTTGAAAGCGGCCCGGACCGCGAAGCAATTTCTGGTTGTGGAAATGAGCGAGGGCCAGTTTATCGAGGACGTCAAACTGGCGATAGAATGCAAACGGCCCGTGGAATTTCTCGGCAAAGGCGGCGGCTGGTATCCGACACAGGAAGTCATCCTTGAAAAAATCGAACAGATGCTCCGATATTCGAAAGGAGCCGGACAGTAAATATGAAATTTCTTCGCCCCGAAACTCTCTATGAAGCGCACACCCATTATTGCCCCGGCTGCGGACACGGCATCGCCCATCGTCTGGTGGCCGAGGTCATTGACGAGCTGGGCGTCCGCGAGAAAACGATTGCGACCGCTCCGGTAGGTTGTGCGGTATTGTTTTATGATTATATGAAATTTGATATTATTGAATGCGCTCATGGCCGCTGTCCCGCGGTGGCAACCAGCATTAAGCGGATGCTGCCGGACCGTGTGGTTTTTACCTATCAGGGCGACGGCGACCTGGCGGCCATCGGCACCGCCGAGACCATTCATACCGCCAATCGCGGCGAAAACATCACCGTCATTTTCATTAACAACGCTATTTATGGAATGACCGGCGGCCAAATGGCCCCCACGACGATGCTCGGCCAGTACAGCACCACCACCCCCAAAGGCCGCGGCAAAAATGCCGAAGGCGCGCCCCTTCGTGTCTGCGAATTGCTCAGCAGTCTCGATGGCGTCTGTTATCTCGAACGCGTGGCGGTCAGTACGCCAAAAGATGTCATCCAGGCCAAACGGGCGATTAAGAAGGCGTTTGAGAATCAACTGGCCGATAAGGGCTTTTCGCTGGTGGAAGTGCTTTCGATGTGTCCAACGGACTGGAAACTGTCGCCCGAAGAGGCGGTCAAGTTCGTCAATGAAGAAATGAAAAAGGTATTCCCCTTGGGCGTGTTCAAGGATAAGTAAATTTTTGGTAGGGTGGGCTCTTAGCCCACCGATAATCAAATGAACGAAACAAGAATCATCATTGCGGGTTTTGGCGGTCAGGGCATTGTAGCGATGGGCAATGTCCTTGCGCGGGCCTGTATGATTGAGGGTAAAAATGTCACGGGGATGGTGGCCTACGGCCCGGAAATGCGCGGCGGAACCGCCAGCGCCACCGTGGTAATCAGCGATGAGGAAATCGCCTGTCCATTTGTCGAGACGCCCGACCATGCGATTATTCTTAACCAGCAGTCGCTGGACAAGTTTGAAAACGACGTCGTCCCCGGCGGCCTGATTCTGGTTAATACCTCCATTATCCAACGGGCTGTTTGTCGAAAAGACCTGACGCAGATACGGCTTTCTGCCACCCAAATCGCCCGTTCTCTGGGCAACATCAGAAGCGCCAATATGGCGGCGCTGGGCGCGTTTATTGGGCACACAAAGCTGTTGCGGATGGAAAATGTTGAACGGGGGATGCGGGAGTTGTTCGGCGGCAAAAACCCCGTGATGATCGAAACGAACCTTCGCGCCTTGCATCAGGGCGCCGGGCAATATGACATAGTCAAACCGACGGCGGTCAAATCTGCGTCGGTTTAAGGTTTTGCGGAGCCGTATGCGACAGCAGGTATCACAAAGCGGCCTGGCCGGTCGTGTGATGACGGGATTAAAACGCCGCGGAAGCCCCGGTATGGGACTTCGGATGACGGCGATGATTGACGTCATTTTTCTGCTGCTGACTTTTTTTGTTCTCACCGCCAGATTCAGACAGCCCGAATCGCATCTGAACGTGGCTTTGCCAAAACCTGCCGTCGGTGCGCCGCAGCCCGTATCCAAAGGACCGTTATCCATCCGCATCAAAGCGGCGGACAATGGATGTGAAGTCATTCTCGCCGAAGCGGACAAAATCATTCTGCACCCCGGTGCAATCGACGCGAATCTGGCCGAGTTGAGCAGACGGTTTCCGGCTGTCGCTTCGTCATATAATCTTGTCGAACAGGGTGTTGAACTGCATTGCGATAATGCCGTCCAATGGGATTATGTGGTCAAGGTCTATGATGTGCTGTACCGTCTGGGGGCGAAGAAAATCACTTTTATCACGGAAAAGTAAATTTTGCTCCGCCATTTATGGCGTGGAAAACTCGTTGAGGTTCCAGTTATAATCAATGAACTTGAATGTGTAGTCTGTGGTTTCCAGCAGATTTTTTTGTTCCGGGGGTAGATAATCCACCAAAAAATTCAGCCATACTCTTTCTTCATCTTTGCGATGGCGGAATTTTTTAATCTCGGCGTATTTGGACTCCAGAAAGATGTCGCGGTACATATTGAACAGGGTGGAAACATAGAGGAAGTTGTTGGACTTGTCCCATCTCAGACCCCGCGGGCTGGATAGGTATTTTCGCACCTGCTCGTCGAGCTGTTCATTGAGCGTTTCGGCGCGATAGGGTTCTTTGCGTGAAAATGCCCCGCCCCGGCTGGCGTAGCTCAGTGTAAAGCAGATGCGCGGGTCCTTAAACCGTCCCAGCAGCAGTTCCCGTTCGATTTCATACAGGTTGTATTCCAGCCCCTGAATCTTGAAATAGTTCTTCGTCCACGGATTGGATATCTGCATAATGCTGTTGTCGGGGTATAAAATCATATACCATTTGGGCTCGATGGGGTAGTTGTCGATAATCAGTTTGAGGGTGCACAGGTTATAGGCATTGATCCAGAAGGCCTGTTTTTCCGCATCGCTCATCACCAGAATCTGGGCGGGGTGTACGGTCTCGAGAATCTTGACGGCGTTATACAGTTCGGATCGTTTTCGGCGAAGCAGCGAGTAATTGACGTCTCCGTTATCGTTGACATACTGCCCCAAAACGGCTTCACAGGCCTTGTACAATGCCGGCAGGGGGGATTCTTTGGGCAGATCCAGAGGGTTTTCTTCCTCAGAAGAATCCCCTTTTTTCGAGGCGGAAGAGTCCGGTTTGGCCTGGCTCTGCGCAGAGGTGTTTTCCGGTCGATTGGGTTCGTTTGAAACGGGGGGCTTGCCCGCTTTTGGGGTGTTTTCGCCTGCGATGACCAGGGCAAATATCGCTGCACATAACAGGAGAATAAGAGCTATAAGTATTTTATTTTTTGCCATAAAGAAGTATTCTTCAATTTTAACAACTCGATGATGGATAATAATTCAATATAAACCCGGCTGGTCGGCTTTTCAAATGCTTTTCGATATTTTGATATCGCCTGATTTTATACAGTCGTATCCGTAAATCAGGTTTTATTCTATTTTGTCGGCACAAAAGACCTGCTTTTTAATCAGACTTTTGCCGGATTCCCATCGGAGGGGTTCAAAATAAGACAGGGCAGAAATATTATCGGACCTTTTGAACAATATATGACCCTATAGGAAAAAACTGCACAGGGTTGTGTTTTGATTCGTCCTCCGGGAAATTCTTCGGTCCTTTGGGTCGTTTGCGATTTTGATTTTTCATTTTGGAACTAACCGGCGATGATGTTCATCATGTTAAAGTAGTACAGCAGAGTACATACATCGGTACAGGCCAGGGCAATCGGACCGGCGGCTACTTTCGGGTCGATTCGCAACGCGCGAATCAGCGATGGGACCAGAACCCCCAGAATACAGGCTGTCAGGATGGACAGGATTACGCTGGCGCCTACTGCGACAGCCTGTATCCAGTGTCCTTTCCAGGCCATTGCCGCCGCGGACAGGAGGATCGCGCAGCCGGCCGCTATCAGTCCCGCCGCGGACAGTTCTCGCTGCAATGAAGACATCACCGACGACCACTGAAATTTCCGCGCCGACAGCCGCTGCACAGTGATAGTCATTGCCTGCATACTTACGCTTTCGCCCAGCGCCAGTACCACCGTCATAAACATCGCCAGAAGAACAATCTCCTGGATCAGCAGTTCGTACCGGCTGGCGATCAGAGCGCACAGAATCCCGCTGGCGATATTCCACAGCAGCCACGGGAACCGTTCCCGAAACATCATCCACGCCGACGCCTGCCGACCGAGGCTGATATGCAGACCCAGCAGTTGGAAGATGCTGTCCAACTGGGTTTTTCGGCTGATGGATAACGTATCTTCCGTAAAATGATTCAAATCGACCACTCCGACGATTCGGTTCTGTTCGTCCACCACCGGCACGGCGAGTAATTTATATTTCAGCAAAATATCCCCCGCCTGCTGTAATGTCGCGTCTGTGGAGATTGTAATCACGTTTCGAGTCATTCGGTCGCGGATTTGCATTTCCGGCCCGCTCGAGAGCAGATTCCGCACCGGAACCACGCCGAGCAGATGGTCCTCGTCATCAACCACGTACAGATAGACAATTTGTTCACTGAGGTCCTGTTTTTGCAGTGATTCAATGGCTCCGGAGACGTTCCAATCGGCCCGCAGCCGGACAAACCGTCGGTGCATATGCCGGGCGATGTTATCCGTCAGATAATCCAGGTTGAGTTTATAGCTGTTTTTATTCATAAGAAATCCATACCCATCAGGACTTTTGTAATAAACCTCGTTTTTTTCCCAGCCCAAATTTCTGAAGCCATAGTTCCGTTTCCGCAGGACTGATGCCGCGTTGTTTTTCTTGGGGTTCTCGAATGGGCGTTTCCTTTTCCACAGTCAGACAAACCTGCCGCCAGAAATCCAGGACTTTTACGCCGGGGCATTTTCGGCGTTTGGCCGCCGACAGAATCTGCCGGTCGCTGCTGACAACGGCCAATCGTTTCGGCGCGGTATTTTCCGCAATCAATCGTTCAATGACCGCATCGGCTTCGATAGCCCGTCCGGAGAAAACAATCTGAAGTGCCCCCGCCCCCTGTAAGTGTTCTTTTTGCCGCGGCCCGATGCCGTCAAATACAATCGTTCCACGCTGCCGGGCGCGCCGCAGAAATTCGCGCAGCAATAGACACAACTCAGCCTCGGCAAACTCAGCCTGTTCGAGTTGTTTTTGCACCGCCCTTAGCAGGTTATATCCGTCAATCAAAAATGGCATGGAGGGATTCTTTTTTACGCCGCCGAGCAGCGAATTTCACCGGCGACGATGGTGCCGACGACTTTGCCTTTGACTTTCCAGCCGTGATAGGGGCAGTTTCGGCTCTTAGAGACGAATTTTTCCGCGTCGATGGTCCACTCGGCATTAGGGTCGATAATGGTTACGTCCGCCCGGTCGCCTACGCCCAGTCGGCCCTTTTCCACGTCCAGCACTTTAGCCGGCCGATGGGTCAGCATTGCCAGCATTCCCGGCCAATCTATGACCCCCGGCTCAATCAGCGCCTTGACGTACAACGGCAGGGCACATTCGAGGCTGGCGATGCCGAAGGGAGCGGCCAGGAATTCCAGTTCCTTTTCGCTTCGCAGATGCGGCGCGTGGTCGGTCGCCAGTGCGTCAATCAACCCTTCCTTTACGGCCTGTCGCAGCGCCTCGATATCCGCCTGCGTTCGCAGCGGCGGGTTGACCTTGTAATTCGTGTCGTAGTCGCAGACCCTATCCTCCGTCAGCAGCAGATGGTGCGGCGATACTTCGCAACTGACCGGCAGTTCCGCCTGTTTGGCCTCGCGGATAATTTTGACCGACCCGGCGGTGGAAATATGCTGTGCGTGGTATCTGCAACTGCATTTTCGCACGAGCTGTATATCCCGCCAGAGCATCATTTCTTCGGCCAGCGGGTCGATTCCCGGAAGCCCCAGCACGGTGGAGCAGTAGCCCGCGTTCATTACGCCGGGTCCGGCCAGCGTATCATCCTGGCAGTGCTGACAAATGACGCGGTCGAACATCGAGACATATTTCATTGCCCGCAGCATCATCGAGGCATCCTGCACGCCGTCGCCGTCGTCGGTGAAGCCGATAGCGCCGGCCTGGCTCATCAGACCGATTTCCGCCAGTTCTTTGCCCGCCCGTTCCTTGGTGATGGCCCCCATCACATAGATATAAGTTTTGCGGGCCTGTCTGCCCATACGATGGACGTACTCCACCGCCGTGGCCTCATCGACGGCCGGGTTGGTGTTGGGCATACAGACGACGGAAGTAAAGCCGCCGGCCACCGCCGCAGCCGAGCCGGATGCGATGGTTTCTTCTTCTTCGTCCCCCGGCTCGCGGAAGTGCACATGCAGGTCAATCAGACCTGGCGAGACGATTTTGCCCGAAGCATTGATGACCTGTGCATCGCATGCGCTGACCGGCCCGATATGCGACACGCGGTCGCCCTCAATCAGCACGTCCGTCACCCGGTCCACGTTATTGGCCGGGTCAATCAGCCGCCCGTTTTTAATCAGTATTCTCGTCGTCATATTGTCTGAGAACTACGAATTATGAACTTTTTCGGTTTTGGGTTTTAATTTTAACTTTGCAGCGCGGCCGCCTGGTTGACTAAGAACAGTGTCGCCATCCGCACCGCCAGGCCGTTGGATACTTGCCGCAGGATAGCGCTGTTGGGGCCGTCGGCCACTTCCGATTCGATTTCCACGCCGCGGTTAATCGGCCCCGGATGCATCACCAGAATGTCCTTTTTGGCGCGTTTCATTCGGTCAACGGTCAGGCCGAAGAAGTGCGAATACTCCCGCACCGACGGGAAGAGGTTGCCGCCCAGCCGTTCAAACTGGATGCGCAGCATATTGATAACGTCCAGTTCTTCGAGCACTTCATCGAGGTTATGCGAGACGCGCACGCCCAGTTGGCTGATTCCGCCCGGCATCAGCGTCGGCGGGCCGATGAGAATCACTTGGGCCCCCAGCTTAGTCATCGCATAGATATTGCTCCGCGCCACGCGCGAATGCGCAATATCGCCGACGATACCCATGGTCAGCCCATCCAATGAACCTTTGATTTGTCGAATGGTGTATGCGTCCAGCAGCGCCTGGGTGGGGTGTTCGTGATAACCGTCGCCGGCGTTGACCACGCAGGCGTTGATGCTTCGACTAAGCAGTTTCGGGGCGCCGCCTGCGCTGTGTCGGATGACCACAATATCCACGCCCATCGCCTCGAGGTTGCGGGCTGTGTCAATCAGCGTTTCGCCTTTATTGACCGAGCTGGAGGTTTTGGTAAATTCAATTACGTCGGCGCTGAGCCGGTTGGCCGCCAGCGTAAAGCTGTTGCGCGTCCGCGTGCTGTCCTCGAAGAACATATTGACCACGACCTTGCCGCGCAGTGTCGGGGCTTTTTTGACGGAGCGTGTGCTGAATTCTTCAAAGCCCTTGGCCGTATCGAGAATAAATTCGATTTCCTGCCGGCTCAACTCCGCCAGCCCGATGAGGTGTTTATGCCGCCATTGAAATTTCGTATCCATACGCTCCGTTCTATGAACTACGAATTTTTTTCAACCACTACTTCTTCCTTCCCGTCGCTTTCGGTCAGATAGACCTTGACGAACTGCTCCAGCGGCACATCTGTACAGATGCCGACGTAATCAGCCCGGATGGGCAATTCCTGATTACCGCGGTCAATCAGCACCGCTAAGCGCATCTTTTTCGGCCTTCCCAAATCCGTCAGCGCATCCATCGCCGCCCGCACCGACCGGCCCGTATGCAGCACGTCATCCACCAGCAGAATGAACTTGCGGTCGATGGAGAAAGGGATTTCCGTCGTCTGCACTTTGACCTGAGCCGCGGCCTGCGGCGTATTAAAATCATCCCGGTACAGCGATATATCCAGCGTCCCGCACGGGATTTCCCAGCCGACTTTTTTGGAAAGGGCGGCACTGAGCCGCTGGGCCAGGATTTCTCCCCGGCTGCGAATGCCGATAACGGCGAAGTTTTTGTCTTTTGGCACATCCGGCAGAATTTTTTCAAGCATTTGACCAAGGACTTGTACTATCTGCGCTGCGGTGAGAAGTTTTTTCATTATATCAAACCCTTGTTATCCACTTTTATCCGCCGAAAGACGAAATAAACTCTTATTTCTCGGCCTTTCTTCCTGTATCCCTGCATACCTGTATTCTTGCATTTCTCTCGGCCTTTGGCCGAACAGTATATCAATTTCCGACATCCAAAGCAAGAATTATAAAATTAACGTAGTTCAACCATCCTGGTTGAGAATAATTCTCCCAGATCGCAGGGCGACATATTAAAGCCACAGGGTGTATCTGTCCTGAACGGAGTCGAGGGAAATCCGTGGTTTAATTTGCGGCAGAGGAAATGTTTTAGTCGTTTCAAAAACGATTGTATAAAAAACATAGGACATGCTATATTAGACAACATGGCAAATTATGATGAAAATGTCCGTAAAAAGCTTAGTTATACAGACAAATTGTTCTGACTGATCGAAAGCAGCAATTTTTATCTGAGTAATTTTAAGGTAGCTACGAATAAGCAATATTTTATCGAATAAGCCAGACAAAACTTAAAACCATAATGAGAGACGATATGGACTCAGCCCATTCAGTTTTTGAATCATTAAAATTCACTGCGTGGCAACCGTGGGCAACCTCTTTCGAGCAATTTCCATCTCAGCCCGGCCTTTATGTGTTTCGACATAAAAACCAATTTGGCAGGTTAAAAGGTGAAACTGACATATTATACATAGGCAGTTGCAAAAGCACACTACGGCAGAGACTGAAGTTTTATATCAAACCGGGACCAACCCAATTCACAAGTCAACGGCTACATCAATTTCTAAATATGGAAGATTACCACAATGTCGAAATAGCTTGGAGCATTCATCCTGAAGATAGCGTCAGAAGGATTGAAAATGAATTGCTCGATCTGTTTGTTCAAGAACACCATGAATTACCACCTTGGAATCGACAAGGGTGAGTAATTTGTACCATCGGCGAGAAATATAAGCAGATGTTGCCGGGGAAGTTGCTGAAATGAAACTGTTATGGGTCGAAAAAAAATCTCAGGTACTGACGCCTTCTTCATTGCCGTGTCTGGCTAAAATCCCCACGATTAATATCTCGGCGGGATGTTCACATAATTGCATCTATTGTTATTCCAAAGGATATTCCATTTATCCCGGGGATAACACAATGACCGTTTACGTCAACCTTGTGGAAAAGCTGTTGACGGAATTGGCTCGTAAGCGTAAGCCGCCTTATGCGGTCTATTTTTGTCCGTCATGCGACCCGTTTCAGCCGGTAAAGGAAATCCTTGATTGCTCTTTTGCATTGATGAAACCGCTGCTGAATAAGAATGTCGGAGTGCAATTTGTCACCAAAGGAAAAATACAGGAAAGATTTTTAAATTTGTTTTTAAGGCATAGAAACATTGTATCCGGACAGATTGGCATTGCCTGTGCGGATGAGGGGATAAGGAAAATTCTTGAACCCGGTGCAGCCTCTGTAGCCGACAGGATTGAAAATGTAAAAGTGATGACCGGACTGAATGTGGATGTCGCTGTTCGGGCGGACCCTTTAATATATGGGTTCACGGATTCTGAAACGCAAATAGAAAATCTCTGCGGCGAAATCGCAAATGCAGGGGTAAAACGACTGGCCGTCAGCTATCTTTTTTTGCGGCCGGCAATCAGAAAAAGTTTGGAATCGAATATCTCCGACAAAAGGGTACTTGCAAAAATTCTCGACCCCTATAAAACAGGCAACAGGATCAAAATTGGAATCTGTAATTCAACCGGCTTGGCGCTTCCCTGCACATTGCGAAGCGAAGGTTATGCGAAAGTTAAAAACATAGCGCAGCGGTTTGGCATTTCAGTCCATATCTGCGGCTGTAAGAACAATGATATAGTTTCAGAATCCTGCCACATTTCAAAACCTCAAATCAGTGTTCAGGCGGGTTTGTTTGAACCCGATTTTCAGAGTTAGAAAGCCAAGCTTGTTTTTTTTGGAGGAAATAGGTATAGTTAAGGTTTGGAATGCGGGGTGTAGCTCAGTTTGGATTAGAGCGCCTGGTTTGGGTCCAGGAGGCCGCTGGTTCGAATCCAGTCACCCCGATTTTTCGGGCAGACCGCCCGAAAAATAGAGCAGGAGAAGAGTTTATCGTGTTTCGACTGGTGCTTCGGCGGCCTGTTCGATTTGTGCTTTGGCGGAGAGTCTTTGGGGGATGGCCATATCCATCGCTTGAGGTTTTAATTGGGAAAGCTCGACGCAGGCGGAGCCGAAGGAACGGAGTTTCTGATATCGTCTTTCCAGCAGCGTATCGGTTTTGATTCGTTTTAATTCCGCCAGCGATTTAAGGATGAACTGTTCGACGTTGTAAACCGTATCGTGGACGTTGCGGTGTGCGCCGCCGAGAGGTTCGGCGATCACCGTGTCGATGAGTTTCAGGTTTTGCAAATCTTTAGCGGTGAGCTTCAAGGCTTCGGCAGCCTGTGGGGCCTGAGAGCCGTCGTGCCAGAGAATCGCCGCACAGCCTTCGGGCGAAATGACCGAGTAATACGAGTATTGCAGCATCGCCAGTTTATCGCCGACGCCGATGCCTAGCGCGCCGCCGGAACCGCCTTCGCCGATAACGACACAGATGATGGGCACGCGCAGCCGTGACATTTCCATCAGGTTGACGGCGATGGCCTGTGCCTGACCGCGTTCTTCGGCTCCGATGCCGGGATGGGCGCCGGGCGTGTCAATGAGCGTAATAATAGGCAGGCCGAATTTTTCGGCCAGCTTCATTTTGGCCAGGGCCTTGCGATAGCCTTCGGGATTGGCACAGCCGAAGTTGCAGGCGACTTTTTCCTTGATGTCTTTGCCTTTATTCTGGCCGATGACCATTACCTTTTCACGCCCGATTTGTCCCAGCGCTGTGATGATCGCCTTATCGTCGCCAAAGCAGCGGTCACCGTGGAGCTGGCGGACATCCTTGAACATCAGGTTCAGGTAATCGGTGAGCAGAGGCCGCTGGGGATGGCGGGAGACCTGCACCGTCTGCCAGGGCGTCAGATTGGAATAAATCTTCTGTAAAAGCTGGGTCTGCTCTTTCTGGAGCCGGCGAATCTCTGGGGCGTTAGGCCCCTGCATAGACTGGTCTTGCTGGTGCAGTTCCTCTATCTGCCGGTCGAGTCGAGCGACCTCATCCTCAAATGGCAAATAGACTGTCACGGTGAGTTTCGTATCTATAACAGGCATAGCTGGCATTATATTCCTCGTATGTCCTAATGTAAAAAAATTCTGCCCACTCCAAGGATGCGACAGAAATGATTACAAGACACATTATCTCCGTAAATGTGAGATTTTATCCCTACACTATAACAATTCTTTCCAGCCAAAGAAAGAAAAAATTTGACATAGCAGTTTGTTGGATGTACTTTCTTGAAGATTCGATGGTCCTATGGAGAATTTCTTAAGATGTTTAAGATAAACGAGTTGAAGAAGGTCTGTGTAATTGGAATGGGGCTTTTGGGGGCCAGCATTACAATGGCAGTAATGCGGGCGTTTCCGAATGTTTTGGTTGTTGGTTTCAGCCATCGGGAGTCCACCCGCAAAAAAGCCCGTCGGCTTGATGTCGCCAATAAGATAGCCGAGACGCTCGACCAGGCCGTCACGAAGGCGGATATTGTGATATTGGCAACGCCGATAATGACTTTTGAGGCCTATTTTCGTCAAATCAAGCCGTTTTTGAAAAGCGGGTGTATCGTTACAGATGTGGGATCCACCAAGACCCTTGTTCATCAATGGGCTCAAAAGACACTGCCCAGTCATGTTTATTTTGTCGGCTCCCATCCTATTGCCGGCTCGGAAAAACGGGGTGTAGAATACGCCCGCGACGACCTGTTGGCTGCGGCCCTGTGTATCTTGACTCAAACACCAAAAACCCACAGACAGGCTGTGGGGTTATTGAAATCATTTTGGACCGCCCTCGGATGTAAAGTTGAGACGCTGAATCCAATAAAGCACGACCGAATTTATGGCCTGATCAGCCATCTGTCGCATATTACCGCCGTCGCCCTGGTCAACGCCAGCGATTTTGAGGATATGAAGTTTTCCGGCAGGGGGTTTATTGATACGTCTCGTCTGGCCTCCGGGCCGGCGGATGTGTGGACGGATATTTTGCTGACGAATAGCTGCAATATCACCCCTGGCATCGACCGGCTAATACGGCAGTTGACGCTGATGAAAAAAGCAGTTGCCGCCCGGGACGCCAAAGCCATCGAAAAGCTGTTGGAAAGGGCCCGGACAAAGCGGGGAAAGCTGATTGAATATAAACTTCGCCGTCGAGAGTTGTTATAATGTTCCGCCATGGAGCAAAATCGTATTAACAGGGGCAAAATACGGAAAATTCTCGACAAATAATCTCTACGATGAAATTTGGGGGTGTTTTTGAAATTCAAAGGGGGTTGTCGGTTT
>CAZWMN010000043.1:0-21230 GCA_964635075.1 uncultured Pirellulales bacterium | reverse complement strand
TTTTTGTGCCAGCCCAGAAAGCCTTCTCCTTGCGGACTGGCGTCCGCCCAAAACCGCGGGAAAACTGCCTTTACATTTAAGAGAAACGAGAGGGGAAAATGGGGGGGGAAGAGGATATTACCTGTCGGGAAGTTTGTTTTTGTCTTGAGATTCAAAGGAAAAACGGCTACGATGTTGGCAACCATCAATGAGCAGAAGAAAAAGCAAAATGAATTGGGCGTCCGTCTTCGTCAAGACTTCGACGCGATAAAAAAATTGGTGCCCTTCGACAAGCTCGGTTCGACAAGCTCACCACAGGCAGGGCAGGCAAAGAAGTGAACCTTGCGTTTGCACCCCCGGCCGGAGGCCGGGGCTAAACCCCCGCCTTCGCGGGGGCAGGTATGCCGTCGGCAGGGCCGACGGTTTGGGCGCAGAAGGATTTCGGATTTGAGGATTTGACCCCTCCGCCCCTAAGGGGCACCCCGTAAAAAGTCAAAGATTAAAAATCAAAAATCAAAAGCAACTAAGGATAGTCTCGTATAATCAAGAATATTTAACAAAATCTTCTGGATTCCGGGTCAAGCCCGGAATGACAAAACACGGACAACACCGCCAAACGGAGTTTGACGGTGGCACACGTTTCAAAGTGAAAAGTTAAAATCCAAAACACGAAACCAAAGTCCAAACTTATCGGGCGGCTTCCGTCTTCGTTGCACTACGACGCGACAAGTGCGCCGCCGCGCTTCTGTTGGATTTTTTTATGGTTTGAAGAGGGGGTCGGAGAGGAAATAGCTGCCGAAGTGAAGACTCGTCTGTGCGTCCAGTTTTATCTGAACCTCGGCATAATTAATTGGATATGTAAAGTCATCTCTGTACCACCGCCAATAATCATATCCATCCCACGGCCGATAGAGCCAGGGAGCAGCAAAATGCCCATCGCGGTCATAGGCGTAATACGGCCAGGGATAGACTGCTGTGTGAAACGATATATTCTCCTGTCCAACGAGAGGGGTGGGCGGTTTTTTGCCCTGATACAGCCAATTGAGGGCCAATGTGCCGGGGATGGGGTTGTTGGACGTGGAAGAAGTGTTCGGGTCTGGGCAGGAAGATACTGATTCAAACGCCAACATATCAGGGTCGGATGCGGTCGTATTGGGGTCGGCAAATAAAGTCGAGTGTGCGTTTTGCACTAAGACCAAACCCAATAAGAATACATATCCGGAAATTATCCATCGGATGACGCCAAGGTTCATTATTTCCGCCTTTTGCTCAACCATCCAATCATTTCTTGTATGAACCGTTGTTCGAGATAAAGACCCCGATAAAAGAGGTTTGTCATTATACACGAGAACAACGGCGGATTCAAAGGAATTTTCCAGGATTGCCTGAGAGTCGCAAAAAATGGTGTGGAAATCGAGACTTGCCGGGGATGATTTTTCTGATATAATCATTACAAAATCGCAAAGGATAGTCCGTTGCGGTTGATTCACGCCAAATCATTGCAGGAGAGCCGAGTATGTTTGAAACATTAGATAAGTTATTTCTGGCGGGGCTGGGGGCGATGTCGATGACCAGGGAAAAGGCAGAGCAGATTTTTGACGAGTATGTCAAAAAGGGCGAGGCCCAGCGCGAACACAAGAGTGGTTTTGTGAAGGAATTGCTGGAATCGGCGGAAAAGACCCGCGCGGATATGGGAAAACTCATTTCCGAGCAGATGAAGAAGGCGATTGCGGCCAATCCACTGGCGACCAAAGAAGACATCAAACGCATTGAGCAGAAACTCGACCAGATTCTGGCTTCGAAAGGGAAATAACCTTGCTGGAGTTGTTTGGCGGAATTCGGCGAGCGTTTGCGCGGCTGCAGCGGTACCGTCATATTATGGCTGTGCTGATGAAGTACGGCTTTGAGGAACTGGCGGGGCTGGTGGGGCGGTATTTGAAGGTCGGGCTTGGCTCGAAGGGCGTTTCTCCGGCGGCGCGGCAGGAAATGGCGAAGGTGAGTCTTGCGCGTCGTGCGCGGCTGGCGATGGAGGAGCTTGGGCCGACGTTTGTCAAGCTGGGACAATTGCTGAGCACGCGGCCGGATTTGCTGCCGGCGGAGTTTATCGCGGAACTGGAATTATTGCAGGACCGGGTCAGCCCGGAAAAATATCCCCGTATCCGCGAAGAAATCAAACGTCAATTGGGGGCGTATCCGGAGGATGTCTTTGAACGATTTGATGTTGAGCCGATTGCAGCGGCGAGCATTGCGCAGGTTCATCGCGCCCGGACCAAAGAGGGCGTGGAAGTGGTCGTCAAGGTGCGTCGGCCAGATATTGTCAAGACCATTGGGACGGAGCTGGAGATTCTGCGGGATTTGGCGCGATTAGCGAAGGGGCGTTTTGCCGGGGCCGAGGCGTTCGACCCGCAGCGGATGGTGCGTGAGCTCGCCCATGCGGTCAACAAGGAGACCGATTTGGCCAACGAACGGCGAAATCAGCAGCGGTTTGGGCGGAATTTTGCTGATGATACAACGGTACACGTTCCGCAGGTGCTGGAGCAATACTGTTCCGAAGGCGTGCTGACGATGGAATATATCGAGGGGATAAAGCCGTCGCAGATTGATAAACTCGAAGCCGCGGGGATGGATTTGAAACTGATTGCACGGCGGGGGGCGGATTTTGTCCTGAAGCAGGTGTTTGACTGTGGGTTTTTCCATACCGACCCGCATCCGGGGAATTTTCTGGTGATGGCGGACAATGTCCTTGCGCCGCTGGATTTCGGACAAGTCGGACAACTGACCAGCGAAGACAGGCTCTTATTGCAATATATTGTGCTGGCGATTGTTGACGGCGACGTCTGGCGGATTGTCCACGGGCTGGAGCGTGCGGAAGTGCTGGGCGAACAGGCCAACCCGGCGGAATTAGTGCGGGATATTGAAGAGATTCTCAACGCCTACACGGGGCTGCCTCTGAAGGATATACCTTTTCGCGAGGCATTGAGCAGAGGTTTTGACGTGATTCGAAAGCATCGTCTCGGCGCGCCGCGGGATTTTACGCTGATGCTCAAGAGCCTGATGACGATTGAATCGTTCGCGCGGTCGCTCGATGAGGACTTCCAGATTATTGAATGTCTGAAACCCTACGCGCGGAAATTCGCACTGGAACAGGTCAACCCGAAAAACCTGTTCGACCAGATGAAAAAGGCGGCGATGGGGGCGAGCGAGCTGGCGGGACGACTGCCGGAGGACGCGGCGGCGATTATCAGTAAATTCCGCAGAGGACAATTCAAAATCCATATCCAACACGAACATCTGGAAGAACTGGAACAGACGCTGGACAACAGCTCCAACCGCATCAGCTTTGCGGTGATTATTGCGGCGTTATTGGTCGGGTCCAGTCTGCTGGTGGCACAGCAGGGCAACGTGCTGGGACTCATCAGCCTTCAGGCCCTGGGCATTCTGGGGTATGTTACGGCGATGGGAATGGGCTTCTGGCTGCTGGTGTCGATTCTGCGAAGCCGAAAGTATTGAATAGTCCAGAGACAAGAGAAGAGAGACCAGAGAAAAGCGACAATAAAAAAGGCGGCCTGCTGGCCGCCTTTGAAGTTTTGGGTGTAAATGATTTTATGCTTTGACGACGTTGATGCGTCTGCCGGCGAACTGAACCATGCCATCGCGCGTGGCGAAAATTGTGTGGTCCCTGCCCATACCGACGTTAAGGCCGGGGAAGAATTTTGTGCCGCGCTGACGCAAAATGATATTGCCGGAAATTACCACCTGACCGCCCGTGACCTTAAACCCTAAAAACTTTGGGTTGCTGTCGCGACCGTTTCGTGTTGAACCTTGTCCTTTTTTATGTGCCATATTGAAACCTCGATTTCTTAAAATTCAAAATAACTTTATCCGGTCGCTTACGCTCCCGGCTTTTTATTTGCCACGGGGCGGAGCTAACCCTTGTTCCGTTCAAGAGCCTCACAAACTAACAATTTCTTTTGGTGTTGTCCAGAGAAAATTTCCGTCTTTGCGGAAATCACGTAACTTATTTATTAGAAATGAGTTATGGTTTTTACGGCGGAGCGGATCGGGGTTATAAGAGCGTGTCGGCTAAAGGAAAAATAGAAATTCGGTGGGCTAAGAGCCCACCCCACCCGTTGTTTTCCACTTTTGGGTTGTACTTTTTTTGTTTTCCGATTACCCTTTTTCCTTTAAAAGTAAAGGGAGCTTTTAAACATTCGATTTTATTCAGGGTCAGGCAACCCCTTTTTGCCCTGAACAAATCGGGCGGCTTTCCCCCTTCGGTCGGGACAAGGGCGCCGCCGCGCTTTTGTTTAATGTAAAGGTTGCCTAAAACATTCAAAATGATACAGGAGGCGACAATGAGTCAAGGCGGTTATGCAGCGGTGGATTTGGGGGCCGAGAGCGGGCGCGTGATGCTGGCGGAACTGGAAAAGGGGAAACTGACGCTGCGGGAAGTGCATCGTTTTGCCAACGGGCCGATTGAACAGGACGGTTCACTTCACTGGGACTTTGACAAGCTGATAAATGAAATTACCGCGGGCATCCAAAAGGCGGCGGCGGCCTGTAAAGATATGAAAAGCATCGGCGTCGATACGTGGGGCGTGGATTTCGGGCTGATTGACAAGGGCGGCAAGCTGCTGGAAAACCCGTATCACTACCGTGACAGCCGAAATAATGGGATGATGGAAAAGGTTTTTGCGATTGTCCCCAAAGACAAGGTCTATATGCGCACCGGCATTCAATTTATGCAGTTTAATTCGCTGTATCAATTGTTCGCGTACAAGATGCAAAAACCCGAAGTGGTGGGCAAGGCGGACAAGCTGCTGTTTATGCCGGATTTGATAGTTTATGCCCTGACGGGATTTGCGGGGGCGGAATACACCATCGCCAGCACGTCGCAAATGATGGATATGAACACGGGGAAGTGGGCGGATGAATTGCTGAATGCGCTTGATTTACCGAGGGCGATTCTGCCGCAAGTTGTGATGCCGGGGACCAAAGCCGGGGTACTGAAAAAAGAGCTGGCGGATAAGCTCGGCTGTGCGCAGATTCCGGTGGTTGAAGCCGGGTCGCACGATACGGCCTCGGCGGTGGCGGGCGTTCCGGCGGGCGGCGGTAAGAACTGGGCGTATCTATCCAGCGGGACGTGGAGCCTGATGGGGATTGAGACGCCCAAGGCCATCATCAATGAAAAAAGTCTGGCGATGGAGATGACCAATGAGGGCGGCGTGCTGAACACCATTCGACTGCTCAAGAACATTATGGGGTTATGGTTAGTGCAGGAGTGCCGGCGGCAGTGGGCCAAAGCGGGCCGGGAACTGGATTATGGTCAACTGACGGAGATGGCGGGGAAAGCCAAGCCTTTCCAGGGCGTCATCAATATTGAGCAGCCGGAGTTTATGGCCATCGGCGATATGCCGAAGAAAATCAACGCGTACCTTGCCAAAACCGGGCAGAAACAAATCGAGGACAAGGGACAAATGATTCGCGTGATTCTGGAGAACCTAGCGGCGCGGTATGCCCAGGTGATGCGGATGCTGGAAGAGCTTTCCGGCAAAAAAATTGAGGCGCTGCACATTGTCGGCGGCGGGACCAAAAACGAACTGCTCAATCAATTCACCGCCGATGCGACGGGCAAGACCGTCATCACGGGGCCTGTGGAGGCGACGGTGCTTGGGAATGTTCTGATGCAGGCGGCGGCGGCGGGGGACATCCGAGATATTTGGGAAGGCAGAAAAATTATTGCCAACTCGTTTGAGATGAAGACCTATACGCCGTCCGGTTCAAACGAATGGAAGGCTTTTGTTGGAAAATATTGTACGCAGAAACAAAAATAATCCATTCGTGAAGGAGCGGAAATGACGGTCGTATGGCGTAACGGCCATTCGGAGGGGATTGAACACTGGCTTCGGCTGACCCGTGCCGAGGGAGTGGGGTCGGTGCGATTTGCGCGTTTAGTTAAACAATTCGGTTCGGTGGAAAACGCACTCTGCGCGTCCGTGGCGGAGATGGCTCGGGTTGAGGACATCGGCGAAGCCACTGCTGAGAAAATCGCCCGCAGCCGGGATAAATTTGACATCGCCAAAGAGATTGAACTGGCTGAGAAGCACAAGGTTGTTGTGATTCACTGGGATGATGAGCGGTATCCGCCTGCGCTGAAGAGTATCTATGACCCGCCGCCGGTGTTGTATGTGCGGGGGACGCTGGAGCGTTCGGACGCTTTGTCGGTGTCGATTGTGGGGTCGCGGCGATGCAGCGTGTATGGTTCGGAGCAGGCGTCGCGTTTTGGATATTTGCTGGCGTCGGCGGGATTTACCATTGTCAGCGGTTTGGCCCGTGGGATTGACACGGCCGCTCACCGCGGTGCGCTAAGCGCAAAAGGCCGAACCATTGCGGTAGAGGGATGCGGACTGGCGAAGGTATTTCCGGCGGAAAATGAGAAACTGGCGGTGATGATAGCCGAGGCCGGAGCGGTTGTCAGCGAACTTGCGATGGAGTATGAGCCGCTGGCGGAGAATTTTCCCGCGCGCAACCGCATCATCGCGGCATTATCGCTGGGGACGCTGGTGGTTGAAGCACCGTATAACAGCGGGGCGCTGCTGACGGCCAGGGCGTCGCTGGAATACAACCGGGAAGTGATGGCTGTGCCGGGCAAGATTGATTCGCCGCTGAATGGCGGATGTCACAGATTGATTAAAGACGGGGCGCGGCTGGTGGATTCGATTGAGGATATTCTTGATGCGCTGGGCTATGTGGGAGAAGGGCTTAAAACGCATACATTCGAGGCAGCGCAACAAGCCGAGGAGAAGGCACAGACGACTTTGTTTGATTCGGCGAGGCTGAATTTATCCGCTGCGGAGAAGGCGATTCTGGCCGGTTTTGACGGTGAGCCGATGCATATTGAGGAAATTATCGTCAAGTCGGGTTTTGCGGCGGGGCAGGTTCATTCCGCCGTCATTAGTCTGCAATTGAAGGGGCTTATCAGGCAACTGCCGGGAGGACTCTACGCAAAAAGAATTAAAACTGAAAGGTAAACCCCCGCGATAATCCGCCGTCGCTAAAAAAGCTATGGCGAGATAAAATGGCGGGGCTAAATATTATTGTTGTTTGAGGCGGAAGCGTCGTCGTCCGGATTTGGCGCGATAGGTTGTCACCAGCCAATACGCGGCGAAATAGGCCGCTGTCGCAGCCAATGTGCCCAGGACGAAACCGCCGACGGTGATTTCTATACCGATTTTTCCGAACACGACTGCGATATCCTTCCAAAAGGCGGGGGTATGCAGACAGGTCAAGATATGACTGAACGAAAAGATTCTGCCCAGCAGGTCTCCCGCCTGTTCCGGCAGGATGGAAGAATGATGGAATCGTCCCACGAGGAACCGTCCCAGCAGATATGCCGGAACATAGATCGGCAGTAATGTGAATGGATTGTTTACCCACACCCACAATACCGCCAGGGCTTTATTGGCTCGCAGCAGAGCCGCGAGGGTCAAAGCCAAAACCATATGCAGTCCCAAAAACGGCGTAAAGGCAATCCATAGTCCCACGGCTATGCCGCGGGCGATTCGTTGCGGCGTGTCGTCCACATGCAAAATGCGGAATTTGATAAAGCCGACGGCGGGGCGAAACAGTTTCTGAAAAAAGGTTTTGCTTCGAAGTTTCATTTTTACCGGTCAAATTTCCTTATGAAGTTTTTATCCCGTCGCCGACGTTCCAGGCTTTTATTTAATCGGGCGGCTTGCGCCGCTCCGCTTCTGTTTTATCCCGTCGCTGGCGCTGCGGGCTTTTGAGCAGTTATAGAATCAGTTCTTTGCATTACCCGAAGAATTTTTTCCCAGACAAGTTGTTCGCCGACGTTGGCAATGGCATAGGCGGGATTTTCACTTTCAATTGTCGAACCTCGCCGGAGGGGGTCGATTGCCGCCACATCCTGGGGTCTGCCGTAAGGTCCGACCCGCAGGGGGTTGGTGTGTCCGAAAATCAGTACCGTTGGTACCTTCATTGCCTCGGCGAGATGGCCTGGGCCGGTATCGTTGGACACGACCAGACGGGCGTTTTTCAAGAGCGCAAGCAGTTCGGGAATATCGGTTTGTCCCGCCAGGTTGACTATCGGCACCGACGCCTCCAACTGGAGTTGTTCGACCAGCAGATGTTCCTGTGCCGCTCCTGCGCCGATAACCGGCAGGTTTAATTCCTGTGTGATTTTTTCCGCGATTTTCGCAAATCGCCTGGCGGGCCAGCACTTTTCCGGATGGGCTGAACCGGGGACCAGCACCGCATAGGGTTTGTCTGAAATGCCCGCCGCGACGAGTTTGTTCCGGACGGACATCCTCACCGCATCCGGCGGCGTAATCGTACACTGAGTACAAAACGCTTTTCCGCCCGCCTCGGCGATGATGCGATTGTAATAGTCAATCAAATGAACCGAAACCGGGTTGGGCGAAACCCGGTGGGTGTAGAGCCATGCGGCGCCTTCGCGGGCGGCACTCATTCCAAACCTCCTGGAACAACCGGTCCAGTACGCGAAAAACGCTGTGCGGAAAAGCCCCTGTAAATCCAATACCAAATCAAACTTTCTTCGGCGAAGATGCGTCAGAAATTTTCTCAGCTCCCCCAGCGCCGACGGCGAATACCACCATCGTCCCAACCCTTTGCGGTCAAACAAAAGCAGCTCGTCAATTCCCGGGACGCACTGGAGCAGCGGGGCAAATTGTCTGCGCACGAGCCAACTGATTTTGGCGTCGGGGAATGAGGCTTGTAATGAGGCCAGCGCCGGCAGGGCGTGGACAATATCGCCCAGCGAAGAGGGCTTGATAATCAGAATATTGCGGTAATCCACCAATTGTTTCCCTGTTTTGCAATCCATACCGGTATTTTTTTCACATTTGCGGCATTGTACGCGAAAGGCATCCGGAAAGCAATTCGCGTTGTTTTTTCTTTTTTTGCCGTCATGGTTTTTCGGGCGGGTTTTCGTTGACAAAGGCTGTTTTTGTCGTTAGGCTTGCAACCGATGTGAACGAAATAACGTTTTTAGGTGTCGCGAGAAACAGGTATCGGATTTTTTTCGGGAAGGACTGTTATGGATAAGCCAGTACTTTCCTCTTACCTACGACAACGAATCGGCGACGTCGTCCGGAAAAAACAACCCGGACCTTACCTGACGATTTCCCGTCAGTACGGCTGCGACGGGCTTGAACTGGCCGGTATGCTGGTGGAAAGACTCAACCAGCGGGATGAAGAGCAGCGCTGGCGGCTGTATCACAAAGAACTGCTTAAACAACTGGCGGAGGATACAGGGCTGACGGAAGAAATTCTTGAAAAAGAACAACTTACCAGGCCCAGTCTGATGGGGGATTTTCTCCGTGGACTGCTGAGAAGCGATGTTCCCAACGGCTATGAAATCCGCAAAAGCATCACGCTGATGGTTCGCACGGCGGCGTTCGAGGGCTACGCCGTGATTCTCGGTCAGGGCGGGACCGCCGCGACAGTGGATATTAACAACGGTCTGAGCGTGCGAATCGAAGCCCCCAGAGAATGGCGCGTCGCCCGGGTCAGCATACGCGAACAGCTTTCCAAAGAGCAGGCCGCCGCCCGAATGGAAGAAGTCGAGACCCAGCGTCAATATCTGCGGGAAATCTATGAAAAACAGAGCTCCCGCCAGCCGGCTTTTCATCTTTTATTCGACAACTCCATTTTCAGCAAGGAACAAATCACGGAACTGATTTTACTGGCAATGGAACAAAAGGGATTAATCCCCGAAGAAAAGTCCCGGTAGCCCTTTCATTTCCGGTGCGGTTTTTTCTGGACTTGCGTCCAACAATCCCTATAATACTTTTTCCCGAATCGCAAGAGAGGAATTCCATCGGTTCGGAAAGACAAGTTCAGACAATCAAACAGTACAATGGAACTGATAAGACAAATCAAACAAGCCGAGCAGCAGGCCAAGGAAATTGTCGAAAAGGCCAGACGCGACGCCGCTGATGTTCTCGAAGGGGCCAAACGACAGCGTGAGGGACTTTTGCGACAGGCCCAGGAACAGCGTCGAGACGCCATCCGGCAGGCAACTGAAAAAGCCGAGCAACAGGGCCGGCAGGAAGCGGAGGAACTGGGCGCAGAGGGAAAAACACAACGGGACGGTCTGTCGAACCGGCGCCGGAACAGACTGGATGAATCGGTTAACAAAGTGCTGGCAAAACTCCGGGAATAAAGATATTTACTGAAAATCACGTCTAAATATAAAGAGTCGAAATACGGGTTCAAGGCGTGTGAAATTTCAGGACGACTCTCTGTTTTTCGAGGACGAATAAAAGCGGGAATAACATAATGGCGATAAGCCTAATGCAAAAAGTGATGATTGTCGCCCACTGCAGCCAGGCGGGTCAGATACTTTCGGCTCTGCAGGATGCGGGGATTGTCCAGATTCTCAACGCCGAGCAGACTATGGTCAGCAAGGAATGGCCAGAGCTGGAAGTGGAAATCAAACATCCCAAAGAAATGGAAGAGCTGATCGGCCGGCTGGAGAGGACGATGGTTTTTCTGAAGGGACTCGCCGAAACCAAAGACGGCCGAACGATGTTTCAGCCGCTGATTGCCATAGATAAAAGAACTTACGCGGACATTGTCGGCGGCGTTTCGGGCCGAATGCTGCTGGACAAGGCCGAACACGCCCGGTCAACTATTGAAAAACTGTATGTGCAGGCCGAAACCGTCCGGGCGGAGATTCAAAAACTTCTGCCGTGGAGAGAATTGCAAACACCCGTTGAACAGCTTAGCCGACTGAGGAGCGCGGTTTGTTTTGCGGGGCTCGTGCCCAATGCGCATTTCAAGGCGGCTGTCGAAGAACTGGCGGAGTCGGGGGCGGCGGTGCAAAACGTCGGCGGCACGGCGACCGCGCAACCCTGCTTAATCTTCTGTATAAAAGAGTCGGCACAGGATATTCAAAAGATACTGCGATTGTTTGAATTTGAGCCGGTCGGTTTTGAGGGCATCGAGGGAACCGTCGCTGAAAATCTGTCACGGCGGCAAAATCGCCTGGCTGAGATTGATGCAGAATTAAAAAAGGCTTTGCAGAGCGCCGGGCAATTGGCCGACGAACGGCTGAAACTGGAAATTCTGTCGGACCACTGCCACAACCTGCTGATTCGCCAGCAAACCGAGGCGACCGCGCCGGCCTCCGAGACCACGGTTTTTCTGGAAGGCTGGGTCAGAAAGAAGGATTACGCTCAATTAGTCAAAATTCTTGAGTCGTTCGACGGAGCGGACATCGCCCCCATCGAGCCGGCTGAGGGCGAAGAAATTCCGGTGGACATTGAAAACGCCCCGGCAGTACGGCCATTCGAAGCTGTGACGCGGCTGTATGGAATGCCAATTCCGACGTCGATAGACCCGACGGTATTTCTGGCGCCGTTTTTTGCGATATTCTTCGGGCTGTGTGTGGCCGACGGCGGATACGGTTTGTTTTTAATCGCCGTTCTGGCGTGGATATTGAAAAAAGTTCAGGGCGATAAGAAGATATTCCGGCTGCTATTGGTCTGCGCCATCACTACATTTCTGGCCGGTGCGCTGACAGGAAGCTGGTTTGGCGACGCGATAACATCGCTTCTGCCCGAAAATTCCGGCGTACGAATGGCCCTGGATGGAATACGTCAGAAGATGATGCTGTTTGACCCGATGACTCAGCCGATGACGTTTTTCCTGCTGTCGCTTGGGCTGGGATATTTCCAGATTCAGTGCGGCCTGTTTATCGCGTTTTTTGCCAACCTGTTCAAGAAAGACCTGGCGGCGGCGTGGGACCAATTGGTCTGGATTATTCATCTTAACAGTCTGCTTGGACTGGGGCTTGCCAAAGGGGGGGTGATTCCGGCGGGCCTGGCAAAACCCTGCGGCATCGCCATACTCTTTACTTCGCTGGGGATTTTGCTGTTTACCGTGCGCAACGGCGGCTGGGGTGAGCGGCTTGGGCTGGGATTCTATCAGCTTTTCAGCACCGTTTTTTATATGGGCGACACGCTCAGCTACGCGCGTCTAATGGCGCTGGGTATGGTCAGTTCGGGTTTTGGAATGGCGGTCAATGTTTTGGTCAAGCTGGCCGCGTCGATTCCTTATGTCGGCTGGGCGCTGGGGGCGATAATTTTTGTTTTGTTTCATCTGTTAAATATCGCGATGTCGATGCTGGGTGCGTTTGTCCATACGATGCGGCTGCAGTTTGTGGAATTTTTCCCGAAATTTTTCACCGGCGGCGGACGGGATTTTGTGCCGTTGCGGAAAGAATATAAATACGTTCAGATAAAATAAAAAATCAAAGATAAAAGATAAAAAATATTGAATCCGCCTGTGGCGGATAAGATTTAAAACCAAGAAGACACGTGAACTTATAAAGAAAGGATTTGGGTTATGCTGGAAATGATGGGATTGGTGTTTGCGTTGACGGGGGCGGCGTTAGCGGTGTTTCTGGCGGGCATCGGTTCGTCCGTTGGATTGACGGTTGCCGCTAAAAGCGCCACGGCGGTTTTGAGCGAGAAGCCCGAACGCTACGGGTCACTGATGCTGATGGTGGTGCTGCCCAGTACGCAGGGCATTTACGGTTTTGTTGTGGGGCTGTTTGTGATGATTAAGCTGAATATGTTCGGCGAGGGGGGAGTGGCCGCTGTGACGTGGTATCAGGGTTTGCAGATATTGGCGGCGTGTCTGCCGGTGGCCATCGCGGGCTGGACGAGCGGCATCCTGCAGGGCAAGACCGGCGCGGCGGGCATTATGATGGCGGCCAAGCGTCCCGAACTGGCGTTCAAGGCCGGGGTGGTATTTGCAGCGATGGTTGAGCTGTATGCGATACTGGGTTTCCTGACGTCGCTGCTGATTATTCTGATGGGCATCAAGGTCGGCGGCTAATGAAATGAATAATGATTGATGAATAATGGTTAATAATCCATTGGCCATTTAAGGTTGAGTATGAACGCCGAACAGGTAGTACAAAAAATTCTGACACAGGCGTGGGCCGAGGCGGAGAAGATACTGGCCGCGGCTGACGAAACGGCGCAGAAAGAGAACCGACGGCTGGAAGAACAACTGGGCGCATACCGCCAGGAGACTGAACGGCTTGCCGAGGCGGCGGGGCGGGACAAACTGGCGCGGCTGCTGGCGGCAGCACGGATGCAAAACGCGAGGGAACTGCTGGCAGTCAAATCGCAGATTCTGGATGAATTATTTGCCCGCGTTAAGCAGCGGATTGAACGGATGGCCGACGGTGAATACCTTGAATTGATGAAGCGGCTGCTGCAAGAGGCCGTGCAGACGGGACGCGAAGAAGTTATCGTCGGCAAAAACGAAAGCCGAATCAACGAGGGATTTCTGAATCGGGTCAATGATGAACTGGGCCAGCAGGGCAGGGGCAGTTTGCGTCTGAGCCCGGTGCGTGAAGACATCGGCAGCGGCTTTATCCTGTCTGACGGCAAGGTGCGAATCAATGTCAGTACTGATGTATTGGTTCGACAATTACGTGACGAAATGGAAATAGCTCTGGCCGCAGAATTGTTTCAATAATCGGATGGGCTGTCCTTATGCCATTGTCTGAAGAAATAACACTGACTGATTTTTATCGTTATCCGCCGGTCGGCGAGGACGACTGGCGATATATGTATGAAACCGCCAAGGTGCGGGCGCTGGAAACGATGATGCTGAGTCGCGGGCTGCTGGCGGATATGGCCAGCGCGGCGGATTTTGCGGGGGCGGCGGAATTGTCAAGTTCCACCGAATATACCGTTATCGCCGACAGCACCGAATCGCAGATTGAACAAATGCTGCTGGAGCGTCGAAGGGCGATACGCATTCTTTTTGCCGAGCTGATGCACGACGGGGAACTGGTCCGGATGCTGCGGGTTCGGGAGGATTTTGCCAATATGCGTCTTGCGCTGCGCCGGCTGGTGACGGGAAAACCGCTGGGGCTGGATTACAGCGACGAGGGGGATGTGCCGGCCGAGGAATTCGAGGATGTTCTTCGACAGGAAAGCTACGAGCATCTTCCCGAACATCTGCAGGACGCCGTAGAGGCCGCCGTGCTGGGCTATTACGAACACAAGGATATCCGCTGGATTGATTACGGGATAGATAAGATGGAATTTGCCTGGCAGATTCGCCGGGCGGAGCAGCTCAAAAGCGTCTTTTGCGCTTCACGAGCCCGCATCCTTGTTGACCTGTACAACCTCCGGACGATGCTTCGGCTCAAGGCCGCGGAGCGGGATGAGACGGGGTTTTTCTGCGAGGGCGGGTTTGTCGATACGGACCGATTCGTTCAGGGACTGACGACGCCATACGAATCGCTGGGTTCGCTGTTTTTTGTGACGCCTTACTGCGAGGTCGTCGAAGAAGGCGTTCATTATCTGCGTTCGGAACAGTCGTTTCTGAAACTGGAACAGCAATGCGAGGATTACCTGATGGGTTTTTTGAAGAGCACGAGCCAGATTGCCGCGGGGCCGCAGCCGATTATCGCGTATTTTCTGATGAAGGAAGCGGAAATCCGGGCTGTGCGAATGGTTCTGGCAGGAAAGAAAAACTTCCTGTCTGGGGGATTGATTCTGAATCGGCTTGGGACGTGGCACGGGTAGGAATTGACGATTGATGATTGACGATTTTCGATTGAAACTTGTCATTCATTTTCCAATCGTCAATCGTAAATCGACAATCGAAAATTATATTTATAACTGTGAGTTGGTAACTGAGAACTGAAAAATGGATGGCAAGGCGGCGGTATTGGGAAGTGCGGATTTTGTGATGCCGTTTGCGGCGCTGGGAATTGATACGTTTGCGGTGGAAGCGGAATTACAGAAGGTCGTTGGGGCCGCACAGGAAATTCTCAAGCAGCGATATACGCTGGTCATTGTGGCTGAGAATGTCGCGGCGGACGCGCAGACGGTGTTTGAGACGGTGCAGAAAAGAGTCACGCCGTGCGTGGTCGTTGTGCCGTTTACCACCGAACCATCAGGAGTGGCGACCGAATCGCTGGGCAGACTACTCAGGATGGCAACGGGAATCAATATATTGCAATGAGGAATTGACGATTGATGATTGTCGATTTTCGATTGAAACCTGTCGTTCGTTTTCTAATCGTCAATCGACAATCGAAAATTGAAAATAGACAGAAACCAAAGAAACGAAAAAAGGTTGACAATGTCTGAGATGCAAAACGGAAAAATCGTTAAGGTGGCCGGGCCGGTCGTGGTGGCCGAGGGAATGCTCGGTGCGCGGATGTACGACGTCGTCCGCGTCGGCAACGACAACCTGATCGGCGAGATCGTGGAACTACACGGCGACCGTGCCAGTATCCAGGTGTATGAGGATACCGTCGGCGTCGGGCCGGGCGAAAAGGTCGTCAATACCGGCGCGCCGCTGAGCGTGGAACTGGGGCCTGGACTGATTTCCAGTATTTATGACGGCATTCAGAGGCCGCTGGATGAGTTAGTCAAGGCCCAGGGCAATTTTATTCTTCGCGGCAGCACGCTTCCGGGGCTTCGCCGCGACGTCAAATGGCATTTCCAACCCACCGTCCAGAACGGTACGGAAATTAAGCCCGGCGACATTATCGGCCAGGTGCAGGAATCGACACTGGTGCTGCACAAAATTATGGCGCCGGCGGACGTATCCGGCAAAATTGAAGGCCTGCGGGAGGGCGATTTTAGCGTCGAAGAAACGATTGGCGTTGTCGGCGGCCAAGACAACCGGACAGAACTGAAACTGATGCAGAAATGGCCCGTGCGTCAATCGCGGCGGGTGATGCAGCGTCTGGATCCCAACCAGATTCTCCTGACCGGTCAGCGTGTAATTGACGCCTTCTTTCCCATTGCCAAGGGCGGCACGGCCTGTGTCCCCGGACCGTTCGGCACGGGTAAGACCGTCGTGCAGCACCAATTGGCCAAGTGGGTGGAGGCGGACATTGTTGTCTATGTCGGCTGCGGCGAGCGCGGCAATGAAATGACCGACGTACTGAAGGAATTTCCGGAACTGAAAGACCCGCACAGCGGAGAGCCGCTGATGAAGCGTGTGGTACTTTTGGCCAATACGTCGGATATGCCGGTGGCGGCCCGCGAGGCATCCGTCTATACGGGCATCACCATCGCCGAGTATTTCCGGGATATGGGCTATTCGGTTGGACTGATGGCCGACAGCACCAGCCGGTGGGCCGAGGCGATGCGGGAAATCTCGACGCGGCTGGAGGAAATGCCCGCCGAAGAAGGTTATCCGGCGTACCTGGGCGCGCGAATCGCTTCATTTTATGAACGTTCGGGGCGCGTCATTTGTCAGGGCAGTCCGCAACGGGAAGGCTCGCTTTCAATTATTGGGGCGGTCAGCCCGCCTGGCGGGGATTTGTCCGATTCGGTCGTTCAGGCGACGCTGCGCGTGGTCAAGGTATTCTGGTCGCTGATTGGACGACTGGCTCAGCAGCGGCACTTTCCTGCGATTGACTGGCTGACGAGCTATTCGTTTTACAAACAATATCTGCCCGGCTGTTTTGCCGACGCCGACAAAGGGCATCGGTTTGCGGAAATGATGCAGCAGGCGATGAACCTGCTGGAGCAGGAATCGCAATTGGTCGAAATCGTGCGCTTAGTCGGAGCCGAGGCGCTGGGGCCCAAGGAACGTATGGCGATGGAAACGGCCAAGAGCATCCGCGAAGACTTCCTGCATCAGAATGCCTTTCATAAGGTGGATACCTACAGCCCCATCGACAAGCAGTACGATATGATTTCGCTGGTGCTGCATTTTCATCAGCAGGGTCTTGCGGCGATTGAGAACGGCGTGGAGCCGGCGGATATCTTTAAGCTGTCGGTGCGGGAAGACATCGCGCGGTGCAAGTATATCGACTACGCCGAGAAAGAGAAAATTCGTGCCATCCGGGGTAAAATTGACCAACAGATTAAAGCCCTGTACAGCGGGTCAACGGTCGAAGCAGCGTCTCAGACAAAGTAATCGCAGGTGCGGGAGCAGGATATGCTGAAAGAATATAAGACTGTCGTGAAAATTTACGGGCCGCTGATGCTGGTTGAAGGCGTCGAGCAGGCCAAATACGGACACATCGTGGATATTGAACTGGGCGATGGGTCGTTCCGTCACGGTCAGATATTGCAGGTCGAAAACGACAAGGTGCTGGTGCAGGTTTTTGAAGGCACCGAGGGTGTCAATGTCCGCGACACCACGGTGCGATTTCTGGGTAAGCCGATGGAACTGGCCGTGTCAAAAGATATGCTTGGAAGGGTCTTTACCGGCATCGGTGTTCCGAAAGACGGCGGACCGGCGATTCTGCCTAAAAAGAAACTGAACATCAACGGTAATCCTATTAATCCGTACGCCCGCGACTATCCGAATGAATTTATTCAGACGGGCATCAGCACGATTGACGGACTGAATCCGCTGGTGCGGGGGCAGAAACTGCCGATTTTTTCCGGCTCCGGACTGCCGCACGACGAGATTACCGCCCAGCTTTGCCGGCAGGCCACCGTCCGCGGCAAGGGCGAACAATTTGCGGTGGTGTTCGCGGCGATGGGCATTACCTTTGAAGCGGCGCAATTTTTTATCAATGACCTGACGAGCACCGGGGCGATTGAACGAGCGGCGTTGTTTATCAACCTGGCCAACGACCCGGCGATTGAGCGCATTGCCACGCCGCGGGTCGCGCTGACGTGCGCGGAGTACATGGCGTTTGAGGAAGATATGCACGTGCTGGTGGTACTTAACGATATGACCAACTACTGCGAGGCGCTGCGTGAAATCAGCGCGGCCCGCAAGGAAGTTCCGGGGCGTCGCGGTTATCCGGGATACCTCTACACCGACCTTGCGACGGTTTATGAGCGTGCCGGGCGTGTGAATGGGAAAAAAGGCTCCATTACGCTGGTGCCGGTGCTGACGATGCCCGAAGACGACAAGACGCACCCGGTGCCGGACCTGACGGGGTATATTACTGAGGGTCAGATTATTCTGAGCCGGTCGCTTCACCGCAAGGCCGTGGCTCCGCCGGTGGATGTGCTGCCGAGTCTGTCGCGTCTGAAAGACAAAGGCATCGGGCCGGGCAAGACCCGTGAAGACCACGCCGACTTGTATAACCAACTCTATGCGGCGTACGCCCGCGGCAAGGAGGCGCAGGAACTGGCGACCATTCTGGGCGAAGCGGCCCTGTCGGAGGAAGACCGGAAATTTATGAACTTCGCCAACCAGTTTGAGCAGCGGTACATCTCGCAGGGATATTATGAAAATCGCACAGTGGAACAGACGCTGGACCTGGGGTGGGAGCTGCTCAGTATGTTTGAGAACGTCGAATTAAAGCGCATCGACACGAAACTGATTGACAAGTATATGCCGCGATTCCGCAAAAACCGGACCGAACAGGCTGCCTCAGTGGAGTCGTAAGCGATGCCCGCTCAACAAACCGTCAACGCAACACGAATGGAACTGCTGGGTCTGCGGCGGCGGCAGGCGGTGGCTGTGCGAGGCCATAAACTGCTGAGCCAGAAGCGCGACGAGATTTGCCGTCAATTAGTCGTTATCGCCCGGACGCTGAAGGAGCTTCGCCGGAAGGTGGAGCAGCAGTTGCTTGAAATGACGCGGCGGTTTATGATGGCTCGCGCGACGATGGAACCGGAACATATCCGCGCGGCGATGGAAATCCCCACGGCCCAATTCAGTCTGGCAGTCACTTTTGCCGGCATTATGAGCGTCCGCGTCCCGCGGCTTACAAAACAACTGGAAGGCGATATGATATGTTACGGCTTCGGCACCACCAGCGGCGAACTGGACGTGGCCCTGCGGGCGCTGGAGCGGGCTTTTGACGACTTAATTAAACTGGCCGAGAAGGAAAAACAGGCCCAACTGCTGGTGACGGAATTGATGAGCACCCGCCGGCGGGTCAATGTGCTGGAACATGTGGTCATTCCGGAACTGGGCGAACAGATTAAGTATATCTATCGCAAACTCAGCGAGGCTGAACGCGACAACATCAGCCGACTGATGAAGATTGCGGATATGATTCGCGGCTGATTATATTCTCCGATAAACAGTGTTTGATTCGTTTGTCTCTTCCTGAAGGCAGCCCAGTTCCATACTTTTGAATAAATCCACTTCCTGTAATTTAAGTTCAGGTTCCATTTGTTCTATCCGGAACAATTTATCCGGGCACAAGTTTATTCCATTCTCAATATCTTTTTGTTCCGGTTCAGAAGTAAATACGGCCAAATAGGATTGTTGCTGGATGTTGACCAGATAAGCCTTGAAGGAGATGTCCCGGCCCTTGTTTTCCGCGACAATGATGTCATAGCCGTTTTCCCATGGGATACAGTCAACCATTTCCCCTTCCTCTGACTGCCATTGTCCCAGGAGTTTTTCCGAAAAGGTAATATTGTCCTGCGAATAAAGCCCGACGCCGCGATAAAAAATATGCTCATCTTTGTCAATGACATCGTCGTTGTCAAGATTGTCAATCAATACACGCTGAAGCTCTTCGGGCCCATCGGTAATCAGGAAGAAATCATCCGAGATTTCTTCATTCCGCAGCGCATTGGGATCCTCTTTTAAAATGCCTTCCGAGTGAACCAGGCGCAGGATGAGCTGGTTATCTGTCTGCCGGGCTTCTAAAAGAACATGTGTCGGTATCAGGGCAACTCGATAAACCACGGCGGTATTCGCAAGCATTTCATTGTCGCCCGGGTATAAATCCAAAAAGAGATGTCCCTCCAATTGCATCAGGTGTACTTCAAAATCGCCCTGGCCGTCTTCGTCTTCAACATGCAGATTGTATTTTTTATCCCCATCGCGGGTGAATTGCCAGATTTGGTCTTCCCCATACCATTTTCCAAGCAGTTTTTCCTCAAAAATTACCGTCTCGTCGGTATAGGTCGGATGCAGAGACAATAACGGCAGGCAACCCATAAAAAACAGAAGCGACGACAGCACAGCAAGTCCGGTTAAAACAGCGGTTTTGCTTTGAGTGATTTTCATTTTTGTCCCTTTCCAAATTCAATGTTTACATTCTTTTGAATAGTAGAACCAACCTGTTCCTATTTAAAGATTGGTAAAATGGAAAGGGAATCTTTCAGACAAAAAATAATAATTTGCCCGGAATGGACAATCTGGATTGAATCAGTCGTCTTTAGTTGCCTTTTTGATGATAAAATCCGCCTTTAGATAAGGCAAAAACCAGGATAATATCATAAAAAGAATCCCGGCAAAGATAAGCGATACCGGCCAACTGAAATACGTATCAAAATAGGCCTTTGTAAACTTCTGGACTGCGACGGCAATTCCCGCCAGTCCTGAGAAAAAGAAGGACTTCATCTGCCGGCTGACGCTGCTGAAGACAAAAAACAGCGAAGCCGACGGCAGCAGTATCCGGTAAATCAATTGTTTTAATCCGGGGCTTACCATGTCGTCCAAAACTCGCAGAGTCAGAAGAATATGTAAAGGTCCCAGCCAGTTCAGTACCTGGGCAAGAGTTCGCTGAAGACGGGTTCCCCCGATTTGGCAGATTTTCGCAAGGCACAAATAGACGACCCCATTGCAGATAAAGCTGAAAACCTTCATTTCGTTTGAATTATCAAAATACCGGCCAAGGAATTGGTCATACCAGGATATGCCGGAGGTTTTTGAAGCTATTAGCCAGTGAAAAAGCGTTTTGTCGGATATCGCGATCAGCGACAGGCAAACCACGACCATCAATATCCCGATTCCGCACAAGGGCCAGGCATAAGTGTTATATCGGCGCTTGTCCAGAATTATGCCTAAAATGAAAAAGACAATTGCGGGGAATAGATACCGTCCTGCGATAATATCGCTGGACCATGGTTCTTTGATCATCCCTGCGATCAAATAAAGAGTTGTCAGCAACGCCAGAAAAGCCAGAATGCTGAAAATGACATAAATCGACGAACGGGTCAGGTACAAGAAAAATAAAGAGAAGATAATCCAGCAGCAAGAGGTGAGCAAGAGTTGCAGGTTGCCAATGGTCAGCGGACTTTCGTCGGAAACCTGAGAATAGGGGACAAGAATGCCCACGGTTGTCTGCCCGTTTTTTTGACTTTCATATTCCCGACCCAATTGATAGTGTTTAGCCGTGTTATTGGGGTCAAAGATATGCAGATGGACCAGCGTAATTAGCAAAGCGGTCGGCAGCAGCAGATTGCCCGTAGCCAGGAACCCGACTGAAAGTCGGATTTCTTTTTTAATCACTACTGTCCAATCATAAGTCAAATAACGTCAATTGGTTAGAGTTGTCATTA
>CAZWMN010000042.1:0-21599 GCA_964635075.1 uncultured Pirellulales bacterium | reverse complement strand
GGAAAATGTTGTGTGTTCAATGTTTAGTGTTGAATTGAGCGATGAAGGAAAATGGAAAATGTTGTGTGTTCAATGTTTAGTGTTGAATTGAGCGATGAAGGAAAATAGAACGGGCGAAAGTTAGAATTGTAAATTGTCAATCCCTTAGGGATAAATTGTAGATTGTAAAATATTGCGGAAGGAAAAAGGTAATTAAAAATTGAGCGATCTGTCGTCGCTGAAGCTATGGCGAGACACGTCGTCGCAACTAATCCGCCTTCGTTCGCCAGAGGCGAACTACGTCGCGACTAAAGAAATGAGGTTGAAAGAAAAAGGGATATAAAAATAAGACCGTTCCTCGTTTTGTTAAGTATCTTTATGGGAATTTTACTTTAATGACAAAATCAATTAAAGCTTTAATAAATTCTCAGGTGTTAAGTTGGGCCAGGGCTTTTCTTGGTTTTGATTTGGATTATGTGTCTCATAAAACAGGTTTTGATCCTCATCTAATCAATAACTGGGAAGCAGGTAAAGAGTCTCCAACTATATCTCAGCTTAGAAAAATGGCTGATATTTACAGGTTTCCAATAGCCATTTTTTATTTGCCTGAACCACCAACATTATTATCAAATCGACCCAAAGACCGCCGGTTTTTACCGGGTTATGAAATAGGAGAAATAACACCTGAATTAAGTTGTGAATTTCGTTTGGCTGAAGAGAGGCGGGAAATTGCTCTTGAGTTATTCAATAATATAAGAGTTCAACCTAAGGAGTTTGGGTATAAAGCGTCTTTGCGTTCAAGTCCAGAAGCAATTGCAAAGATGATTAGATTATTGCTTCAAGTGTCTTATCAAGAACAGAGTTCTTGGAAAAATCCTCGAATTGCTTTTAATAAATGGCGGGAAAAATTAGAAAATAGAGACGTATTAGTATTTCAAGGTGTAGATGTTCCACTTGAAGTTATGCGTGGCTACTCAATGTATTTTAATGTGTTGCCTATCATTGGAGTAAACAGAAAAGACGCATACAATGCTCGCTCTTTTAGTCTCTTGCATGAATTTTGTCATCTTTTACTAAGAACTGGTAGTATTTGCAATATAGATGAAAAAAATAGTGGCTTGGCAGCACATGATGTTAAGATTGAGTCTTTTTGTAATAACGTTGCGGGTTCTGTATTAATTCCTGCTGAAAATCTAGCAAAGGAACCTAATTTATCTATTGCTTGTTCAAAAGGAGAAGCAGGAGAAGAAGCAATAAGTTGTTTGGCTCGTATTTATTGTGTTAGCAAAATAGCCGTTGTCAAAAGGCTGCATTTTCTGAAATACGTTGATGATAAATTTTATAGAGATAAATATAATAAATATCTGCAGGAATTTATTAGTCATAAGCCCAAATCTGCTGGTTTTATTCATCCAGTTGAAAATCTAATCAGTTCAGCGGGCAAGAAATTGGTAGGGGTGGTTTTAGAAAATTTAAACAAGAATTACATAAACATCAGTGATTTCTCAAGTTATTTGGGTATCAAAATTAAGCACTTAAGCAGATTGCAGGATCACTTTATGTTATTGTAAGGCAATTTAGCGTTTCATGTTAATATCTACATTCAAATACTCTATAGATACATGTTCCTTCACTCATTTGCAAAGAGTGTACCCGCAGGATACTTTTCCCAGTGTATGGCAGAAATTTGATGAACTTATGTCAAAAGGAATGGTCTGTTCTGTTGAAGAAGTATACCTTGAAATAATTGCACAGACTGACAGTTTGAGCGATTGGGTAAGTAAGAATAAAGATATATTTCTTCCGCTAGACGAGGAAATACAACTCAATACAAAAAAAATACTATCAACTCATTCTAATCTTTTAGATATCAAAAAAAATAAATCCGGTGCGGACCCTTTTATCATTGCTGTTGCGATGGCATATAAATGTTCGGTGGTGACTGAAGAAAAACCTAGTGGTGGACCTGATCGCTCTAAGATACCAGATGTATGCAAATATTATGGTATTGAATGTATAACAATATTAGATATGTTGCGTAGGGAAGGCCTTTGCTTGTGAATTATCTATGCTCTTTAGCTTCATTCTTGATGAACGTGAAAATTGTAAATTGGCGAATGGAAAGATGAGGTTGAAAGAAAAAAGGGCGGGGCAATTGTAGAAAATCGGACGTGTAGGACGTGTCAGACCCCCGACAACGACATTCGAGGGCAAGCAGGTAGGACAGGTCGGACAGAGTGGATGGGAAACTGGATTCCGGGTCAAGCCCGGAATGACATGGACAAGGTGGACCCCCGCTTTCGCGGGGATAAACTTGCGCGGACGACACAGCCGGGGGCGGCTGTGCCACATGAGATAAATTCGGATTTGGGGATTTGAGATTGGAGAACCATGGGCGAAATGGATAAACAAGAAAGCGAACCTTGCGCCTGCACCCCCGGCCGGAGGCCGGGGCCAAATACGCCGTCGGCGGAGCCGACGGTTTGGGTGTAGAATGATTTCAGATTTGAGGATTTGAGATACCCCTCCGGCCCTTCGGGCCACCTCCCCTCAAGAGGGGAGGAGTTAGGTTATAAAGATATGCAGGGATATGTGAAGTATATAAAACGCGCGAAGGAATTAGGCGCAAAGGAAGCCAAGGTCATTGCGGCAAAGAGTATCGTTGCCGCTGAATGGGTGAGGCTCAAGTGCAAGTTTGGCTGTGGTGGTTACGGGCAGTGCCTGACCTGTCCGCCGAATTCGCCTACGCCTGATGAGACCCGCCGGGTGTTGTCCTATTATAAGTATGCGCTGCTGGTTGGCGGCAATAATTACAAAGACATTCATTCTATGATACCAATCCTGGAACGGGAGATATTTTTAGACGGCTATTTTAAGGCGTTCGGTATGGGCGCCGGCCCCTGCGAACTGTGCGAAAAGTGCGCTAAATTCTGTCGCCATCCGGATAAAACAAGACCCTCTATGGAGGCATGCGGGATAGACGTATATACCACCGTAAGGTCTAATGGATATCCGATTCAGGTATTAAAGACACAAAACTGCAAGGGCAACTATTACGGCATTGTGTTGATTGAATAAGAGCCTCTAACGAAATGCCTTTGCATTCAAGCGGCTTATTTTGCGTCCGGCGGCATTGGCCTTTTCGCTCGACCTCATCACGAAAGAGTTATTCGGATAGGCTCTTAACCGCGGCTTGTATTTTTGGGGGAGGAATTTTAACGCTGTTTTTTGGCCTCTTTGTCGTGTATCGTATCCACTTCTCTGGGGGCCTCAAAGATTGTGTTTTCGAGGTGTCTCTTTTCTCTTTCGGTCAGCACTGGTTCCTTAATAATCGCCGGGGTGATGAATACCACCAGCTCGCTGTTTTGGGTGCTTTCACCCTTGAACTTAAACAATATACCCAGTAAGGGCAGATCGCCGAGCAGTGGGATTTTATTGATTTGCTGCGAGATGTCCTGTTTTTTCAGGCCGCCGATAACCACGGTCTGGCCGTCCTTAATCAAGGCGGTCGTTGTTGTCTCGCGCGTGGCGATAATGGGCTGTGCGGGGACATTTGAGGTCCCGGTGACGACCAGCGCATCGCCCGTGCGGGCGCTGAATTTGGGGTTCAGCAGGAGCCGAATCAGGCCGTCGCGTGTCAGGTGCGGGATGACGCGCAAATCCACCCCCACTTCGCGGAACACTGTAGTTCCGATGTTACCGCCGCCGCTGGTATCGGTTAATTGCTGAAATGGAATTTCTTCCACGATTTTAATTTCGGCCTCCTGATTGTCCAGCACCATAATACGGGGATTGGCCAGCAGTTTGGCGCGGATATCTTCCCGTCCGGCGTGCAGGATAGCGTCTATGTTGGTATGGTCATTCAAGAAACCAAGGCGCAGCGCCCCATCCGCCGTGGATTTGCTGGTCGAACCGGAAAAGCTGCCGGTGCCAAAGGGCGTGGTCCTGGACTCGATTGTACCGCTGGTCGGCGTGCCGTGAAGGACGTTGCTTAAGGTGGAATAAGCGCTGCCGAGTGTGCCGCCGGTCGCGGTACCGTAACTGGTGGCTGTGCCGCTTTGCCATTCAACGCCCAAATCCAGATTGTCTTTGGAAGAAATATCATAGATTTTGGCCTCGACCATAATCTGAGGCGTGACGCGGTCGATTTCCTCGACGAAGGAATTGATGGCGTTGACTTTGCTTTCCACATCTGTCACAATGACATTGCTGGTGCCGGGGTTGGCGGAGATGGAGCCTTGCTGGGAGATGAATTTTTTCAAAGACGCCTCCACTTCCTTGACATCGGCGTAGGTGATGCGATAGACCCGGCTGACCATCTTCTCGTGAGCTTCAACAATATCATCCCTGGGGACGACGCGAATCATATTGGACGTGGCGACGTAAGCATAACCCTGCGAGGACAAGATGTTTTCGAGGGCCTCGGCCAGCGGAACGTCCGTCAGCGTAGCAGTGACGGTTCCCGTGACCTTGGGACTTTTGACAATATCCACATCCGCCTGCTTGGCCAGAATGCGCAGCACATCTTCAATGGGGGCTTCCCGAAAATCAATGCTCACTTCCTGCTGCATTCGTCGTTGTACGGGCGTGAGCAATTCGGCCCTGACCGCTGAAGTTTCGGCCCGGATCCTGCCGCTGGACCCAATTGCCGCTGTAAGGCAAATGAAGAAAATTCGGTATAGGACAATCTTTTCCATATCCTGATCCTTTCCTGTCTCAGCCGGTTTTTGGGCACCGGTTGAGAAATTGCCGCTTACTTACGGTCCGACCTGCTGTCGCCAGCGTTTGCCGTTTTTTTCAAATTCCACAAAGTCTTTTTCGATTTTGGTGATTTTTGCTCCGGCAAGGACGTCGCCTTCGAAAACAATCTGGTCGGCGACGATGGCGGAGGGTTTTGTCTTGCTATAGACGATACCGCGCACCGCCAGGTCGCCTCCAGGTTGCGTATTGCCGGCGGACAGATTGGATACCGCTTTCGTTGGGTCCCGCAACGATTCCGGATAGACTTCCGGTTGTTTCCAGTTTTCCACCTCGCGGAGCTGCCGCACGTCGGGCAACTGAGCATTTGCGGAGTCGGGTTTTTTTGAGGCCGCTTTGGCACGGGACGGACCGCTGCCGAAGGCAAACAACAAAACCGCAACAAAAACAACGACGAGAACAAACCCCAAAACCGCGGTTTTCTTTTGTCGCGCGTCAAGCGGTTTCTGCGTGCTGCCGAGGAAGCGGGGTTTTATCGCTGTCAGCAGTTCCCGAGCAGAAATGACATGGCGTGAGCCCGCCATTTTCCTGGGGACAGGGTGAGGTCGCACCGCCGGAGGCGGGTTGGAAGCGCCTTGCTGTGGTGAAGAATCCGCCTGGGTCTGTGGCACCGCCGGAAGGACATCCGCCGAAACCGGCGAAGGCGTCACAGCCTCCGATGGTACGCTATTCAGGATAAACGCAATGTTTTTTTGTGGTTCGGATGGTTCCATCGGTTCACTCTTTTGTCTAAAACCTATTCCTGATATTGTGTCCCTTATTCCTTATAGCCGTGTTCTTTCACGTTGTCTTTTGTCGTCGAAGCACCCAAAGGGCCCGGCGGCTGATTTGGCTCTTTATTCTCCGGTTTTCCGACCATGTACGAAATCAGCACATGGACTTCCGGCTGAGGGCTACCCCGCAAATCGCGGTGAATCTCAATGCTTTCAATAAAGACCACCGGCTGAATTCTCTCCAGACTGTTCAAAAAGGAAGCCGTTTGTGTGAAATCTCCGAAAAAGCTCAGTTCCTGCCAGGTTTCCGTGATTTGAGGACATTCATTGTCCTTGAAGGTGGAAGCGACCTGACGGGCCTTGGTGGAAAAATTCCGCAGATGGTTCTGGATGGCCAGCTGACTGACCTGGAACATCAGACCGGCGGCATTATCTGCCGAGATGACAAAGCGGGAGGTTTTTCGGCAAACCGCCTGCAGTTTCTCCTGGATATGGACTTTGGTATCCTGTCGGCCTGCAATCTGAGCCAGGGCATATTCTTCGTTGCTGGATGTAAAATCTCCGCTGAGTTTGGCCATCAGGGTGTTTTGTGGACCAATAACCAGAAAGTATATCGTCCCCGTCAGGATCAGCCACACCCCCCACATGCCGCCGACGCTCAGGCCGTATTTTTTCAATGTTGAGAGTTGTTCTATGGGTTTCATATTAACTCTGATCTTTCATCACACATTCGATATCGTAAAACGCATAGTTTTTATCATTTAACGTATCGTTATTGCGGGACGTAATTCGGATATTTGCAAACCATTTCATCAGACCCGGGGATTTGAACAGTTTCTGGACGTACTGTTCGACGGCGTTGTCTGTCTCGCTGGTCGCCGGCCCGCCAATGGTCATCCGCAGTTTTCGCTGGACGGTGACGACATAATCGGCGTTTCCGGTTTTAGGATTGGTTTCTTTTGTTCGCTGGTCGCTGCGATCCATATCTAATTTCTTAATGATCAGAGACTCCGGGAAATTTCCGACCAGTTCCGCCAGAATGGGGGTTAATTGTACCCGATATCGCAGGGCCTGACTTACATCCTGCAACTGCTGATTTCGCAGATTGATTTGTTCGTCGATGTGATGATATTGCTTCAGATCGTTTTCAAGTCCGCTGATTTTATGTTGATTCTCGTGAATGATTTTTTGCTGTGTCTGGATGAGGGTGCGATTATGCTTCCAGCAGACGGCCATCACGAGAGTCCCCAGCATCGGGATCAGAAATGGCATCATCGCCAGGACGACCAGAAAGGGCCTGCTTTGGGGTGGCAGCCCCGCGCCTTTTCGCAGATCAATCGTGAACATTATTCCCCCCGTCTCATAGCCAGGCCAGCCGCAACCGTCATTGCCGGACCGTGTTGTTTCAGGACTTTTTCAATTTTGCCCCCCTCGGCGCAGCGAATTTTTTGGGAGGGGTCGAATACCCGCACCTGGGCCGACAGAGCCTGTTCCATCAGGAGTACGAACGGTTTTGCGGAGGCCAATCCGCCGCACAGATATACCCGAGAAACTTTTTCCGTGTTTCGCTGGAGCGAGTAGAACCGCAGCGTTTCCAAAACGTCTCCGACCAGTTTGCCGCAGGCGTTTTTCAGTTCCGTTTCCAGCGTTCCGTCGCCGGAAGATTTATCTCCCGTCAGGACCTTTCGCACTTCAGAGACGCTCTTTTGAGACTGATGCGAGACATCTGTGATAATCTGCTGCGAAGAGCAGGCGAGGTCTCGCACAAACGGCATTCCATCGGCGCCGAGGATGACCAGATAAGAGTGTGTATGTCCCACGTCAAGCACCGCAAACGTGTCATTGACAAGAGTCTCGTCCAGCTGGCAAAGGCAGTTCAGAGCAGCCAGACTATTGACGTCGAGAAGCGCCGGTTTAACCTGGGCCTGTTGTGCCAGATGGACCTTTTGGTTAACGGCGTCTTCGAAGCCCACCACAAGGTATCCTTTTCGATGAGCCTGGTTTGTATCAGTGAATTGAGACGAGTCATCCTCAATCAATTGGAAATCGACCATGCTGTGACTGAGGTCGAGAGCACAAACCTGCTGGGCTTCGAGCTGTACGGCCTGTTCGAGGGCCTGATCGGGAAGTGGGGGAAAACAAAAACTGCGAACGACGACTTCCGGCCCGGAAAGACCACAGACCGCGTTATGGGATACCGCAGCCGGCGCCTCGGAAAAGCATTCCCGAATGGCCCGTATGATGTTTTCCTCACATACGGCCTGATCCTGAGCCGGTTCAACCGCAGCCCAGGCGGCGGCGGTGGCCAACCAGCCGTCATTATTTTTTTGCAGAGCCACGAGTTTGACCGCACCGTTTCCGACATCCAGTCCGACCAGTCCGGAATGAAGCGGATGAAGGAATAAATCCGTCCCATCGGCCCAGATGTTTTTGAACTGTTTTTTGATTTTGGAACCCCAACTCATTTTATCTGAATCCATACCCTTTGTCAGATTATCTCAGTACTCTTTTCTGAAGGATATATCGGGACAAAATTTGGCCTACTTAATTTCAAAACGGATACTGTATTCATTTTTAGAGTTTTTATTGGGACTTTACCGACGCGGACTCTTCCCAGCCGCCGGGGATGAGCAGGTATTTTCCTTTGAGTCCGATATTACCCGGGACAATGCCAGTTATAAGTCTTTCGTTGTAGAAGTATTGTTTGACATAACCGTTATCCCCGTTTCCGACGATGCCGCGCATCGCTTCGGTGATGGAACCTCTGACAATCAGTTTATCGTTGGTGTTGTTATAGTATGTTTCACGGCCGGTGTAGGAGGAACTTCGATACACGTTTTCGGCGCCCCATCCGCCGCCGCCGACGGTCATCGCCGCTTCGACAACCATTTCATAAGGCGTCTGCCGGTCATAAGTTTGGGAGCCTTCTCTGTTTGCCGCCGGCATATAAATCGCGCTGGGAATGGAAACTGCAACCTTGGCGGCATCGTAGTAACTGGAGTTATAGAGCATATTATTGGTGGTCATTCCACCGTCAGCCACTTTAATTACTCCTTCGGCAATCAGACCAACCACATTAGAGTTATCGAGAGTCGGCATCCCGTCAGCATCGTGGTTGCCGGCGACTTTGAGTTCGTTGGCGATCCAGATATTTCCGGTGGCGACGACGGCGATGCAGCCTTTGACCGTATTGATGGTACCGAGCGTCGCGGCGTCTTCGGAGCTGCAACCGATAACGACGTTGCCGTCAATATAGATTTGAGCGCCGGGCTCGCTTTGCACACCGCCGTAACTTTGCCGGACATAAATGGGGTCGGATGGATTATCAATTCGCACGTCCGTGTAAGTCCCGGAACTGCTGTAGTGACAGCCGTAAATGGGGTATTCGATGAAAGTAGAGCCGTCTCCGCTCGGGTCAATTTTATAATCCCAGGAATTGGAACTGGTTCCGCCTCGTGTATAACCGGCCACCGTGCAGTTATTGAAAATCCGGACATACCCCTGGCCGCTGCCGTTGACGTAAAATTTCAGTTGTACCGCCGGCAAATCGGTCACGGTAGATGTATAAAAACCAGTTTTGCCTAAAGCATCTTTGGGAAGCGCGATTTTGCTGGGAGTATAACAATAGGTTGCGTTGGTCGTCGTGCGAAATTGCTCCACTTTGGCTGCAACCACGGTAGAATCGTAGATTCGGCTGGCCGGCTGACCGAAAGAAATCCCTTCATCGAACAGACCTATCACCGAACTGTATTTATCAGCGCCATCGCTTTTATAACGGGATTCTCCCATCGAAACACGGTCGCGGAAATCGGGGGAGCCGGAGATGGGAATGTCTCTCTGGTCGGGGGCGTCTTTCTGATCGTTGATATGCAGCGGCATATCGATTACCTCGCCGGTGACAAAGGAAAGCGGTTGTATGGTAGTTGGGCTGGCGGGGCAGGCAGACATTCCCATTTCCCAGCCGGGGACTGCCTGAACGAGGTAGGCGTCGATGGTTTTTTGGTAAATTCCGCAATAGCCGTTGGCGTTGACTTTGAAGACGGCCCTGGATCCGAGAAATGAGGCGACGGTTACCTTATAGTCGGCACTGCTTTGTGTAAAATTTAATGTGTCGGCGGCCGGATTGTTTTGCAGCGAGGTAAGCAAATCCATCTGTTGGCTCATCCAGAACGCGGCTTTTTCATACGCCGCCTCGGCGGCGGAGGCCGCGGATTCCTGGCTTTTAATACGCACGGATTGAATGATTTTTCCCTCAGCGGCCTTGATCATCGCAAAACCGGTCAGTGTCAGAAGCGCCACTAAAATCATCATCAGCGCCAAGATCGAGCCTTTATGACTTATTCGTCGTTTATTCTGGAGTTTCATATTCCGTTTCCCTTATGCTCACCTGCTCACCCGCTCTCCTGTTCGCCTGTTCTATCGCGGCCAGGCGGACCGAAGCATTGTAGCGAACATCACCTCGACGCTGACGCCTTTTGGGTTCGTGAGAATCAGATCCGTGTTGACACAGCCGCCGCCCTTTTCGCCGACCACCGTATGACTGAAAAGACGACTTGTTTTGGAGAGGTCCACGTCTCGAGCCAGGGTTTGCGTGGAGATAATATTGGCGGTCTGTCTGGAGTTGTCGCTGACTCCGCCGATACCATTGACGACGCGGCCAAAATCCACCTTCAGCTCTTGGCCGTCCAGATAATACAAGGCGTAATTTGTTCCAGTGTTGGCGTATTCAAGCGTATCGACGTCCGGGTTGGATGGGTTAAAGGTTTCCTTCCAGTACCGAAATTCCACTGCGTTGCCGGTGGCGACGCTCTGTCCGGAAGGGGGAACCGCCGTCAGAAAAGAGCCGGTTTGTATTTTATAGACCTGATAATTTGTGATATTGGCCTGTCTTCCGAAACTTTGGAGAGAAGCCATAACCGCCGCGGCGTCCTGCCGAACGGGACTGTTGGTATCCTCATAGATTTTCTGCCAGCCGCGGGAAGCGCCTGACAAAAGAATTCCGACTGCCAGGATGGGAATGGCGATGATGATAATGACGATGCTCACTTCGATTATGGTAAAGCCCGCCTTGGGGGACGTTTTTTTTTCGACGCTCGAACAGGTCATTTGATTATCCCTCCGATTCGTCTCTTCGAACGCAGGTGGTCATCACATACATCGGATCGGCAGGGCGGACCTCTTGTGCCTGATAATCCGATCTCCACTGCACGGTGACCTGTATCTGACGCAGAGTCACTCCTGCGACGTCATCGTACCCCACATTCTGCCATTCCAGCTTCAGGGTCATCGGAAGATGATTGATGGTGATAAGATATTGATTGCCGCCGGAGATTTCCTGGAATCCCATGTCGAGCGATGTCGGGGCGAAATTTTCATCCCCGCCCGTTTTTTCCCAATTGTCCAGAACTAACCGAGCGGTTCGGGTTGCTGTAATTTCCGCGTCGGCGCGAGTCGCCAGGCGGGTTGCGAAGTACTGATAACTGATGGTGCCGACGGAAACAATCGTCAGAATCAGGACTGCCAGGATCAATTCCAGCAGGGTAACCCCGCGATTTCGGGGCCCTGGAGTGAGTATGATTTCGGTTTTGTTTCGATTCGCGAACATGGGAATCTCATCGCACCATCGGCACTGTGGAGATTTTTACCCGCTCCCAAAGAGACAGAGGAGGCCGTTGCCGACAACAGCCTCCTCGCTGTCTTTTCGGGATGCCGTTTATTGCCAGGAACCATCCACCCCAAGCGTTTTGGAACCGGTGGGAGCGTTGGCCTGGCTGCCGGTGACGGTGATGGCCGCGTTGCCGTTGGCGTCCACGCTGTCAATGTTGTAATTGGCGGGCACAAAATAAGTTCCCGTCAGATCCGCTGCGGTAAAACCCAGTGATGTCTGGTTGGCGGCGACGCCGAGAGAACCGGTAATGCCCGCGCCGTGTTCGGCAAAATAAACGCGGACTGCGGACTTAATGGTGCCGGCTGTGGCATTGGCTTCGGCCCATTTGGCCGAGTCAATCCGACCCCGCATCATCGGGATGGCCGCTGCGGCAAGGATACCGACAATCAGTATCACCACCATCAGCTCAATGAGTGTAAAACCTTTTCTCGTTGCCATAATACATTCTCCATCATTAAAGTAAAGTAACGTTACATGCCACCTGCTACCGGTAGCTTTTTTTGTTTCCATAAGCCAGATAATGTCTCATTTTTTTGTTGGTCATTTGTTTTCAGACCTGCATTGAAAAGATAGGCAGATACATCGCCAGGACCACCATCAGAACAATGGCGCCGACGGTGATAATCAACAACGGTTCAAGGAGCGACAGCATCGTGGAAATCATGGACTCCACGCGTTTTTCATAATACTGACTGGTTTTTTCCAGAACGGAACTCAGCGAACCGCTCTGTTCTCCGATCTGGATCATTTTGATGGCGACGTTCGGAAAAAATCCCGTTGTTTCCATACTTTTGGCAATGCTGAGCCCTTCGATGATTCGCTCGCGGGTCTTCAGCACGCCGTTATGGAAATATTCATTGCCGGTCATTCCGGCCAGAATCGCAAACGCATCCAGCACCGATACTCCGGAGGAAAGCAGAGTCGAAAGTGTTCTACTGAATTGCGCCACAAACGCCATTTTTTTGATTTTCCCAATCAGGGGGGTTTTTAGCGATGCTCTTGAAAAGAATCGAGCGCCTTTTTCCGTGCGGTAAGACAACACGGCGAAAGTAGTCAATGCCGCGATGGCCAGGAGGATGTAAAGCGCGTTGTGCGTCAGGAAATCATAGACCGCCATAAAACCGCGGGTAAAGGCCGGCAATCGCCCCTTAAATTGATCAAAGAGGATGGTAAAGCGAGGGATAATCAGCGTCATCAGGGCGATGACAATTCCGATAATGAACGCGACAACAAAAATAGGATACGCCATCGCACCGCGGACTTTGCGAACCAGCTTATCGCGGTTTTCATAATATTCCGCCAGCCGCTGCAGACAAACCGTCAGAGTCCCTCCGGTTTCGCCGGCCTGGATCATAGCGCAGCAAAGTTTGTTGAACGCTTTTGGATAATCCCGCATTGCTTCGAACAGGGGTTGACCCTGCTGAATTCGTTCCGAGATGTCTTTCAGGATGTACTCAAAATAGCGATTGGATATTTCCGAGGCGATGGTTTCCATTGCGGCAGTAATCGGAAGACCGCCGGTAATCATCGTTCCCAATTGCCAGCAGAAGGAGGACAATTCCTGGGACTTGATTTTTCTGCCGCGGAGGCGGGCCGCCTTGCTCGCGGTTTCAGAGGCGCGTTCCCGGACCGAGACGGGAGTCAGGTTTTCCTCGCGCAGGACGGAGAGAATTTCATCCTGTGTGCTGGCCTGACGAAGGCCTTCCCGACAACTCCCTTGCGCGTCCCATGCGATGTATTCAAATGTTTTCATAATGCGATCTAACTCATTTGGAAGACTCAGGGGATATTTCGGCATAAATCCACTCGCAGTTCGGTATGGCGGAAATGTTCCTGCCTCGTAACTGCATGAAAAGTCGCATGGGCCGATAAAATTAAACCTGTCAAGCTGCAAATACAATGAAAAAACAACCAGGACCTCGCCGCAGGGAGAACGTCTCACAGCAGCAGGCGAGCGACAGTCCGATAACAGCAGGAAAAATCACCGCAGCCCGTCCGATATTTGCCAACCGTCTTGAAAAAAAAAGCTGTTTTTGGTAAAATAGGAGTTGTCAGTAACACGAAAGTTTTTGTATGCTTTAAGAGAGGCAAAAACGATGTACCAGTGGAATCACAAATGGGAACGCGGAATAACCGCCAAGAAGGTTTCTTGTCGGCGGCTGGGCTTTGCGTACTGGCCCCATGACGTACTGGGCTGGATGCGCATCCCCTCCCTCATTGCAGGCGCCGCCGGCATTCTCGGAATTTTGAAATATGCCTCGCCTTTGGCGTTTCGGTTGCTGAAGCCTCTGAATTTACCGTCGATTGAGTTTTCCTGGGTGATGCTGGCCTTGGCGGTTGCCGTCTATGTGCTGTGTTTGATATACTGGCTGTCTCCTAAAGACATCACCAAAACGTATTGCAAATACAACAAAAAAAGTGTTTCCGTCGCTCCTGGGCGGTGGCGCAACTTATAACCGAGTTATTAAAATGAAATCCTCCTGCGGCAAATCGCTGCGTCGCAGGAGGATTTTTTTTACAGAATGACATCCGACGACGGAATTATGAATCAAAGTCGTCGCAGAATGTGACGCGAAGCACTTCTTCGGCGGTCGTCAGTCCGGCCAGCATGCGTTTAATGCCGCTGCTGGTCAAATCCCCGTATCCCTTTTTGCGGGCCAAGGCGCGGATTTCTCCTTCACGACGGCCTTCCGCAATCGCCTGGCGGATTTCCGAATCCACAATCAGAAACTCAAAAACAGGAACTCGTCCGCGGTAGCCTGTATTGTTGCAGTGTGGACATCCCGCCCCTTCGAATAATTGGGCATGCTGCATCATTTCCGGCGTGATATGAAGCCGTTGGATTAAATCCGGATGCAGAGTTGCGGGTCTTTGGCATTTTTCACAGACTCTGCGAACCAGACGCTGCGCCAAAACCAGGTTTAGCGAAGAGGCCAGCAGGTACGGCTCCAGCCCCATATAGACAAACCGACTGACGGCGCCGGGCGCATCATTGGTGTGGAAAGTGCTTAGCACAAGGTGACCGGTCATTGAAGCCTTGATGGCGATTTCCATCGTTTCTTTGTCGCGGATTTCGCCGATGAGGATGATATTCGGGTCCTGTCGTAAAATGGAACGCAGGCAACTGGCGAAATCGAGATTGATTTCCGGTTTGACCTGTGTCTGGTTGATGCCCGCCAGACGATACTCCACCGGGTCTTCTACGGTGGTAATGTTTTTACGGGGGTCTCTCAATTCGCTCAGCGCGGAGTACAGGGTGGTGCTTTTGCCGCTTCCGGTAGGCCCGGTAACGACGATAATGCCGTGCGGAAGCTGGAGAATCCGCCGGAATTTAACCAGCATATCCGGTTCGAATCCCAGCGCGTCAAGGCTGTGGTTAACGGCGGTTTTATCGAGAATACGCATGACAATTTTTTCGCCGTAAATCGTCGGCAGCGACGAGACGCGTACGTCAATATCGGAACACTCTTTGCCCATCCGAATTCGGAATCGTCCATCCTGCGGCAGACGTCTCTCGGCGATATCCATCTCGGCCAGGATTTTCAGCCGAGCGATCACCGCCGGCTGCATCTTGCAGGCCGGAGGCACCATCTCGCACAAGATGCCGTCCACCCGCATCCGAATAGACATGTTTTTTTCCTGTGGCTCAATGTGGATATCGCTGGCCCGGCTTTTGATCGCGCGACTGAGCATCAGGTCCACAAACCGAATGACCGGCGCCTCCCCTGCGTCAATTTCGCTGATGTTTTCGCCGCCGGGTTCTTCCTCTGTTTTGGCGCGGCTCGGCCCTTCGGTCTGAATCTCGAGATCAACCAGGTCTTTCATTTGCTGCTGATCGACGTCGCCGCCATGGTAAATGAAGTCGATGGCCTGTTTGATTTTACGCGGAGGGGCGATGATGGGCTTCACCTGCTGTTTCAGTTTTATCGTAATCGTGTCAATGGACACGATATTTAAAGGATCCGCCATTGCAATGACGACGTGGTCGTCTTCCTGACTCAGTGCCACCAGCTCCAGCCGCTTGGCGATATTTTCGGGGATTTTGCGGGCGACGTCCACGTCAATAACGCTCAAATCTTCGAGGTCGGTCGATTCAATGGAAAGAAATTGTCCGAGATGTTTGACCAGCGCCGTATCGGACAGAAACCCCAGCCGAAGCAGAATTTCGCCGAGCCGGCCACCTTCTTTCTGCTGGACTTCGAGGGTCTGCTGGATTTGCTCCTGTTTCAAAACGTCCTGTTCCACCAGCCATTCGCCGAAGGGAAGGGTTTGTCTGGTTTCCATGGACACTACGGTTGTTTGTGTTTTCGGCATGTCGTGTCTTCTATCGTTTAATTATCCGTTTGTGTATTCGATCACAATCCCGTCGTCGGAATTTGTTTCCACCTGTTTGCAAGAGGCTTCCAATTCCGGCAGGTATTTTCGCAGCGTCTGTTGGAGTTTTTTACCGTCAACCGGTTTGGTCAGCAGTGCGTTGAAATTCTGTTCGATGCGTTTGGCGTCCTGTTCGCTCATCACACCGGCCGACAGAGCGATGATGGGGATTGTGATATTTTTCTGACGCAGGATTTTCGTGGCCTCATAACCGTTCATATTAGGCAGCATCAGGTCCATCAAAATCAGGTCAAACGATTCTTTTGACGCCTTATCGACCGCCTGTACGCCGTCTTCAGCCGTATTTACGGTTAAGCCGAGCGTTTCCAGCAAGAGGGCGATGACCGTGCGGTTGGATTCCTGGTCTTCCACCAGAAGAATCCTGCCGAGGGAGACCCCTGTCGCGGCGGGTTTTGCCGTGGCGGAGGCGGCGTTGTCTGTTTTTTGCGGTTTCTGTTTATCCCAGCGGACTCGCGACAAATTCAGCGGTTTTCCCGTCGCGACATTCACGCCGGCCGGCAATAACAGAGAAAACGTGGAACCCTGACCCGGCTGGCTGGTCACCTCAATTCTCCCGCCCATCGCATTGACCATTCGCTGGGTCACCGGCAAAGAACCGGTTATCGACAATCCCATATCGAGACTGCTCGATACGCCATAATTGGCGTCTTCTATATTGGCAGCCAGATTAAAAATGGTCGCAAGTTTCTCAGTACCGAACCCTGCCCCGGAATCTTGTATATCAAACCGAATCCAAGGCACGTTCTGATCGTTCTGAAGACAGACTGAAATCCGAACAAATCCTTTCTGTGTATATTTGACTGCGTTGGTTGCCAGATGAGTCAGGCATTTGACTGTCCGTTCGCCGTCCATGAAAATCCGGCAGGGAACCGCTTTGTCGGCAATAATTGAAAACTCGATTTTCTTCCGCGCAGCCGCCGGCGCAATCTTTTCATACAAATCTTCCAAACATTCCGCCAGGTCGCAATGGGTTTTGGAGATGACCAGATTTCCCGAATCCAGTTTGGCCATGTCCAGGACGTCGTTGACCAGTACTGACTGGGCCTTACCCGCCTGTGAAATTTCGGCGACGTATTCTTTCAGATTATCAGACAGACCTTCGGCGTACAGCAGATCGCTAAAGCCGATGATGGCATTGGACAGGGTGAGAATCTGATATGCCATATTGTCGATCAGCCGGCTTTTGGCTTCAAGGGCGGCCTGCTTGGCAAGGTTGTCTCGACGCAGTTGTTCCTGGGTCCAGTCCCCAGCCGATTCTGGTTTGCTCTGGGTTGTTTTGTTGTCGGTTTTCATAATCCACAGTCCTTCTTTTTTGCCTATTTGGCATTGCTGATTCTGTCGGATTGCGACCCCGAAATACAAAGCTGTAGAATCGCATACGTCGTTGTGTCGTCTAAACCGCAGAGGCGAATAAGGAAAACCCCAAAAAACAGCAACGAAAAATGCAGGGGAATCATACTATAAGCGCAAACTTGTGTTTTTATGGGACTTGTTTGTACTGGAAATTTTGCAATGCCGTAAGATTCAGGAAATCTTTTCAGAAACCTTGGCAGGAAAGTATTGATTCCTGGCCGGGTTATTTATATGATGAAAGCCCCTGTTAAGCAGGGCGGTTAGCTCAGTTGGATAGAGCACCAGCTCGACACGCTGGGGGTCACAGGTTCAAGTCCTGTACCGCCCAATGAATACAAGCTCCTGCAAGTGAGATACTTACAAAGGCTTTTTTTGTGCGGTTTTTCAAACCCTGTAAGCCATTGTAACTTGCTTTGTAACCAGAAACGAACAATAACCCCCCGGTTACAGGAGAAACACAATGGCAAAGACAGCAGGCAAAGGTAAAGAACCGCACTTTCCGGGAGCCCTCTACGCCCGCAATAGAAAGGGTTATTCGGACAGGCTCCAGGCTTTGTTCAGCAAACCCTAAATAGTTCCTGTTGCGGAAAGACAAAAACGAAAATTGCATATTGAAAAAAACACGCATAATAGGCCAAACAACTGGATTCCCGCCTGCGCGGGAATGACACGAACCCCTATCCGCAACAGATACTAAATAGGCAGACTGCGGTCGGCTTTACGTTATTGGCGATACAAGATACCTGCCCAATTCATCAAATTCTTTTTGATTCCTATGATAAAAAGGAAGCAGCTTTTGATATTTTTTGACCTTGGCAGCATTTTTTATCTCTCTGATTTGTACGCTGTCGGGGAGTCTTTTTTTTATATTATGAGAAGCGCCGATGAATAAAATCGCCTGCTCATTGGTTTTAAGGGTCTGGTCTATTCTTTCAGCAATGAAAGCATCTCTTTGGTTCAGCAGTATCGTTTTGACCAGCTTATATTTTATAAAGGCTATCATTTTCTGTGTGATTGATTTGGCCTGTATTATGGCACATAATCTGTCATACTCTTTTTTTACCAGTTTGAAATCCTCCGTTTTTACCAGAACAGCCCCTCTTTCGAGAAGTCTCGATACCAACTGATAGTTTTTGCTGCCGGCCTTGGCGGCGTCTTCAACTATTTTTTTGCCCATTTTGCCCTCGCCAACCATCCCATCTTGATATATCTTCATTCCCTTTGCGTCCAAAGAATCAAAATAATCTGATACGGCGTCCCAGAAACCCTCCACCGTTTTTTTACGATTCGTCCAGATTTCCTCGCCGAGGCTTGTAATGCCTCTTTTAGCGACATCTTCTGCAATAGAACCAAGGTCGGCGCTGGTATGTATAACAGGTACATAAATCAGTGTTCTCATAGGCGCTTGCCCTTATGTTGCCTTCGACTCGGCATGTTCCAATCTCTTTTTTAATTCCTCATTGCGTTCTAATCTTTTTTTTAGTTCTCTGTTTTCCTGTTCAATATCTGATTTCTTCGCCGTTGTGGACAGGTACGAATCCTGCTGCCACCAATTTATACCCATCTCCAATGCTTTATCCACAGAGGCAACCAGGAGCCTTATTTTAATATTGAGAAGGTCGATATCGAGAAGTTGTATTTTGATATCTCCGGCAATCACAATCCCTTTATCCAATACCCTCTCGAGGATATCCGCAAGGTTGGTGGCCTCAGTGGCATGCATCATTTTTTGTTCTGCCATTGTTTATTCCCCATTTCTCTATGATTATGCCGATTTTTTGGCCTTTATGATCAAGTCCGTGGTCTTCTTACGCACATTTGCAATAAAACGGCAATGACCGCAATCTTCGTTTTTCTTATTGTAATCCGGGCAGGAAAGAAGCACGTCCACTTCTTCCTGCAGCTTTTCTGCAAATTCCGCCTTTTCTAATACTCCTTTGGCGATGTTGATTTTAGCGGTAATCTCCGCGATCACCGGCTCTTGCCTTTGAAATGCAGCACAGTTTATTTTGGCGTCTTCTTTAGTCATTGTTTCTCCTACATCAAATCTCCCAAAGGCCCCAGATTCAGGTTCAGCTCTTCGTCCTTCAGCCCGAATATCTGCTTTAGTTCTTCCATTTTGCTTTCCAATTTCATCAGGGTTTCGCCCACGTTTTCTATCTGCTCGTCGGAAAGAGAGCCAGCTTCCACTCTTCTCATAGCCTGTTTTTCCAGTAATTTTCTTATCAACTCTATCAGCGTAAGCACTAATTTTGCCAGGCCCTTCTCCACATTTTTAGGGTTTGCATCAATTTTCCTGGGAAGAATATCCTGTGATTTTTCTATTTCTTCGACAAACTCTTCAGAAAAATCCGTCTCGACTATGCTGTTTATTGCCATATTTCCCTGGCTCCTGCCGGTTCCCTGTGTTGGATTACTTTATCAAATAAATCTTTTTTCTCAGACTCTTTAAGCAAGTCATTTTTCTTCGGCAAAATGACAAAGTTGTATGGAGGCCAGGGGCCGCTGAACAGAAATTTAAAGCCTTTGTGCGCACTTTTTATATATTCAAAGGCCTCCCTGAAGTCATTTTCCTTGTCTTTTTCAACCAAATAAACCGCATCCAGAAGCAGGTTTTCTGTCTTTAGTTTTTTAAGTTTCTTTTCTGCGGCGAATTTACTGAAAAATATGTCCATAGCATCAATAAACTTATTAGCCTTTTTTTTAAACTTTTCGTCTATCTGGTAGGTTTCAAGTTTCCCCCTTATAAATCTCTTGTTTGCCGAACAGTCTGGCTCCGCCGGCCTTGGTCGGCCTTCCTTAAGAGTCTGAATGATATTTTCTTTTACTTTATCCGCGGGCCAGATAACCTTTATACCGAACTCCAGCCTGTTACGGACTCTGGCCAGATTCTCTTTAAAATCCTTATAGCAGCTTTGCATTATTGAACGCAGATTATCTCCGCCGTCAATAATAGTCTGAAACCTTGCTGGCAGAACCACAAAATTGGCCATAAGCTTTTCTATAACGGCCTCATGTTCTAAAATAGCGACTTCGGTTACGTTTTGAATCGGCTGACTTATTTCACTTACAACCGCTCCTATATCGCAAAAAGAAACGTTATAAACGCCCGCTCCTTCTAATCCGTATAGGGATTCCTTTATCTGGTCACTTGAATCTATGATGCCGTATAAATAGAGCGTCATTGTCAGTTTGCCTCCCGCATCGGCCCGGCGAATGGCGCGCCTCTCAACTTCTCCATCGTTTCCACGGAACTGAGCAAGACCTTCAGCCCCAGATAGATCAGGTCCACATCCGCCACGGAAATAACCAGATCGCCTGATATGACCACACCCTTATCCAGGACTCTGTCTAAAATTTCCAGGAGAGTGACATCTTTTGATTTTACCATAACACTATTCATTCTGCTTTTTCCCCCCTGAAAGCCCGCAGAAGTTATACGGCGGCCACGGACCGGTACAATCCATAAGAAGTCCGTTGTTTTCGTAGTGCATTTTTAACGTGTCTATCATATTGAGGAAATCATCTACTTCATCTTTGCTTACCAAAAAAGCAGAGTTTAAAACCATATCCTCTTTTCTTTCGGTCACTTGTTTTGGCAACAGCTTGTTTATACGGGCTTCGAAACTCAACTCCTTCAATAACTCGAAGCTTTCCTGCCCGCATTCATTAATTTTTTCATTCAGCGTTTTTCCCATCAGATCCTCTTTTTTCTTTTTAAGAAAATAGCCCTTACCCACGGAAGAAGACTTGATTTCGTCTTCGATTTTCAAAATTTCCGCTTCGTCATTACTTAAACTAGCTTTCAGTTTTTCCGGATTACAATATATCTTGAACCCCCATTCCTGTTTGTTCGCCAATTTTCTTAAAATCGCCTTAAACTCTTCGCCATACTGTTCAAGCATCGCCTTGAGGCTGCCCTCTGTGTTAAACAGGGTTCCAAACTTAAAAGGGATCACAGGGGCGCCGGCCATAACCTGTTCCATTATTCTTTCATGCATACTTGCCTTTGTCTTAACCCACTGAAAATCGGCCATATTTTTTTTCAGGCCTTCCTCGCCAAATTCCAGGTGTTCGACTTTGCCGGTTACCGCATAAAGGCCATTATGGCAAACCAAATAAAGGCCATTCTCCGAACCTTCTATTTCCTTTAGATTGGGTTCTTTATCCAAAACGCAATATAAGTAAACCAGGCGTTCTTCCGCCATCTCCATACCCCGATTAAATTAACTGGTTGTCAACGGATGACCTTGACGTTCGTAGGATTCGACTTCCAGATTATCGTTTAACTTGACGTCATAAATGTTTCTATCCAGCACCCTTGTGGGAAGCCCAATGGACTTCAAGAAAGAACTCTCCTCGTACACTTCCGCCTCGATGTGCCATTGGTTGTCAACTTTTGTGGCGCCGATAACCTTGACGTTCTTTGAATCAAGAGCCTTTTGCAAGAACTCTACAACCGCATTTTTAGCTTCTTGTATGCTGGTCATTTTCTATATCTCCTTTTTCTGGTCATTTGTAATAGCATCCAAACGATCTAAAAGTTCGTTTTCCTTTTGGTCATATTCCCGCCGGGTTATTTCGTCCAGCTCAAACTGCAATTGCAATCGCATCAGCTCTTCTTTGATACACCCGGTATCGCTTAATTCTTTCTCGGCTACTTCGTTGAGCTTTTCTCCCAACCAAACCACGCCTTTTAGCGGCGCAAGCAATATGCTGTCAATTAAGAACAT
>CAZWMN010000041.1:0-22654 GCA_964635075.1 uncultured Pirellulales bacterium | reverse complement strand
AAACCGACAACCCCCTTTGAATTTCAAAAACACCCCCAAATTTCATCGTAGAGATACTGTATCAGGAATTACATGACAAACCCTCGCAAAACATCCCCCAATAAAAAAGCCCCCGCGTTTCGCAGAGGCTTGGAAATTTCTCCGGCCCGAAGAACTGTCCTCAACTTCGATTTTTAATCTTTCTTTGCCATACTCTTTTTTGCTGCGGCGAGGACGGCGTCGGCGGTAATGCCGAATTTCTCAAAGCAGGTCTTGAACGGCCCGGATGAGCCAAAACTGTGCATTCCGACAAATTCGCCCCTGTCGCCAATCCACCTGTCCCAGCCCATCCGCACACTGGCCTCGACGCCCACGCGGGCCTTGACCGACGACGGCAAAACGCTGTCCCGATAAGCCTTGTCCTGCTTTTCAAACAATTCCCAGCAAGGCATACTCACCACCTGCGCCTTGATTCCCTCGCCAGCCAGTTTCTCAGCCGCTGCCATCGCCAACTGCACTTCCGAACCGGTGGCCAACAGCAGTACATCGGGTTTGGCCTGCGGTATCAGCACATACGCGCCTTTGTTGAAGTGTTTCATATCCGGGTACTTGGCCGGGTCCAGCACGGGCAAATTCTGTCGTGTCAGCGCCATAGCAACAGGCCCGCCGGTGTATTCAAGGATATACTTCCACATATAGACGGTTTCATTCGCATCGGCGGGACGAAATACCAGCAATCCCGGCATCGTCCGCAATGACGCAATGGTCTCGACGGGCTGGTGCGTCGGACCGTCTTCGCCGACGCCGATACTGTCGTGGGTAAAGACAAAAATCGTCGGATAGCCCGATATTGCCGCGATGCGAATCGCGCCGCGCATATAATCGGCAAACACCAAAAACGTCCCGCCGTAGGGTCGCACAATTCTGCTGACGGCGATACCGTTCATAATCGCGGCCATCGCGTGTTCGCGTACGCCGTAGCGGATATACCGGCCCGTGCGGTTATCTTTTTGGAAATCCTCGGCGCCTTTGAATCGTGTATTATTCGACGGCGTCAAATCCGCAGACCCCCCCACCACCAGCGGCATTGACGGCATCAGCGCATCGAGCGTCTTGCCCGAGGCGGAGCGAGTCGCCACCAGCGCTGCCGGGTCAAACTTCGGCAGTTTGCTTTCGTCAATCATCACCTTCCCCGTCAGGACGTTTTTCAATTCCTTTGCCAATTCCGGATACGCGGCGGCCCAGGCGTCAAACATCTTCTGATACTCGGCCTGCAATTTTTGGCCTTTGGCTTTGCATTGGCCCATAGACTCAGCGACTTCCTTAGGCACGACAAAGCTCTTTTCCGGGTCCCAGCCGAAGTTCTTTTTAATCAGCTTGATTTCATCCTCGCCCAGCGGCGCGCCGTGGGCGGTGTGCGTATCCTGAAAATTCGGACTGCCAAAACCGATGTGCGAACGAAATTTAATCATCGTGGGCCGTTCGGTCTGGCGTTTAGCCGATTCCAGCGCCTTATCGAGAGCCGCAATATCATAACCGTCGCCTCCGATTTCAACGACATTCCAGCCGTAGGCGCGATAGCGGTCGGCGACTTTTTCCGTAAATGACAGAGACGTTTCACCGTCGATGGTGATATGGTTGTCGTCGTAGATAACGATTAAATTATCCACCCCTAAATGTCCTGCCAGGCTGGAGGCCTCGCCGCTGATGCCTTCCTGCAGACAGCCGTCGCCGCAAATGGTGTAAATATGATAATCAAAAATTTTGTAGCTGTCTTTGTTATATCGTGCTGCCAGGTATTTTTGGGTAATGGCCATTCCGACAGAATTGGCAATACCCTGACCGAGCGGACCGGTGGTAACTTCGACGCCCGCGGTATGACCGAATTCCGGATGGCCGGGCGTTTTGCTGCCCCACTGGCGGAATCTTTTCAATTCTTCCAGCGGCAGGTCATATCCGCACAAATGCAGCAGCGAATACAACAGCATACTGCCATGACCTGCGGACAGGATAAACCGGTCGCGGTTAATCCAATTGGGATCAGCGGGATTGAACCGCAAATGCCTCATCCACAGCGCATAAGCCGCGGGAGCCATTCCCATCGGCATCCCCGGATGGCCGGACTTGGCCGCCTGCACGCCGTCCATCGAAAGAAACCGAATCGTATCGACACATAGTTCATCCAGTGCCGTCAAGCCTGTCTTGTTCAAAATCTCTGCCATAGCTGTATCTTCCCCAATTATGTTCTGTCGTTGATCATTTGTCTTTCCAGCAAAAAAGCGGTCATATCCTACAAGCCAACCGCCCAATAAACAACGACTTTTTTACGAACTTCCCAGCCTATAAAAAGTATTATCAAAAACCGGAACTCACATTCTCCTTATTGGTTTTTCTCGGCTTTGTATAAGAAAAACTTATATGTCTCTTTTTGGATACGATGTAGAGTGTATAACAAAAAGAGATATATCTGCCGTTGAAAAAATAAGTTGTGAATAGAATACACGGCTTATCCTTTTATTTCATTGGGTGCTATAATATATTATCTTGACTTTGGATATTGCTTCTGATACCATCCGGGTACTTATGGCAACCGCCGATAAAAGACCGAAGACGAATCAAAAAACAACAAAAAAGAAATTCTCCTCCTCCGTAGAAAAAATCAAGCGCCAGGAAAAGGCGTTTCGCACGTATGAACAGGCGCTCGATTACCTGTTCACGCGGACGGACTATGAGAAGCAGCAGAAACTGCGCTATAACGTCACCACGTTCGACCTGGAACGGATGAATACGCTGCTGCGAAACCTCGGCAATCCACACAGGAAAACCAAATCCGTCCATATCGCCGGCACCAAAGGCAAAGGCTCCACCGCCACGATGCTGGCGCGGATGCTGGAAGCCACCGGTTATAAAGTGGGGCTTTATACGTCGCCGCACGTCAGCACCCTGCACGAGCGAATCGCTGTTAACTCGGACATGATTTCCCGAAAGGAATTTCTGGGATTGATGAACCGCATCCAGCCGGTACTGGAAAAAATGGCGAAGAAAAATAATAATCCAACCTTCTTTGAGATTATGACGGCTCTGGCATTCTTATACTTTGCCGACAAGAAGGTGGACATCGCCGTGATCGAAACCGGGCTGGGCGGACGCCTCGACAGCACCAATGTGATTACTCCTGAAGTGGTCGGCATTACCAGCATCAGCATCGACCATCAGAATCTGCTGGGGCCGACGATTGAACACATCGCACGGGAAAAAGCCGGTATTATCAAAAAAGGCATCCCGGTTGTCACCGTCCCGCAGGACCCGACAGCGATGAAAGTGCTCAAAAAACAGGCGTCTGCGGTTAAAGCTCCGCTGGCGATTACCGGAAGGGATATTGATTTTTCCTATCGTTTCGAGTCCTCGCGCGAACATGGGCCGCATACGCGGATTTGCCTGACGACGCCGACCAGCAAATTTGAGCATCTGCGTGTACCGCTTCCGGGCGAACACCAGGCAATCAACTGCGGTCTTGCCCTGGCGATGCTGGATACCCTCAAAAATCAGGGCTTTGAAATCAACGACGAAAAAGCCGTTCAGGGATTGGACAACGTTCAGATGTCCGGACGAATGGAAATGGTCTGCCATGACCCGCGGATTCTCGTAGATGCGGCGCACAACGCCGCCAGCATTCGCGCCCTGATTCGGGCCATCGGCCAGCATGTTCCTTATGATTCAATGATTATCATCTTCGGCTGCAACGGCGATAAAGACATCCGCGGGATGCTCACCGAACTGCAATATGGCGCCGACAAAGTCATCTTCACCCGCAGCAACAGTCCCAAGGCCGTCTGGCCGCACGAGCTGGCCGAGATGTATTCGGAAATCTGCGGCAAAATGTGCCAAAGCACGCTGAGCCTCGCTGAGGCTTTGCGCGTCGCTCAAAGCGCCATCTCGCGCGAAGACCTCATCTGCATCACGGGCAGCTTCTATCTGGTGGGACAGGTCAAGCAGATATTTCAGCCCCCTGTAAAAGTACCCTAATTCGGCGGCGCTTCGCTCGACCACTTATGAAAGCCGCAAAGAGGGTTTTTTGATTTGTGGTCATATCCTATCTGTGAATAAAAAAGGGTGAAAAATTTTTCTTGATTTCCCTTGATTTCTGTTTTTGCCTTAGTAAAATCAGAACACATTAAGTATTATTTCAGGGTTATGAAAATAACGTTAAATTTAGTTCAGAATATCAATGGAATGAGATTTTTTGAAAGGAGACACAAAATGAAAAAATTGATGATTCTTGCCCTGATGAGCGCTTTGGCCGCCGCAGCGTTTGCCGCGGAAGGTCAGACCCCGGCAAAGGTAAAACCGGCGACCCCGGCTCAACCTGTTGCCACAGTAGCGGAAAATCAAATGGCGTTTACGCTGGACGCCACCTATGTCACCAAGTATATCTGGCGCGGCTTCGATAAACTGGACGATAAAGCGGCCTTCCAGCCCAGCGCTAATCTTGATATGGGCAACGGCCTGAACTTCAACGTCTGGATGTCGTATGCCGGAGCATCCAAAAACGACGGCGCCATCAGCACAGTCGATGCAACAGAGTACCGCTATACTGTATCCTACAAGAACTTCTTGTGGGAAGACAGCAATCTCAAGACCGATTACAATATCGGCTGGCGGTATTATGATTACCCCCAGAATAACAGCGAAAGGTCCGATATGCAGGAAGGCTTTGTGGAGCTGGCCTGGCCGAACCTGATCGGCAACGGTTTTGTACCTCGCTATGCCTACTATCATATGTGGGCAGCCCGCAGCACCGACGGCGCTTCCGGAATTAACGGCGGACCTGCTCATGACCTGGGTTTTGATTACAACTGGACGCTTGATTGCGCTCCGGAACTGCCGATGAAGTTCAGTTGGGACATCGTCTATAATGACGGTCTGGGGACTTCAGTCGATAATCGCGGTAACAGCCATCGTGCCGACCACGACTGGTCGCATATTCTCTGGGGCCTTTCGACCAACTTCCGCTGCCCGATGACCAACGCCAAGATCACACCCGCCATCTGGTATCAGACCTCGATGGATGACAGCGTCAATAAGAATGATGAATTCTGGGGCGGCCTGTCTTACAGCCTGACATTTTAAGCTGAGTTTGTCTCAAACATAAAAAGGCCGGGTTCATTATGTGACCCGGCTTTTTTTATCCCATTCCAATCGGGCGGCTCACGCCGCCGCGCTTTAGTTTCGTTCGTCAGCCGACCTACCACGTTTGCGTCATCTGATATTCGAGTGTTGTTGTCTGATTGGCTTTGACCGTCACGGCAAAGCGACAGGTATAAGCATCCTTCTTCTGATGTTCCATATTCGAGTTATCAATCTTCCAATTTCGTCCCTGTGGAATTTTTTCATCGACAAACATCATAACGGCCTGGTCTTTTCGGTTGCGAAGCTCCACCTTTCGGGTAAAGGTCTGCCAGCCGCTACCGTTGCGGGCGTCGGTCATGGTCTGCTCGGCTACGATGTCAAATGCGTCGCCGATGTAGAGCGACAGTTTTTCATCCTTGGGCGTATGGTCGATTTCGTCTTCGCCGACAAATTCCAGACTCGCATCAGCCGGGTCATTCTTAAACACACGCACACGACCTTTGGGCAATGCGATACCGAGCTGGTTTTCCTTTTTGTTTTCAAACTCCACCTTGACCTGCACCTTGCTGCGCCCGCGGGTCATCCAGTCCCACAGCGAAATTTCATACACATAGATTTTCTTGACCGGCACATTGTGGGCAGGCTCAATGAATTCAATCTGCTTGACCTGGTTGTTTTGTAGTGTGGTTTTTCGGACCAGCGTGTAAATGTGATATTCCATAAACGGCTTTTCTTCAAACGCCTGCCCGGCCGTTCTTGCCTTCTCCATCATCAAATAAGGCTGCCGGGGCTGCGGCGGCATGATTCGTCTGACATCGCCGGCAATCAATTTTAACGCCGCGTCCTGATAGGCGGCACCGCTGTTGTTGGTCACCGTCACCCAGCCGCTCATACCCAGCGCATCATCCTTGTCGTTCAGGACGGCCATATAATCGGCCCGCCAGCCGATGCCTTCGGTGGTATAAGTCACCTGACAAAGGCCGGAAAGTTTTTTGGCCGCGTCCACCAGCCAGACCAGCGTCGGACGGGTTAAGAGATTTTCCGGCTTTTTATCTAATTGAATATGTTCGACCGAATCGTTGCCGATAATGTTCATTTGTCCGGCATCATCCTGTAAAATCAGGTTTGGTCCGTCCGCCGCAAGGAGAGTCCCGCTAACAAGTGTGCTTCCGCTTGCACCGCTGCCTTTGACCTGAATTTTCACGGGTTTGTCGATATACTTTTTCAAGAGGCTCTGTGTGTTGACCAGGTCATATTCATAATTCTGCTCCAGCAGTTTGACCTGGCCCTGGAATTCCAGACAATCAAACAGCACACTGGTCGGGTCAATTTGCGAGGCGACATCAGTAAAGCGAACGGTATTTTGCCCTTCGGCAAAATCCATTTGACGTCGTTCCTTGACCACGGCGAAATTCTCGTTGTAAATGGTTAAAGCCACTTCCGGCTCGGCAGGTTTTTTTTGTTGGGCCGCGATGCAGGGAAATACCATCATCAAACCAAGCCATACGTACAGTACCGTTTTCATGGTATGCTCCTTAAAAAATCCGTTTTTCGATTGAATTGTGTTCATGCTCTTTTACCGACGGCCAGAGCGATTTTCTCCATCGCCTGTACGGCGTTTGTGGATTCTTGTCCCGAAAGTGTCTTGACCGCCTCATCGGCAAAATTTTGCGCAATACCACGGGCGTAGTCCAGAGAACCGCTGTCGTTAAGCATTTGGACAAGCTGTTTTGATTGGGGTTCCCTTGAAAATGTTTCCAGAAATGTTTTTCTTTGATTTGGACTCCGCTGCCGCAGATAATGAATGATTGATAAAGTCGGTTTTTTCTGTGCAAAATCCGTTCCCAGCGTTTTGCCGATTCTTTCGTCATCGCCGGTGATATCCAGAATATCATCCGCGATTTGGAAAGCCAACCCGATACACCGGCCATATTCTGCGAAATTCTCCACCGTCGCCGGCTCGGCGGCGGAAGCCATCGCCCCCAGCCGACAAGCTGTGGAAAACAGGCTGGCGGTTTTGCTCTCAACGATTTCCAGATACTCCTCCTGACCCATCGTCCAGTCTTGGCGACGGAGATTCTGCAAAAGTTCCCCCTGACAGATGTGTTGGGCCATTTCGGCCAGGATTTTTTGGGCCTGCGGGATGGTTAACTCCACGCCGGCCAGAAACGCCCGACTTAACAGAAAGTCCCCCAGCAAAACCGCTGCGGTGTTGCCACACAGGCAGTTGACTGTCGGGTGATTTCTGCGCCGGTCGGCCTGGTCAATCACGTCGTCGTGGAGCAGCGTGGCGGTATGTACCAGTTCGATAATGGTCGCCAAGTCGATGTGTTCCGGTCGAATAACTCCGCAGGCAAGACCGCTGAGCAGCGTCAGCGCCGGGCGAAGCAGTTTGCCCCGCCCGGCTCCAACGATTTCCATTTGCTGACTGATGCCGTGATATGGCGTAATCAGGCGCTGACGGAGTCGCTTTTGAACCTGTTGCAGTTCCTGGACCACCGGCGCGAAAGACTCCTCTATTGAGGCGGCGTCATTTCGCCCGGGCGAAGAGGCAGTGATTTTACGAACGGGCATATTCAAAAAATTTCTTGCGAAGCAGTTTTGTAATGGGGCCGGGTTTGCCGTCGCCGATAATTCGCCCGTCAATCTCCACAACGCCAATGACCTCGGCGGCGGTGCCGGTCATAAAAAATTCGTCGGCCACATACAAATCAAACCGCGTCAGATTTTTTTCCACCACGGGCAGATTTTCTTTGGCCGCAAGGCGGATGACCACCTGGCGTGTGATTCCTTCGAGGGAACCCGCCTGCGTCGGCGGCGCATAAATGACGCCGTTTCTGACGACAAAGATATTGTCGCCGCTGGCCTCAGCCACGTAGCCTTCGTGGTTATACATAATCGCCTCGCCAGCCATGGCATCAAGAGACTCAATCTTGGCAAGAATGTTATTGAGGTAATTCAGACTCTTAACCTGCGGCGGAAGCGACATCGGGTGATTCCGCAGCGTCGATACACTCACCACTTTGAGCCCTTTTTTGTATAATTCTTCTTTATAAAGCTGAATACTACCGGCAATAATGATCACACACGCCCGCTTGCAAACGTAGGGATTGATCCCCAAATCACCGACTCCACGGGTTACAATCAGACGGATATAGCCGTCCACCACATCATTGGCCCGAACCGTCTTGTCCAGCGCATTCTTCATTTCCTCGTATGTCATTGGAATCACAAGCCGGATGACCTTGGCCGAGTCCCACAGCCGCTTGAGATGGGCGTCCAGTTCAAAAATTTTCCCGTTATAGACGCGGACACCCTCAAACACGCCGTCTCCGTACAGCAGTCCATGGTCGAACACCGACACTTTCGCCTGGTCCTTGTCCACCAGCCCGTTGTCCATCCAAATTTTCATTGAAAAACCTCTCTTTCGATACGCCTGTACGGTTCCAGTTATGACACAATCTTCCCGTCACAAAGCCGGATAATCCGTCCCGCCTGACGGGCAATCCGGTCGTCGTGCGTTACCATCAGAATCGTCTGACCCTGCTGATGCAGCTCTTTGAGAACCTCTAAGATACCATATCCTGTTTTAGAGTCAAGGTTTCCGGTGGGTTCGTCAGCCAAAAGCAGCCTTGGCTCATTCATTAACGCCCGCGCAATGGCTACCCGCTGCCGTTCCCCGCCGGAAAGCTCATACGGCCTGTGCCTGAGCCGTTCGACCAGCTTCATCCGCTCCAGCAGCGCTATCGCTCTTTGACGGGCGGCTTTTTTGGACGTCAGCCAAGCCACGAAACCGGCGGCAATCATCGCCGGCAGCATCACATTTTCCAGTACATTTAATTCGTCCAAAAGATGATAAAACTGAAACACAAAACCGACCTCCTTGTTCCGAAATCGATTCAACCGTCCGTTTGACATTGTATCGAGGCTGCGGCCGTCAAATTCCACTGTCCCCCGGTCGGGCCTGTCCAGCGCACCGAGGATATGCAACAGCGTACTCTTGCCGCAGCCGGAAGCACCGACGATAACAGTAAATTCCCCCGCCGAAAGGGCCATCTCAACGCCGCGTAAAACCATCAGCGTCTGCTTTCCCATCCGATAGGATTTATGAATCCCTTTAACTTGTAATATCTGTCCCATTTTTCAGTCATCCGCCTTGGGCGGATTCCTCAATTTTGCCTCTTTCCTTTATATCTGGCTGACTTGCAGCGCCCGCACCGGTGATTGCATCGAGGCCTGGACACTCGGAATCATTGCTCCGACCAGACACGTCCCGACCGCACACACCCCAACCCATAGCAGCACCTGCCATTCGATGGCGTTGGGGATTTGGTCAATGGCGTAAATGGCCCGATCCCAGACACGCCAGCCATAATGATTGTACAGCCAGTTCTCCATCGCGTTAATTTTCCACAAAAACAGGCATCCGCCGGCCATTCCGAGAATGGAGCCAATGATGCCGACAATCCCGGCGAATCCCAGAAACACCGCCGCTACCGCTGACGAAGGCATTCCGACGCTTTTAAGAACGCCCAAATCCCGGCTTTTACGGCCGATGATCATATAAAAAACCACGAAAATAATAAAGACTGTTACGATACCCAGCATCAGGAACAGCATGGCCATCATCATTTGTTCCTTTTCGAGGGGGGCAATAAATTCCCGCCGGTCGCTCTGCCAGGTTAAAACCTGGACCGAATCCAGCATCTGGCCGTAAGGTTTGGCCCGACAGGATTTCACGAACTCCTGCCAGAGTTGTCTCACTTTTTCCGTACCGACATTTACAGAGACGCCGTCAGAAAAACGAATGTGAACGGCGCTGGAGCGAATGACGGGAATATCCATGCCGCTCAAAATGCGGGCCTGCTGAATCGGGATGTAAATCATTCGACCGTCGGGTTTGACCAGGCCGCTGTGGCTGTGGTCGCTGTAATAAAAGGTCTTGGTAGCAACCATATCGACATCGGCCCGCGCAAGGCCTCCTTTGGGATTCAGGGGAAAACTGCTGAGAGTGATTCGCAGCGGCCAGGGTCTTTCCGGGTGGTCGTACTGCCCCGTATCGGAACGACGATTGAGAATCAAATCAATCCCCATGACACAGCCGTCCATTTCCTGCGCGTATGGCGGCTCAAACGCCTCGTCAGGATGGTCGGCGTGATACCGTAAAGTCCTTGCGAAATTCGTCACACGGCTGTGCTTTTGCGGGTCGATACCCATGTATTCAATACCCATATTCCACGATGCGCCGGGACTGGTCATCAGGCCCATCCCCTGCACCGTTTCCGAGACCGCCGCGATAAAAGATTGCGCTTCAAGCCGACGGACAAAGTCCGCCGCATAAGGAAAACCCGTCAGCGACCGGGCACGGATAACACAATCGCCGACAAACTGGTGATTCTTGGCCCTGAAATCACGAGCCAAACCATTCATCACGCTCATAACAATGACGACTATCGACACGCACAGCGCAACAGAAACCACCGCCAGGACGCTGATCCGGCGACGCCAAAAATAACGCCATGAAAGTTTTAATCCAATCATCTTTCGCTCATCTATTCATAACGTAAAATTTTCACGGGCCTTACCCTCGCAGCGGCAATGGCGGGAATCAACGCTCCCACCGCCGCGGCGGCCAGCGACGCCGCACATATCCAGGCCGCCCAAGACCAATTCACCTCGTTAGGAATTTTGGCAAACAGATAGGTGCTGGCCTTCCAGATTTTTACGCCGGTCATCGCCGTGACGCCATTTTCGACCCATTCAATATTCCGCATAATCAACCAGCCCAGAACTACTCCCAGCGCCGAACCTGCCAGCCCATTGACAAATCCAACCAGAAGATATAGCCCCGCCACGGAAAGGCTCGACGCCCCGCAGCTCTTGACGACGGCGATGTCTTTTTGGCGGGTCATCACAATCAGATAAAAAATGCAGAACACCAGCAGCACGACGCCGAAACTGACGATGCCGAAAATCAGCATCAGGATATCCATCTGCTTACGATATTCAGCAATAAGTCGGGCCTGCATTTTGCGGCTGCTTTCGACGGTCGCGGCGTCGGCCCAGCTAAAACGCCCCTGCGCAAATTTCAGCCAGGCGCCGCGAATCATCGCCATTGCGGTTTCCTCATCCGTACCCTTTGCCAGACGAATCTGCACCGCATCGGCACAGGGTTTCTGGTCCGGATACAAAAGCGAACTTAACGCCTCAATCGGCACATAAACGAAATTCTGGTCGAACTCATAGACGCCGGTTTGCACCACATCGGCAATGGTAAAACGCAGCACCTTGCGGACATATCGCGGCGAAGAAGCGTCTGATGTTTCGTTTTCAACCAATGTGCCTGTTGTCATCGCCGCTTTTTGCCCGATGAACGAACGGACTTTTTGCATATCGTAGCTGTCGGTGATTTCGTCGGGGCTGGCTACAAGACCGATACCGACAAAACCGCCGACAGAATCCGACGATGCCTGCGGAGGGAGAAAAGAAATCTGTTCCGGAGATGCTTCTTTTTGTCGAATCAGCGCATCTTTGAGCGGAGAAACCTTTAACCGGCTTTGCAAATCAATTCCCAGAATCTGAGCGGCACGGACCTGGCCGGGACCGGTCAACAGCAGTCCGTTGCCGCCGAGAACGGCGGTTGCGGCCTGCACGCCGGGAACTCCTTCGATTTGTCTGAGCAGTTGGCCAAATTCCTCCATTCGGCGTCCCTGCGGAGCGGAAAGCACTACATCCCCCAGATAATCGCCGGCGCTGGACTCGACGGCGCGGATAAACCCGGTAAAGAGGCTGGCCACCGTAATCAGCAAAGCGCAGCACAACATCACCGCAGTGACGCTCAGCAGCACAATGCGTTTGCGGCGAAGATAACGACCACACAAGAATACACCCCACTGTTTCATCCGATTTCGGTCTATCCTTTTGCGATATGAAATCTAACATTATAAAATCCGAAATAAACTCAAAATTCAAAACAAACTGGATTCCCGCCTTCGCGGGAATGATATGTTTTGTTCATTCAAATTTTGAAATCCGGATTTGTTTCGTATTTTCGAGTTTCGAATTTTTTACTTCTTCGCCTCCGGTCTCAGCAGCGGAAACAGGATAACGTCTCGAATGCTGGTGGCGTTGGTCAGCAGCATCACCAGCCGGTCGATGCCGATGCCCAGTCCGCCGGCGGGCGGCATTCCGTATTTGAGGGCCGTGATGAAATCCTCGTCCATCCTGGCCATCGACTCTTCAGCGCTAAGGCCGCGAAGCTGATGACGGAAATTTTTCTCCTGCACATCGGGGTCATTCAACTCCGTATAAGCGTTGGCCACTTCCATTCCCGCGATGTACAATTCAAACCGTTCGGCAAAACGCAGGTCTTTTTTACTCTGCCGGGTCAGCGGGCAGATGGCCGCCGGATAATCCATCACAAACGTCGGAGAAATAAGTTTTTCCTCCACCTTTGCTTCAAAGACCCCGCTAATCACCACGGCATCATCCTTTTTATCCGTGTCCGGGATACCCAGTTGCTGCGCCTTTTTCCGAACCACCGTCATATCTTCAATATCACAGCCAGCGCACTCCTTCAGCAATTCAGCGTACGTCGCCCGCCGCCAGGGATGGGAATAGCTGATGGTTTTCTCTCCAAAAGACAGTTTCCATCCACTGCAGTGCGTCTGCACCAGATGGCAAATCAATTCTTCCGTCAGTTCCATCATCACTCGATAATCGCCATACGCCTGGTACAGCTCCATCATCGTAAATTCGGGGTTGTGGCGGGCGCTGAGACCTTCGTTGCGGAAATTGCGACTGATTTCGAAGACTTTCTCCATCCCGCCGACCAGAAGTCGTTTCAAAAACAGTTCCGGCGCGACCCGCATATACAGGTCGATGTCCAGCGCATTATGATGCGTAATAAACGGTCGTGCCGCGGCGCCGCCGGCAATGGCCTGCATCATCGGCGTTTCCACCTCAACAAATCCCCTGGCCTGTAAAAATGAGCGAATCGACAACACCATCTCGCTGCGTTTGCGAAACCGTTCCATCACTTCGGGATTGGCCCACAAATCGACATACCGCTGCCGATAGCGTAAATCCGGGTCGGCAAGGCCGTGGAATTTTTCCGGCGGCGGCAGCAGCGCCTTGGACAACATCTCGATTTTTTCAACCCAAATGGTGATTTCGCCAGTCTTGGTCTTGCCCAGTTGTCCCTCAACCCAGACCAGGTCGCCCAGGTCCAGCAATTTAATCATTTCCCACTGCCCGGCCAGGAGCTGTTTGCTAAGACCGATCTGAATTGCTCCGCCGGAGTCCCGCAGGGTCACAAAAATCAGTTTGCCGATATCGCGCAGCAGCACAATCCGCCCGGCGCAACGGGTTTTCTTCCCTTCTTCGTATTGAGCCTTGACCGTTTGGGCCGCCTGCGGCTCTTCTATTTGCCGGCCGTAGGGGTCGATTCCCATTTGCTCAATTTTCTGCCGCTTTTCACGCCGATACTGTTCAAATTTACTCTGTGCCGCTTCTGTCAACTGCATTTTCCTTTCGTATATTCCGTTGCCGGCGGCGACGCCATATTTTCACCTTTTTCTTTTTGCCTTTTTACTTTTTCATCACAATTGAATTGGGGTCCTGCGGCAATTGTAACGCCTGGCAGGTCTGAATCATCTTGCTTTGCACCACCAGCAGCGCCGTTGCAAGCTGCGGATCCGAATCGAGCACTTTTTGCAGGGCGCTTCGTTTGGTCGGCGATTTGCTTTCATCATGATTGGCCTGTACCAGCACGTCGTTGTCCCGCTGCACATCCAGCATCTCCCGCAATTCGGTGATACTCATTTTCACCTCCACATCCGGAGCGATACCCCAGTCTTTGCGTCCGAGTTTTTCCATCTGATAGCGGTTCTTGACCTGCTGATCGCTGGGTAAATGATAATACGCCACGGTATATCTTAACTGAGAATCGTCGCCCGTATAGGGCGATACCACCTGCACGCTGCCTTTGCCGTAGCTGCGCTGGCCGACCAGCGTAGCGCGGTTCTGTTTGGGGTCCTGCAGGGCGCCTGCGACAATTTCCGATGCGCTGGCGGAGCTTTCATTAATCAAAATCACCAGCGGATAATTCGGATGCGTTCCGCTGGCGTGCGCAATCTCATACGTCGCGAATCCATGCCGCGGACTGCTTTTAACAATCACGCCTTCCCGCACAAACAAATCCGCCACTTCCGCAGCGCTGTTCAGATAGCCGCCCGGATTGTACCGTAAATCCAGAATCAGACCGTCGAGTCCCTCTTTTTCCAGCCGCGTCAACAGGACGTCCAAATCCGGGCCGCTGGTTTCGGTAAACGTGGTCAATCGAACGTATCCGATTCGGTTGGCCGGGTCGATCATCCAGTCCCATTGTCCGTCGGCTTTTCTCTGCCAGCCCCGCAGCGGCTGTACCACAATCGTATCCCGCACAATCGTCACATCCCAGGTCTTTCCCGTGGAAGGCCGACGAATAGTCAGCTTTACCCGCGTTCCTTTCGGGCCGGTAATTTTTTCAACCGCACAGAAGATGGATATTTTCCCCGTCGGCTCCCCGTTGACCGCCAAAATTTCATCGTCGGAGTCCAGTCCCGCGCGATACGCCGGCGTATCCGGCAGCAGACTGCCGATCTTCAATACGCCTGTTTCTTTGGAAATCTCCACGCCGATACCCGAAAATTGCTGGGTCATTGATTTTTCAAAGTCCGGAGCATTCCGCGGCCAGACAATGTTGGTGAACGGGTCCATCGCCGACAGCGCCGCCTCGGCAAAATGCGCAACCATCACCTCCTGCGGCAACCCAAGCGTCTCAGTATTCAACTCCATCACTCGGTCAAAACACTGCGCAATATCCCGCATCGTTTTGGGGTTGGAATTTTGCCTCAGCTCCGATTCGAGGATATCCAGCCGTGCCGTCCATTTTGTCAGCCGGTTTGGATCCGTCCGCCAGGCCAGCTCTTCCCTGCTGTCGGCCAGCACACGCCCCAGCAGACGACATCGCTCAATCGCCTTATCGCACATCCGGGCGTAGTCGATGTCGTTGACATAATTGGCTTCGATCGCCTGCAGCGCACGCATAAATATAAGCGGCTTAATCCCTTTGTAGCGTTCGACCGCCGTTTCGCCGCAATCGCTTTTCTTGAGCGATAATTCAATCGACGCCATTTCCGTCAGTCGATCGGTATGATCTTTATATTCCTTATCATCCTCATACAACAGCGTCATCCAATAGTAATAATGGGCATAGGCGTCAACCCATTTCCCTTCTTTTTCATGGCGCCGAGCGGTCTGTTCGGCTTTGCGAATAATTTTTTGTACGAATTCATCCCGCAAAACGGCGTCCTTTTGTGATGGCGATGCGTCTTCCCGCAGACGAATGACCGCCGCCATCGTTTCATCAATCTCGTTCGGCTCCGCTGTTCCGTCCTGCATTTTTCCCCGGTGTTTGTTTAATTCTTTTTGCTGTTCTTCAAACGCTCGCTGTTGTTTTTGTTCGCGTTTTTTTTGCAGCTCCTCATATCGGGCCAGCACGTTGGCCAGTTGCACCATCCGGGAATCTGTTTCCACAGCCGAGGATTCACAGATTTCTTTGGCTCCCGCAAAATCACCCGTCAGAATCCGCTCCACCGCTGCATCTACGACATCAAACCGAAATGGCACTGCGGGTTGCTCAGGCGGGAGAACTTCCGGTACCAGAACCGTCGTGTTGGGTTCGGCAGTCCGAACGGCGCTTTTGCCGTTCGTCGCCGTTCTGCAACCCGTCAGCACAAGTCCCTGTACGGCCAGGAATAACACCAGCAACACACAAAACCTTGATTTCCAGGATTTGGAATTAGAATGACAAAAACTCATAATACCCTTATCTGACTGTGACGCGGCAGGACGACTCATTTGCCGCCCTGCCGCGATATTTTTTCACAATTTTTATCTTTTGATTTCCAAATTTTAAGGGCGCCTCTAAAAACCCGTTTTTTATCCTGTCGCTGACGCTCCAGACTTCTTATCCAGCCATTTTTAGAGGTTATCTTAGTCTTTACCTGCACTCGCCGGCCCGGCCTGCACAGCCGAGAATGTGCAGTTTGTGTTTGACCATTTTTTTGATGGCTTCGCGGCCCGGCCCCAGATACTTGCGCGGATCAAATTCGGCCGGCTTTTCGGCAAAGACCTGGCGTATCTTGGCCGTCAATGCCATCCGTAAGTCGGTATCAATGTTGACTTTACAAATGGCCATTTTTGAGGCCCTGGTAATCGCTTCTTCCGGCACGCCCATCGCGTCGGGCATTTTGCCGCCGTACCTGTTGATGAGGTCTTTGAATTCCCGCAGCACGCTGCTGGAACCGTGCATCACCAGCGGGAAACCGGGCAGCAGTTTGCCGACCTTTTCAATCACATCAAATGCCAGTTTGGGTTCGCTTTTGAATTTGTACGCGCCGTGACTGGTTCCAACCGCCACCGCCAGCGAATCGCAACCGGTCTTTTGCACAAATTCCATCACCTGATTCGGGTCGGTCAAATGGACCGAGACGTCATCGACGCCCTTGACGTGTTCTTCAATGCCGCCCAGTTGACCCAATTCCGCCTCCACCACCACGCCGTGACCGTGAGCGTATTTGACGACGTCTTTGGTCAATTTGATATTTTCCTCGAACGGATAATGCGAGGCGTCAATCATCACCGAGGTAAAGCCGTCGTCCACGCACTGCCTGCACAACTCAAACGTATCGCCGTGGTCGAGATGCATACAAATCGGAATCTGCGGATTTTCCTTCACGGCCACGTCAATAATCGCCCGCAGATAACTCATCTTCGCATATTCGCGGGCGCCTTTGCTGATTTGCAGAATCAACGGAGCGTTTTCTTCGGCAATGGCCTCCACAATTCCCTGCGTGATTTCCATATTGTTGACGTTAAACGCACCGACGGCGTATCCATTTTTATACGCCATCTGAAACATCTTTTGGGTTGTCGCCAACGACATAAACTTCTCCTTTACCTGAAAAGGTTAACAATTATTCCTGAAAATCCATCCGCCCCCAGCGGATTCCACCGTTTTACCTTTGGAATTTTAACTTTTCATTTTCACTGTTCCGTTCTGGCTCCGATTAGACCCGTATAACGACGGGAACCGAGCGACAATTCCTTGACGCCCTGCGGCCAGACGCTGAACATCACCCCTTTGCGCTTGAGCGACTCGTCGATTAAAAATTCGAGCGAGTAGAACAGACGATGATACTGCCGGACAATCGCGAGATTGTTGCTTATATTTTTGCCAAAATCAAAGTTGTATTCCTGGGAATAGGTAATCCAGTAGCGTGTTGCGAGCTGATAGGTCAAGGCGCCGACGACGGAATGCGAACCCTGTTCGCGAATATCGATGATGCCGTCGCCGTTTTTATCGATATCCAGAACCAACGGACGCAGGTATCGGCTGCCCAGATAAAAGCTTAAATCGGGATATACATATCGCGACAGCCCTATATCCAGTTGCTGCACCACTCCGCTGCGAATGTCGTAATTCATATCACCCAGCAGGGCCGTGGTATCACTGAGGCGCCATTCCGCATCCATGTTGACGGAATTCCGTACGATTCCGAAATAGCGGTCGTTTCGCCGCAGAAAGACCGGAATCGAGGGGTCATTGAAAATAAAACCGGCAGGACCATACGTGCCTGCAGGACCCATCACAGAGGGCGTTTGGTCATTAAGCCACGTTGCATCCACATTCCATCGCAACCAATCCACCAAACGACGCTCGTCTCCCTGGCCGCGATGTGTCTGCCATCGCTGAGCCAGTCCCACATTGACCATATCCCGCTGCTCGATGCCCGCTTCATTTTGCCCGTATGCTACCGCTTCCAGATGCGGGGTCACAATATGGCGTATGCCGTCAATATCCCACAGCCGTGAACGCAGGGTCGGATATTCCTTCCAGAACATCGTCGAGGCCCGCAGGCCCGCTTCCCCCAGCAGGGCCGTATCGTTAATGCCGGCATTTCGTCCGCTCAGCGCCAAATCGTAACCCGTCTGATCTTCATAAGCATAAGTGCCGGCCACGAACGGCGAAAATTTAACTGTGCCAAGCATAAACGGCCAATCCACTTCGTTGCGAGTGCTGCCAAAGGTATAAAACTCACCCGTTCCCGGCCAAAACCCATCCGGCGACATCGGATTACTGGTATCCTCGTCATACCGGTCGCGCAGACGACTGATGCGCGAATTGCTATACCAGGTCAATTGATGGTCCCAAAACGATTGTCCCGTGCGGTGATATTCTATGGTGGGCATTTCTTCGGTCATTGTCTCAAAATCATTGATGCGCACCTTGCCCAGAATCGTCAGCGCCCAGTTATCCCGCTGCTGCTTGAGATGAATCAGCGTTTCCTGGCCTTTGTCGGTGTAAAATTCATCCCGGTACATCCATTCGAGGAAATTGCGGTCGGAGATATATCCGACTTCGACGGTGGCCTGCCAGTCGTCCGGCAGATATTGGCGATGACGGAATCCAAACCGCCCGCGGATACCCTGACCTGAGTCCAGATTGCGCCGACTTGCCGTCCGGCCCAGATCGTCGGTGCCGCGGTCATTCATCACATACCCGATCATATTGCCGAACGAATTGTCAAACTCGTATTCGGCTTCCACGCCGCCGCCGACGCCGCGTTTGCTGAAATAATCGGCCGCCAGTTGCGCATCCATTCCGGCCGGTTCTTTCAGACCCAGCAGACGGAATAAATGCCACCGCGTTTCAACAGAATTCCCATACTCCGAATCATTACCGAAAGCAATCCGGCTCAGTGGGATGTCCGGACGCACAAACCGGCTGCGAATTTTCGGCCAGCCGAACAGTCTGGTATTATAATATTTCATATTCACGTTATACATCGTGCCGACATACTTGGCTGCCTCGTCTTCTTTTTCCCCGGCGGTCTGGCCAGTTTTTGCCAACCGGGCCCGTTCCATCGCCTCGGCCCGTTGTTGGACCGTTTCATCTTTCATCACCACCATCCGGCTGGCATTGGCGGAAACCTGCGGCAGATAAAACTCGCTGCTGGTCAGCGTGATCTTTTCGGCCTGGAAGAGCGACTCACCGACCTGTCGCAGCCGCTGGGCGGACAGATAAATCGGCAAACCCCGCTTTTCATCAAACATCCGCATCGAGGCGTTGACGACGACGGCTTGTTTTTTCAGAAAATCATAATATATCTCATCGGCCCGAATCGTGCGTTTTCCTTCGGTCATTACGATGTTGCCGCGCAGATAGGCCGACTCAATGCGTCCCTGCGCCAAATCACGACCGCCCTGTTGTCGAGCCGTTTCAAACTGTCCGGACCGGAAAAACAACACGGCGCTGTCGGCCTGAAATTCCAGCAGACTGTCGGCGCTTTGCCGCTGCCACAGATAAAATCGTCCCGCTACCGTTACCACATCGTTTCCATCCGAAGTTTTCATTTTCCCAATCACCGGCTCCGGGTCCCACACCGCCGAGACATGCACCGGATAAGTGAACACCGGCTCTTTCTGTTTAGGCTGCGGCATCGGCTCCGTCACTACTGCCGACGTTGCGGCCTGGGCGGCACCGACCACCGCCGGAAGACCTTCCGGCTGTCCGGCTGCCGCCACCACAGCGGACTTCGGCAATTCCGGTACCAGCGCACTTTGCGCAATCATTGGGCCATCGTGAACCCTGGCAGCCTCAGCGGAGGCACGCCGATACAGGTCCTGCTTTTGAAGCTCGTCGCAGGTCAGTTCATTTTGCTCCTCTGCGGCGGCAAACACCTCGCCCGTCACCAAAAATCGCACCACCAGATTTTGGCCGTCCTGTACAATCACCTGCTCCAGGCTCGTCGTTTTTGCACGTTTGCCTTGTCGGAAACTCACATTATTTTCCAGATAGACCTGCGCCTGATAGTATGTCTGGGAACCAAAACCCGGCTGTCCCCGCCCCCAGGCCTTGAGCCAAACCACGGCATTTTGGCCGGATAACTGATTATCCCCGATGGACATTGAAAATCCGTTTTCAAACAGCAGTACGTGCTCGTCCGGCGTTTGAGTCTGCCTGCAAGCCCACATTCTGGGCGCCTGCAGGTGGAGGTCTTCGCCGGCCAAAAGCTGTGTCGAATCGGGGGGATTATCCGCCCCAAACCCGCCGACCAGTACAGCTATCCATAATACCAGCCCTGTCATATCGCAATCCGTTTCCTATTTAATTTTTCGAGGCGCAGTATCCCTGCTTTCGGTTATGTTGGCAGATTATAGCCGCTTTGCCCGCCAATTCCAGCCAAAAAATGAATTTATAACCCCCGAATATCCCTATAGATAATACTATAAACAGCCGGATGGTTCTTCTTGTAACCCTAAAAAAGCTGTGTTATATCTTTTTTGGCCGTACAAAAAAATGGAAGTGAAAATATGAAGCCGGTTTCGGGCTGCATAAAAATTCGACGATTTATTTCGCCCGGCTGACAACATTGCCCTGTGAAGATAAAATTTGGTTAATCCGTCCACGATAGCCGTCTAATGAACGGTCCGCTAATTTCAGGCCGTTAATAAATATTGTCGGTGTGCCGCCGACATTACATTTGGCCGCTAATTCCTTGTCCGCCGTAAATAATATCCCATCCGGGTCGTTGCCGCAGGGCAGGCAGCTACCGTTCATGCACGTCTCGCACCGATCTGGGTCACAGCAATTTCCATTGCACCCCCCGCATATGTACCTCACGAGTTCCCAACTCCATACCAGCTCCTGACTCAGCGGACGGACTATTTGTCTGCATTTGTGATTGGGACAAGATTTGCGTCTTGGTATCTATACTCTTTGCCAGCGATTTTGTCGGTGAACTTATCGCCGTTCTTCAGGCCAAGATTTTCGTAACTAAAAGTATTCTCAGGAATAGTCTTATTCAATTGTAAATTCGTAAAAATACATTCACTTTCATCACTGAGTTCCGCATCTTCCCCTTTGAAATTTTGCTTTGTTGTTCTTTTCGGCAGATACGTACCATTAATTACTTCGTAGTCCCATGTTTCTTTTTGAAACAACTTACCGTCGATTCTTTTTGTTTCGACCAATGAAAAGTTGAAACCATTTTCACTGGAAAACACCATTATTTTGAAAAGATATTGTCCAGGGCTTACCGCACCTGGTATTTCTACACGATATTCAGTTATGGCTCCATCCACACGTTTTTCTATACGCAAGGAATGCCCATTAATACTAAACTCACCATGTTTTTGAATATATTGAAGTATAAGGGGAAATGTCTCCCAAACAGGTTCCCCGCTTAACAAAAAGCTTCTTGGATCAAAAAAGTCGTTTTCGCACGTTGAACAATTTCCCTGAGAAGCTCTTTTCTCTTTAATAGCAGTACGAGCTATAATGGAATTTCCACTTTTCGCACTCGCATAAGATTGGATTTTATACTCAGCGGTAACGACGGATCTATTGTGGACAAGATTCAATGTGGTCCCAAGCTCCCTTCCACTATTTGGATCCGTATATCTAATGGGATTCCGACTGAATTTGTTTGCGTAGAAAGAGCCCTTCTCGAAATTTGCCGCAAATTCAACTGTGCTTTCTCTCCATTTTTTTACCTTTTGAGGAGTTTCTTTTGTGCCATCTGTCTCATTCTTAAATACACGTTCAGCTTCGGCTCCTTCATATATTCTTGTTGCCGTAGCATCCATTTTCCCCTGCCATGTTTTGATTCTGTCATAATTATCGTGAGTCGTTTCCGATATCATAGTTAAGATATTAGATATCTGATCAGGTGAAACCAGTTGAAAGTTGTTTTCAGTATTATTACTAAAACTTTCAACAACAGTAAAGTTTAATAAGCTAAGCAGGACAACTATACAAAGTTTTGTTTTGTTGAATAGAATTCTTTTTTCCATCATTATTACTCCTTACCAACAGAAACTTTTCATAATTGGTTTCAAGCCATTCTCATGTTTCTAATGTTTATATTATATAAAAAGTAATCTTATGTCTTACGGCCAATCCTCGGTGGGACATTCATAACCATTTACCCAACTTGGGGTTCCTGGATCTGAGGGGTCCCTTTTACATTTTATGCACCAAGAAGGAAACTCGGTATTTAACTGACAATCCTTGGGAGGGATATCTCCCTGATAACAAAGGTGAAGTGCTGCCGTATCTCCAGTTGTACAATCGTATTCTGTATAGCACAACTTACTGACCGATATGCAATCCGCTCCTGTGCAACTTGTAGATATGGTATTTTCCGTATAGACTCTCTGACTAGACTCCGAGCATGGATGTAATATTTGAATCGAACAGTTAGGACACTTTTTATCGTCCTCACCCTCTGGCTTAGTGCACGTAACACTGTTGCCTCCTAAAGAACACTCTACACATACGCATGCGTATGCGCAATATTTTGGGTAATAGCAATTTTCACAGGGATGTACACACCGGAAACCTAAACACTCTTCACATAAATCACAATCCAAAATATCCTGACAGCAATTTACCACTTCCACCACCGGCGAGGCAGCCCATGCGTCGGAGCAAGTA
>CAZWMN010000040.1:0-22826 GCA_964635075.1 uncultured Pirellulales bacterium | reverse complement strand
GGAACAATTTCTGCGGACAGCATAGAAGCTCGCTTCGAGAATGGCCGCAGGAATTGGTCCAAAGAAGATTCGTAGAATCGCCGCGGAAAGCTCTCCGTGCCCTTCGTGTTAAAGTATTTACCCCTTCGTGTCCTTCGTGTTAAAAAATCTTGTCTGTGGTGAGCCTGCCGAATCCACCTGTTCTGAGCTTGTCGAAGAACTCACGGCGTCATAAAACAAACCGTCTAAGCCCTTCTTTCAACAGTCTTACATTAAAATTAATCAGCAAGCCCGTTTTGACTCCCATCAGTCGCATATAGGTCAAAATCTGTGCCTCATGTATAGGAGCCAGTTTCTCGACGGCCTTAATCTCCACAATCAGGGATTTTTCGATGAGCAAATCCACCCGAAACCCGCAATCGATTTGAACGTCTTTATACTGCACCGGCAGTTCTTTTTGTGTTTCCACCGTCAGCCCCGCCTTGACAAGTTCGTATGTCAGACATTTTTCATACACCGATTCAAGCAGCCCCGGCCCTAATTCCCGATGCACTCCGATAGCGCATCCGATCACTTGCTTAGTGATTTCGTTGATATCTTTATCGGGAGTGCTGGCCATCGTTTCTCTGTTTCTCTCTCTCTCTGGACTTTATCTTAAGGATATTATTATCTTAATTGCGGTTTTGGGCGGACGCAAGTCCACAAGGAAAAATCTTTCGGGGCCGACGCACAAACTTGTTTGGAGTAAGGACTCGGAAGTTTTTCCATCAGGTGCGCAGCACCGCCGAAACCGCCTCTGTGTACTTTGTGAACTCCGTGGTGAAATAATTTAATTTTTTCAAAGAACTGATTCCTTACCCCAAAATTATACCATCCTTATATCCATTTTCCAAACCCCATTTTCCCCTCGCTTTTTCCCTTTTTTTCGTGTTTTTCATGTCAAAACCCCCTCAAATCCCCTCATCTTTGCTCATTCTTTCATCAATTTTTGCTCCGATTGCCCCAACTTCTTACTCACTTCGCATCGTTTTGTCTCACTTTGTCGTCATTTTGTGGCATATCTTTTCATATCCAGAATTTAACCCCTTACGGACAAAAGAGTTAACCTATGGATTACGTTTGTAATCCAAAACAATCCCCCGGCCATCTCCTTCCGTAAAATTTGCTATAACGCCTTCCAGCCAAAGGACTTGCAAATCAAAACAAACCCGACCCACAACAAAAGAGCAAACCTTCACCCCCAATATCGCTTACCCGAAAAACCCCGCCTCTTTTCACCGCAACCCATTTCATTATAACGATTTACCAACTCAAACAACCGTTTGAAACGCCTCCTCCAGACGTATAATTTTCCCAAATCTCAATTTTTCGCGTATCGGTAAAACTACTGATTTACGCTTATAGATGCTTATGTTAAAGCGACTTAACGCGATTGCCTTAGTTGTCCGAACGTCATCTCTTGCCAAAAGGGGAAAAAACCGTACACTGTATTACTTTCAGTGTGGAATGTTCCGTCTTTTATGCAGAAACAAAATAACGATATCAATGTTCACACCCCCAAACGATTGAATCTGCGGCTGCGGGACTTGAATAAAACGCTGGCGGCGCCGTCGATTGTCGAAAACTGCCTCTATTCGCTGGTGTTTGTCAGTGATACAATCATTGTCGGCTGGCTGGCAAGGTAATTTTCAATTTTCCATTTTCAATTGAAAATGGGTGGCACGGTCAAGCGCAGCTTGGCCGTGTAGAGTACGATGGATACAATGGATGTGGATTTGTTTTGGAGATAAATATGAATGCGATTCAACTAAAACCTGCGGAACAATGTAAATATGACATTCTGGCTCTCGGCGAGATTATGCTGCGTCTGGACCCCGGCGAGGAGCGGATCCACACCACGCGCCAATTTCGCGTCTGGGAAGGCGGCGGGGAATACAACGTCGCCCGCGGCTTAAAACGCTGCTTCGGCAAACGCGCCGCGGTGGCCACGGCGATTGTCGATAATCTCGTCGGCAGACTGCTGGAAGATTTTATTTTCGAGGGCGGCGTCAGCACCGAATACATCCGCTGGGTTCCGTTTGACGGCATTGGCAGAAAATCCCGCGTCGGTCTGAATTTCACCGAGCGCGGCTATGGCGTCCGCGCCGCCGTCGGCTGTTCCGACCGCGCCAACAGTGCTGCGGCGCAGATTAAGAAGGGCGATTTCGACTGGAACAAAATTTTCGGCAAAGACGGCGTCCGCTGGCTTCACACCGGCGGCATCTTCGCTGCGCTTTCGGCCACGACGCCCGATGCCATTATCGAAGCCGTCACCATCGCCAAAAAATACGGCACAGTTATTTCGTATGACCTGAACTACCGCGCGTCGCTGTGGAAGGACATCGGCGGTCAGGACAAGGCCCGTCAGGTCAACCGCGAAATCGCCAACTATGTCGATGTGATGATTGGCAACGAAGAAGACTTTACCGCCGCGCTGGGTTTTGAAGTCGAAGGTCTTGATGAGCATTGCTCCAAACTTGACCCATCGAATTTCAAGAAGATGATTCAAAAGGCCGTGGCCCAATTTCCGAATTTCAAGGCCGTCGCCACCACCCTGCGCAACGCCAAAATCGCCACCCGCAACGACTGGGGCGCGATTTTGTATATGGACGGGAAATTCTACGAGGCCATTCTGCGCCCCGATCTGGAGATTCTTGACCGTGTCGGCGGCGGAGACAGTTTCGCCTCCGGCTTAATCTATGGCCTGATGGAAGGCAAAAGCCCCGAACAGACGGTCAATTACGGCGCCGCTCACGGCGCGCTGGCGATGACGACGCCCGGCGATACCTCGATGGCAACACTGAAAGAAGTCGAGGCCGTGATGAAAGGCGCCTCGGCCCGTATCAGCCGATAACTGGTACAGGCACAGAAAAATCGAATTATTATCCATTGGAATATTCGCTAAATGGTTATGGTATTATGGATGTCATTCCCGCCCCCGTTTTCACGAGGGTAAACTCCAGCGGGAAATCCAGTTATTTTCGTTATTCGGAGAATTTTTATGGCTCGACACAATCGTTTGCAGGTTTTATGTGCGATGAAGGAAATCGGGCTGGTGCCGGTGTTTTATCATACCGACGCGGAGACGGCGTGGAAAATCGTCTGTGCCTGCGCCGACGGCGGGGCAAAAATCGTGGAGTTCACCAACCGCGGCGACAGGGCCATCAATGTGTTCACCCAGCTTGCCGAGCGGCGCGACAAACAGCGTCCCGACCTTATTCTCGGCGTTGGGTCCATCTGCGACGCCCCAACGGCGGCGATGTATATCGCCGCAGGGACGGATTTTGTCGTTGGGCCGCTGCTTGACGAGGACACGGCCAAATTATGCAATGGCCGCAAGATTCCGTATCTGCCCGGCTGTGGCTCCGTGACCGAGATTCACAAAGCCGAGATGCTGGGCGTCGAAATTTGTAAAATTTTCCCCGGCAAAGAAGTCGGCGGCCCCGGCTTTGTCAAAACCATTAAGGCCCCGTGCCCGTGGACGGAAATTATGCCCACCGGCGGCGTCGAACCGACGGAAGAGAGTTTGTCGGCCTGGTTTAAGGCGGGTATCGCCTGCGCCGGCATCGGGTCAAATCTGATTACGAAGGAGCTCGTCGCCGCCGGCGATTTCGCAGGTCTGGCCAAAAAAGTACAGGAAACACTGACTATCATTCGCAAAATCCGGCAGAGCAAGTAGAAATACAAGTCGAGGCACAGATAAGGAAAACGTCTGTCCATTCTCCGCTTTACTATCCGGATTTATCTGATATTATATTTATTCTTTTCTCCATTATTCTTTTATAGACGGAGTATCTGAGAAAACATGGATGGATATTTTTACATCGCCATCATATTACTGATTGGACATCTGCTGTTCACCATACAAGTCATCAGCAACGTTCGCTATGCGCACAAAAAATCCCGAAAACAAAGAGACTGGTATCGGCCTGATGCGGTGGTGATTGTGCCGTGTAAGGGGCTGGACGCGGCGTTTGAGCAAAATATTCTCTCCTTTTTTCGCCAGGACTACAGGCCTTATCGGTTGTGGTTCGTGGTAGAGGACGTTTCCGACGCTGCGTATTCGGCTCTGCAGGAGATTATCGCCTGCTCGCCGCAGACAACCGCAATGGAAGTGCGATTATTCACCGCCGGCAAAGCTTCACACTCCAGCCAGAAACTGCACAACATCTTATCCTGTTATCGGCAAATTCCCACACAGACGGAGGCCCTCGTGTTTGCCGACTCTGACGCCTGCCCGGACAGCCGCTGGCTAAGCCATATTGTCTATCCATTGCACAGCGGGAAAAACGGAGCCGCCGGCGGGTATCGCTGGTTTGTTCCCCAGACGCATAATATCGCGACGCTCGCCCTTTCCTGTATCAACGCCGTCGTCGCGCAGGTGCTCGGCAATAATCATCTCAATCACGCCTGGGGCGGGTCGATGGCGATTCTGGTTCAAACATTCCGTCAATTGGAACTGGAAACCATCTGGTCCAGGTCTATCTGCGACGACCTGACGCTCAGTATTGCTGTCCGCCGGAGCGGCAGGAAAATGTTTTTCGTACCGGCCTGTGTGGTGGCCTCCTACGAAACAACCACCTGGCCCAAACTATTTGAATTTGTCCGCAGACAATTTATCATCACCCGTGTCTATGCCGTTCGCACGTGGCTGTCCGGATTATTGGCAATGCTGTTCAGTGTGGGTGGCCTGTGGTGTACGGCGGGGTTTGCGATGGCTGCGTGGCGGCTCGGGCACAAAAACGCAATGTTTTTTACTCTGACGGCAATTGCCATTTTTATGTTTCAGGCCATACGAGCCGTCCTGCGGCAGATAATGATTGCAGATTTATTGACCAAAGACAGAAAAGCACTTCTGCCCGCCGCCGTTGCCGATATCGCTTTATTCTGGCTCTGGGGAATAATTATGCTGGGACTGATTCTCAGTTCGGTCTTTGGTAAAACCATTTGCTGGCGTGGAATCCGCTATCGGATAAACAGTCCGCAGGATGTCGTGATTGAAAAGACGAATTAAATTCCACTCTACCGGCCAACGACAGCGATACCAAGCCGGTCGGCCAGTTCCAGCGTCTGCGGCTTGTCGATAATGATGGTTTTATCTTTCTCGACCACCACGCAGCAGGCCTTGTTTTGGGCCAGACTCTCGATGGTATCGGGGCCGACGCAGGGCACATCAAACCGCATATCCTGGTTGGGCTTGGCGGCTTTGAGCAGCGTCCAGCCGCCTTTTTTGCAGAGCTGACCGGCCCGCTCAATCATCCGGGCGGTTCCTTCAATGGCCTCCACAGCGATAATTTCCCGCTCTTTAACGGCGATGGACTGACCAATATCGAGTCTGCCGATTTCCTGCACCATCGGCCAGCCGAATTCAATATCCGCCCACGCCGAAGCAGGGGGCTGCGTCCGGGTCAGCACGCCTTCGGTCGCCAGATGCTCTTTGCAATATTTCGTCGAATCCACCAGGATAATCCCTCCGCTTGCCAGTTCGTCGGCAATGGCGTTCAGTACCGTATCGTTCCGCTTGTCTTTACGGCGCAGCCGCCAGTACCAGATTCGCAGCGCCCGCCAGTCCGGCAGATATTTTACAATCCGCCAGGGAGTGTAGATATTGGTCTTGGTTACGCGTCCGACCATAATCGTCCGGCTGACGCCATAACGGCGAAGTTTTCGCATCCAGCCGCCGGGACGGGCAATGGCGCCGTAAAAAAAAACATCCACAGACTTCGCCAGCCCCGCCTCGGCGTTGTCGGCCAGGGCTGCACACACTACCTTCAGCCCCGTCTTTCTGGCGCCGTCGGCAACCAGAAACGGCAGCCGACCCTGGCCGGCAATCAAACCTAAAACAGGGGGGTTGGTTTCACTCATCTGCGCCGCCTGTTTTTTCCATCCGCCGTTCAAGCTCCTTAATTTTCTTCCTCATTTCCGGCAGATATTCAATCAGACTGTAGGCCCGTTTGGCCTTGTTGGCGTCGATGGCTGGCGTTCCGACAATCGTCGCGCCGTCGGGCACATTGTTGACCACACCGGCCTTGGCGCCGATTTTGACAAGATTGCCAATTTTAATATGACCGACTACGCCGACCTGTCCGCCGAGTACACAGTGATGTCCCATCGTTACCGAACCCGATACGCCGACCTGCGGCACTAATAAACAATACGGACCGATCTTTGTGCCGTGACCAATTGCGACAAGGTCGCCGATTTTGCTGCCCTTGCCGATGACCGTATCATCGAGCGTTCCTCGTTCAATGGCGCAGCCGGAGCCGATTTCGACGTCGTCTTCCAGAACCACTTTGCCAATCTGCGGAATTTTGTGATGCACACCCTGATGCGTGGCAAAACCAAAACCATCCTGCCCAATCGAGGCGCTGGATTGAATAATTACACGATTGCCGATAACACAGCCATCGTAAATCACCGCGTTGGGATAGAAAATACAATCGTCGCCTACCGTAACGTTGGGGCCGATGAAGGCGCCGGGATAAACCTGACAGTTTTTTCCGATAACGGCGTTTTCGCCAATAGTTGCGAATGGGTGAATATTACAGTCCGAACCCAACTTGGCCGTTGAGGAAACAAAGGCCTGGGAACTGACGCCGGTCTGTGGATGCTGTCGGTGGCCGTGCAAAAGCACCACAATCTGCATAAAGGCATAATATGGGTCTTCGGCAATCAGCAGCGATGCACGGCTGTCCATTTTTTCAGCCGTGATGACAGCGCCGGCCTGTGTGTCTTTGACCAGCGGAACATATTTTTTATTGCTTAAGAAGGTAATCTGGCCGGGGCCGGCCTTATCGAGCGTCGAGGCGGAATGTATCTGCATCGCCGCATCGCCAACGACTTCGCCTCCCACGTGCTTCGCTAATTCACCTAATGTTTTTGTCTGCATCGACTTACTTTCCTGATTTCACGGCTGATTTGTGATGGATTATATCGTCTTGTCTGTCTGCGTCAAATGTTTCTCCACCGAGGTACCGGACAAGATGCATTCAATACACTTCTCAACCCATTTTCGCGTCACCGGGGATGGGGCTGTAAAGTTTGTGTCGGCGGTCTGGATAACATAGACATTCGGCCCCAGCGGCCTGTGTTGTACCGGATTGGTCGGCCCGAAAAGAACGAGGGTCTTTTTCCCCATCGCACCGGCCAGATGGCTGATGCCGCTGTCGTTGCCTAAGAAGTAATCCGCGCAGCTTAAAACACCCAGCACATTTTCCAGACTCAGACCCGACAGCAGGGCAGCGGTGTTTTTAAGCCGTTCTTTATCCTCTACAGACAACCGTTCCACCTCCGCCGGACCGAGCAAAAACACCGGCTCCAGCGATCGGCTTCTGACCATTTCCGCGACGGCAAAAAAATGCTTCATCGGCCAGCGCTTGGCGTCTGAGCCGCTGCCGGGGTGAATCAGGCAGACCGAATCGTGCTGGCTGATTCCACACCGCCAGAGGATGTCTATTCCCGCCGCCATATCCTGCGACAGAGCCGAAATCCAGACATTCGTCAACGCATTTTGTTCGGATGTTTCGAGAGGGTTTTGTCGGGCAAATTCGCGCATATAAAAATGGCTCGTATGTTCGTCCGCCGGCCCGGCCAGAGGCATCATTGTCGCTTCGCCGGAATGGCTGCAATGAATTGCGAATAACAGATTCTGCTCAAAATGCTCATTTTCAGTTCCGAGGAAACTGACCACATGTTCGTATTCCGCAAACGCATCGATCAGACTGTCTTTCTGTTCGACTTTGAATTCATCGGCCGTCGTGAACAGCCGATGCAGCGGCAGCGATTCAATAGAACGAATCTGATTGACGCAGGTTCTGCCGGGATAAAAACGGACATAGTCCGTATGAGCAATCAAATCAATGCAACCGTACCCAAGATTGTTTTTCAGAAATTCAGCCAGCGGCAGAGTTAAAATACAATCGCCGACAGTTCCGGGATGAAGTATCGCTGCTTTTTTAATGCGTTTTTCCATTAGTTGTTTTGTGATTTTGGTTTTTCGATCCATCCGCCGCCGGCAATCTGCAATCCCCGGTCGGTTTGGATATACATCACCGCCGCCTGTCCTGGCGTAATTGCGGAGATGGGCTGGCTGAATCGAATCTCAACCTTGTCGTCTTCCTCTGGATAGACCGTCGCTGCCGCGCCGGCGTGATTATACCGGATTTTGACCAGCGACTCAAACGGCTTGTCGGGCTTGTCAATCAGCCAGTTGACCTGTTCGGCGATAAGACCGTCGCTGAGCAAATCTTCTTTGGAACCGAGGATAACGGTATGCGTATCGGCATCCAGACCGACCACATACGCCGGCTGCCCCAGCGCAATACGCAGGCCTCGCCGCTGACCGATGGTATAATGAAAAATACCATCGTGCCTGCCGAGAATTTTGCCGGTCTTGTCAATAACGTCGCCGGGTTGGGCAATCTGGGGACATCGCCGCACAAGCAGACCGGTATAATCGTTGTTGGGAATAAAGCAAATCTCCTGCGAATCCTCTTTTTGCGTGGTATGCAGCCCAAAACGCGCCGCTGTTTTCCGCGTCTGCTCTTTGGTCATATCCGCCATCGGAAATAAAATATGATTCAGCGTTTCCCGATGAATCATCGACAGGACATACGACTGGTCTTTCTTTTTATCCTGCGACTGGAACAGGCCGCAAAATGAATCCTGCCGGATAATGCGGGCATAGTGGCCGGTGGCGATATAGTCGGCCCCATACCGTCGGGCGTATTGCCAAAGTCTGCCGAATTTTATCCGGCGATTGCACAGCACACAGGGATTGGGCGTTCTGGCCCGGCGATATTCATTGGTGAAATAATCGAGGATTTCCTCAAATTCTTTGCGAACGTCCAAAATATGCAGTTCGATATGGAGTGTCTTGCAGACCTTTTCAGCATCCGCCGTTGCCGCCTGTGCCGCGTCGTGCGTAATCATAAATATACCGGCACAATCATATCCCTGCTCGCATAAAAGCGCGGCGGAAGTGGAACTATCGACGCCTCCGCTGACGGCCACAAAAACCCTGCTCTTGCCGCTCGTGTTCATTTCTCCTTTTTTTGAAATATGCCTTTGAGGGCGTCTGTGGCCTGCTTGCCGACGTCTTTGGTGCCTTCCAGAATTTCTCCGGTCTGCCCCGTGGCCTTTTCGAAGGTTTGGACTCCCATTTCCAGTACCTTTTGTCCCTCTTTAGCCAGCCCCTGACCAATGGAATTGATTATATCCATCGGCAGAAGGTCCTTACCCTGTTCGGTAATACCGCCGGCGATGGCTTTCAGTATCTCGACGCTCAGTTGAGCCGTGTCAATCGGCTTGTCGCTGCCGAGGTCTTTCATTACAATTGGATTCAGCCGCAGGGTAATCGTATCGGCCTTGCCGGGAATTGGCAGCAGCTTGACTTTGACCTGTACTTCGTTGATGGTCACTTCCTGAATGTGCAGTTTTTTGCCGGACTGGGCCTGAGATTTTTCTTCGACTTTGGATGCCTCTTTTTCAGATTTCGGCAGGGAATTGAGAATCTCCTGCAAATTGTTCGTGGTCAGGTTCTTTTGTTCAAGGGTCAACTGAATATCGTCAAACTGAATCTTCCGAATTTCAACGGTGTGGCTTAAAAGACTTCCGACGCGCAGCGCCACAGCCGCTTTGGCTATCGTCAAAAACTCCGGATGCTGATAGCCGGCAGGGTTTTCCACCTTCAGACCAGCCAATTCCAGTTTTCCGCTCAAAAGGGACAAATTCACATCCTGCAGACTGACGCCGACTTTCAGGGCCGACGTCGCGCCGGTCTCAATGCCGATTTTCAACGCCCAATTTCCAAATATCGAGAACAGAACAAAGGCAAGCACAATCACCGTGATGACTGCAATTCCCAGAACAGAAAGAATTTTTTTCCATACACTTTTCATCTGTACCTCTCTTTTAGTGATAATGATCAATTTTGCAGCAGTTCCTTCTGGACTTCCTGGCCGAGGTTTTGGGCTTTAATGGCGTGAAAGCAAGCGGATTTTCTGTCGCCGGTCAGATAATAACAAATCGCCAACCCATTATGGGCCTCGCCATTCTCGGGATTCAGCAAAAGCGCCTTTTTATACGCCTCAATCGCCTTGTCGTATTGTTTGAGTGTAGCGTAGGCCACACCCAGATTATACTGTACATCCACATTGGCGGGTTCAATGCGAATCGCCCGCAGATAACACGAAACGGCCAGTTCCGTCTTTTTTTGCTTCAGGTAAGCGTTGCCCAGATTTTGCAGCGCTCCGGTTTGCGCCGGCTCTATCGCCAGAACCTGCTGATAGGCCCGGATTTCTTCGTCCGTCCGGTTCAGATAATGCAATGTCAGGGCCTGTCCAAACCAGGCCTCCACACTGTTGGACTGAGTCGAAACGGCCTGTCCAAATAAATCGAGAGCGGCGGGATAGTCTTTTCGCTCCAGATACAAATTTCCAAGTCCGACCACCGCCTCGACCAGATCGGCATCGTATTTCAACGCTTTTTGAAATGCGGAATAAGCCTGCTGCCACTGACCGTCTTTGTGGTACAGTTGTCCCAGATAGAGCCAGTTCCGGGCATCCTGTGGCTTTAGGACAACCAGCGCCTGCATTTGGGAAACGGCCTTGTCCAACTGTCCCAGCGATTGATACGCCCCGGCCAGATTGCGATAGGCGTCGATAAAATCCCTTTTTAATTGAATCGCCTGAAGATACAGCTCTTTGGCGCGTTCGTATTGTCCGACCGCATAATAAGCGTTGCCCATATTGTTGTAGGTCGTGGCGTCCGGGCCGATGAGCGAAAGAGCCTGCTCATACTGCACCACGGCCTCGGCGGGGCGGTTGAGCCGCAGCAGCACATTGCCTAAGTTGGTTCTCGCCTCGCCCAGCGACGGATTGATCTGTATGGCGCCGGCCAAGTATTCATACGCCAAATCCGATTGCCCCCGCTCAATATAGCAGTTGCCGAGGTTGTTAAAGAAGCAGCCCAGCGACTGTTTTTTGGTCAGGTTCTTGAAATAGACCGTTTTATCGCCGGCGGGGGGCTTGAATTTCTCCAGATAATGTTTGTCGTCGGCGATGCCGCCGCCGGAGGTGGTTTCAATGTTATATTTTCGCTTTCCGTCGTCATAGCGGACAAAAAAATGCCCCGGCACGACCACGCCATAGACAGGCATTCCCATCCGCTCGGCGATGGAAAGATACAGCATTGAAAGGCTTAGACAATATCCGCGTTTGCGTTCCAGCACCACGTGCAAAAACAAATCATCCGGGTCATCCGCGTCCTGTACGGAGTGGAAGCCAAGTTCCTTGAAAAGGTACTCGTTAACAACATCAATGGCGCGATAATCAGCGGATAAATGTTTGTCTTCCAGCCGCCGCAGAATTTCCTCGGCCATTTGGTCGATTTTCCGCCGATAGGTGAACAGTGTTTTATCCGTCCCCCATTCCCGCGATAACAGCAAAGCGGCGGTGGCCAGGTCAACCTCCTCTTCCGGAAGACGAAAGACGCCGTCGATGGTCGCAATCCGCAGGCCCCGCTTGTCCTCATTGGCCAGCGAAGCGAATACCATTATCGGCATCGCCCATACCAACATCAATCCAATACAAATTGTTCTGCGAAGATTCATAACCTGCGTTTTATTTTTTTCTTTGAGTTCCTTTGGTATCCAGCAACAGGCGGGCGGCGTCCGAAGTTATCCCCTCCACTCGAATTTGTTTAACCGGAGCGGTCCGGCCGGAAAGAATCGCCACGGCCTTTTTGCGAACCCCCAGCAAATCAGCCAGATATTCAATCAGGCATTCGTTGGCCTTTCCCCTTTCCGCAACCGCAGCGATGTTCACCTTCAGCATCGACCCCATCTGGCCTGCAAGGCGGGTTCTGGAACTGCCCGGCACCACTTTCACGCTGAAAATCACTCCCCCGGCGGTATCGGTCAATGCTATCATACGTTCCTTGCCGCTCAGACATTCTCTCGCAGATTCTGCCCGATGGCGAACTGGATATACCGTTCAATCTGATTGGCCAGTTCGCTGATGGAATCCAACTGAAAATCCTCATAATGGCCGGGGATAAAGTCGCCGTTCAGGGCCTTTTTGAACATACGAACCCGAATGATCGGCGTATTTTTCATTGTTCCGGAATAGCACGTATTTTTTTGCTCTTTTAACTCAACCCGCCAGTCCTCGCTGATGAAAACGAGGCTTTTGCCGGTATTGACGGCCATCGGAAAATAATCATAGAGCAGTTTTAACATATCCATATCGGTCGGGCTCCTGCCTGTCCGTATTGATTCATCGACTGATTATACCGTTGCTTTGCAGAAATTGTACCAGAACCGGATGCTCATCGCAAGCTGCCGGTCAGTTTCGAAACCTGACGAATGCCATGGTTGAGGCAAAACTGCCGGATTCCCTCCACAATTTTCATCGCACAGGATGGGTCGGTAAAAGTCGCAGTCCCCACGGCGACTGCCGCGGCCCCGGCAATCAGAAACTCAACGGCATCCGATGCGGTACGAATCCCGCCCATACCCAGAATCGGGATGTTGTTTGGGCGCCCCACTTCCTGATAAACGCGGCTGACTAAATACACCGCGACAGGCTTAATCGCCGGCCCGCTCAATCCGCCGCTGCGGTTGTATAACACCGGCTTACGGGCTTCGATATCAATTGCCATCGCCGGAAAAGTATTGACTAAGCTCAAGACGTCCGCTCCGCCGTTGACCGCGGCTTTGGCCGTGGCGGCAATATCCGTCACCGTGGGAGTCAATTTTACCATCAGTGGTTTTGAGCCGCAGACCGCCTTGACCTTTCGGATGATCTGTTCTACCATAACAGGGTCTATGCCGAATGTGATGCCGCCTTGTTTGACATTCGGACAACTGATATTCAATTCAAAACCGGCGATTCCCTTGACTTCGCTGAGCCGCTCGGTAACGGCGACATAGTCGTCAATCGTCTGGCCGGCAACGTTAACAAAAACCGCCGTTTTGAGCCGCTGGATAATGGGTACTTTTTCCACAATAAACCGTTCCAGACCAATGTTGGCCAGACCGATGGCGTTGAGCATTCCGGAATCAGTCTCCACAATTCGAGGTGTCGGGTTTCCTTTTCGGGGCAGCAGCGTAATGCTTTTGGTAATAAAACCGCCCAGCGCATTGACATCCATAAAATCAGTCATCTCATCCGCGTAGCCGCAGGTCCCCGACGCGGTAAATACCGGGTTGGCCAGTTTCAGCCCTGCAAAGTCGATGCTGAGATTTACCGTCTCTTTCATCGCTTAGTCCTCGCCGCCGAAAACCACGTCTTTTGCATCAAACACCGGCCCATCCTGGCAACACAACCGATACTCGGTTTGACCTTCGGTACCGGCTTTATGTTCTATCGCGCAACTTTGACACACCCCGATACCACAGGCCATCATTCGCTCCATACTCACCTGGCAATCAATGTTGTGTTTCTGAGCGAGCCTGGCCGCAGCCGCCAGCATTATCTCCGGCCCACAGGCGTAAAGGATGGTTTTTTCCGCTTTCCAGGGATTCCGTGAAAGCCACTCTTCAAAGCAGCTTGTAACATATCCCTTAAATCCCGCAGAACCGTCATCGGTGGCGATATAGCAATCATTAACAGTTAACTGTTGGAATTCTTCGAGGACAGGGCCGGTTCTGCCGTCGGTTCGAATAGTAAAGGGCAGATTATCGCGGCTTTTGGCCCCGGCAAAAACCATAACTTTCATCCCCGTAAAACGGCTCTTAAGAACGGAAGCCAAATGTACAATGGGAGGGGCTCCCATCCCACCGGCCATTAATATCGCAAGTTCTTTATTTGGCTGAAGTTGGAATCCATTTCCCAGCGGCCCAAGAAGGTTGATTTTGTCGCCTTTTACCAGGCTGGTCATCCGCACCGTGGAAGGCCCAAGCACGCAGTACATAATTTCCAATTGTACCACCTGTCCATCAGAGCCTTGACGGATGGAGACATCCGAAAAACTAAAGGGCCTGCGCAGGATAATCTGTCGTCTGGCGGCATCTTTGAGGGAGTCCGCAATGGTTTCCGGCGGCGGCAGGGGAGTCTGAGTCAAATCCAGCATAGCAAACTGGCCGGGAATCACGGAGCCGAAAGTTTCCGTCGCGGAAGGCTCAAGTTCCAGAATCAGACGATGATAGCAACTCCTGATCTGCTGATTAGCCAAAACAGTAGCCCAGTAGGTTCCTCTGGAACGGTTCGATTTTATGAATGAACCCATAACTCACTTATTCGTAAAGAGTTATAAACAAAAAAGCTTCCGGAATATTCATCCACTGACATTCCGGAAGCCGCCACGGCAAAGAAAGCCGCCAAAATTCCATATCGGTACCAAAAATCAATCGAAATCTTTGCTTAATCCTGTACCACAATTCGAACAAAGAGCTTTTTCCTTTATCTGCCGAAAGTATAAACGTCCATTGGATGGTTGTCAATAAGGGGTTTGAACAGATTTTTCCGAAAAACCTTAAAATTACCTTTGAAAAACTATAAGTTATTTATTTAGAATGGGTTACGAAGTATTCAGAGCTAAACCGCTAAAATTATTGACACTCCCATCCAAGGCGGTAAAATACGACGGGACTTGGACTCTCCCATACTTTATGGATATTGCGTAATGTTTTAAAACATTAATGCCACTTTGAAAGGAAGGTGCGATTATGGCAGAATTAAGCGAGCATATCAGGAAGGCAGACTGGAAAACCGAAAAGCACGTGCCGGTTATTGAATGCCCGGATGCGGTGGAAGCCGGTGAGATGTTCCAGGTTAAAGTAACGTTGGGTAAAGAGATAGCTCATCCCAATACGACCGAACATCATATCCGCTGGATCAGCTTATATATGCACGCAACGGGCGAGAAATTCGCTTATGAAGTGGCACACGCGGAGTTTAACGCTCATGGCGAGTCAACAGAAGGTGCGAACAAAGGTCCCGTCTATACTCATCACGAGGTGGTGGTTACAATGAAAACGTCCAAACCCGGTATGCTGCATGCGCTGGCGTATTGCAACATCCACGGGCTTTGGGAATCAAGCAGGGAGCTTCGCCTCGGTTGAGAAGGTCTGTTTGAATGTGCAAAATTAGAAAGACAAAGCCGTGAAAAAGGTTATACCTATTGCGGGATGGATATTTGAAAAATAGCGGCTAAAACTGTCCTGAAGAGAAAAAATTATGACAAGGAAAGGATGAGTGGTCTATGGCAAACATCAAACAAGAACTGATAAAAATGTTGAATCGTGCTCTTGAGCTGGAACATGCGGCGAGAATCCAGTATCTTGCACACGCGGAACTGCTCAAAGGGATTAACGCGGAAAAGATAATCGAAAGATTGAAAGAGATTGCCTCGGATGAGCAGAAGCATGAGGAAATGTTTCGTGAACTGATAGGCGGTTACCTCGGAGGGGAACCGGTAATGAGTCTCGCCGAGACGCACAAGGCCGGGGAAACAAAGAAAATCCTGGAAATCAACCTCAAGGGTGAAAAAGAAGCGATTGATTTTTATAAGCAGATTTACCGAAAGGTAATAGACAACAAGGAAAGCCTGCAGTATGAGTTTGAGACTCTGGAGCACAGCATCCGTCATGTGATTATCGACGAACAGGAACATGTGGTTGAGCTTTCCCTTTTACTGGGTATTTAGAGGCTATCCCAAAACTTCTGTTATTGGTTATTGACGGTTTCAATGCCGGAAACGTTTTTTTCTGATTGAGTATCGCTTTTTTACCGTCTGGCTGCGATTTTTTTGTCTGAAAAGAGTTCTTGTAAGAAAGCGGGAAGGAGCCGGCTATGAACAAAGACACAATTCTTCTGGTCGCTGAGGATGAAAACGGACATTTTGCGTTGATTCGCAAAAATTTGCGTCGGGTCGGGCTGCAAAACCAAATCCTTCGGTTCGCGGATGGTCAGCAAATTCTCGATTTCTTTGGAGACAAGAACAATTCGCCTCAGAATAAATATATTCTTCTGCTGGACTTGCGAATGCCCAAAATCGGCGGATTGGAAATCCTTACTTTCTGAAATCCCATCCGGTATGGAAAAAAGTTCCCATTATCGTCTTAACCACGGCTAACACGTCTCAAGACATCGAACGCTGTCACGAGTTGGGCTGTGCCTTGTACATTGCTAAACCAGTGGAATATGATGCATTTGTGGAGGCGATTCAACGGATTGGGGCGTTTTTGAAAATGATTGTAGTTCCTTAGATAAGCGTGTTGTGACAAAATGGGATTGGTTCCGCTGTCGGCAATAAAACTGCCGCCATTGTTTTCGCAATGAAAGCAAACAGCAATTGCCCCCTTGAAGAAAATTTTCTTCTGTGGTAAATAATCCCTTATGCGTATTTTTCGGGTATGTGGTTTGATATTGTGGGGTTGCGTTCTGTCGGCGGTCGCATGGTCCGCCGAAGACCTCGGCTCCATATTGCGCAGTTCTGAGCAGCAAAAGACAAAGTTTGCCGTTTACGCGGTGCGGGCCTCGGACGGCAGGGTATTGTATTCCTATCGTGCTGCTTCGCCGATGATGCCGGCATCCAATATGAAACTGATTGCCACCGCTGCGGCAATCCATTATCTCAAGGCCGATTATGTTTTTCGCACAAAGGTTGGTTTGTGGAACGGCAATCTGGTAGTCATCGGGCAGGGCGACCCGCTGCTGGGAGACCTTCAGACCGACCAACGCTATAATCGTCCGCCCGGCTGGATTTTAGAAACGATAGTTTCGGTGTTGAAGCAAAACAAGATTCGGTCGGTTGACGACATCATTATAGACGCCAGCTTTTTTGACAATAACCGGGTTCATTCGGCTTGGCCGCCGGAACAGCTAAATCAATCGTATGCCTGTGAGGTCAGCGGGCTGAATTATAACTGCAACTGTATCCACATTCTGGCTAAAAAGCAGGGGGGCAAAGCGTCTTTGGAGATAAACCCGCCAACGTCTTATGTTATGCTCATCGAGCAGGCTCGCCTTGTCAACAAAGGCAGCAGCGCGATAGGTGTGTATCGTAATTCCAGGCCGAATGTGCTGATCGTCAAGGGCAATCTGAATGCACGGGCCGAATTTGACGTGGCGATTGAGAAACCCGCTGCCTTTTTCGCATGGCTTTTGAAAGAACGTCTGACGCAGGCTGGTATTGAAGTGCGCGGGAATCTGCTGCAGCAGTATGTCAAAAAAGAGCCGGGAATACGCATTCTTCATACATTTGAAACGCCGCTGTCGGATGTTCTGAACCGCTGCAATAAAGACAGTCTGGGGTTGGCGGCGGAGGCGCTGGTTAAAACCATTTCCGCCGAGCATACGGAAGGAAAAATTAACGGCGAATGGCCGCACGGATTGAAGTTGATAAGCCGATACCTGCAATCGCTCGGGGCCGACCCAAACGAGTTCCAATTGGACGACGGTTCGGGATTGAGCCGAGATAATCGCCTGACCGCCCAGATTATTGTGTCCGTGCTGCAGGATGTGTATAAAAGTGCGGGCTGGAAAATGTTTGAGTCGAGTCTGGCTGTCGGCGGAGAAGACGGCACCGCCGCCAAGTATTTCCAGAATCCACGCTATAAAGGCAACATCCTTGGCAAGACCGGATACATCGCGGGGGTTCATGCTTTCAGCGGCGTATGTAAAACGCCGTCGGGGGATATTCTTTTCAGCATCCTGACGGAAAACGGAAGCAGCCTAACCCGCAAAGCCATCAACGAAATCACCGAAGCGATTTTTGACGGCAGATTTTGATTTAGTCGATAGTCGATGGTCGTTAGTGAATAGCCCATAGACGAGAGGCGGGAGATATTTGTCGTCAGCGGATGAGAATTCTCGATGAGATAACTCTACGATGAAATTTTGGTGTGTTTTTTAAAATCACGAGAGGCCTATTGACTTCGCATCAGAAAATGTTGTTAGTCGTTTTTGTATAATCAGTTGCGTAAAATCAGGTGCGACGGAGGGGAAAACGCGAAAAAGATGAATCGTTATTTTTGGGTTAAAAATGAGGGTATAAACGCTTACAAATACAGGAAAACGCGAGCAAAAACGCTACAAAACGACGACAAACGTGGACAAAGGTGATGACAAAACGATGCGAAGTGAGTAAGAAGTTGGGGCAAAGAGGGGGCAAAGTGATCCGTCTTCGCATGAGGCTTCCGTCTTCGTCGTAACTTCGACGAGACGGGACGGCGTGACATGTCCGTCTTCGCTAAAGCTGCGACGCGACAAGAAAAAGGGTGAAAAAAGGCGGAGAAATATCTTGAATATTGTGGTCAGAAGTTCTTATAATGTGATTATTCATCAAGGAGACACAACAAAGGGCGAGGGAAATTAAGAAGTTAAAATCCAAAAGGCAAAAGTGAGAGGCGGCCGGGAGTGGCGGAAGTCTTTGAAGGGAGTAAATTATGAAATTTATTTTGGGCGCGATTGTAGCAATAGTTATTTTAGTTGGTCTTTTTGTTGTAATAACCGATAGGGCAAGCACACAAAAGAAAGACCTTGAGATAAAACAAGCACAGGAACAAAAATTATTAGAAGAAGCACAGCTACAAAAACAAAAAGAAGAAGCAGCCAGAGCAAGAGCCGCACAGGAGAAAAAATCCAAAGAAGAAGCCTCAATAGCAAAAGCCTCACAGGAAAAAAAGGCTAAAGAGGAAGCAGGAAAAACTGAACAATATAAAATTCGATTAGCTTTAGCCGAAAAAGAAGTAGCTGACGCGAACGCCATTTACACTCCGCTTGTTGACAAAGTAGAAGAACTTAAAAAGGATGTTACCGTTTTACAAGCTCAGTGGGAAGCTTTGGATGCAAAAGCAAGTGCGGCAGAAAATAAAGCCGATTATGCAAAAAAAGTTTTCGCAGAATCTCTTAATAGTAATAGTAAAGCATCACTACAAGAGCGAAATAGACTATCTATGGAAAGCAAGTCTTACGCCGCAAAAGCTTTAAGTGAAAGAGGAGTGGCAGACCGGAAAAAAAATGTACTTGATTTGAAAAAAGACGAACTCAAACAAGCTGAACAATCTTTAACAGAAGCCCAGACTGTATTACAGACAAAGAAAGATGCTTTAGAAGCGATAAAGAAGGAAAATTCAGAAAAAAAGTGAGAAATGAAAAATTTCTTTTTTTTAGAAAGACGCAAATTATGAAATTTATTCTGGGTAGTGTCTTAGTGATAGTTGTTATAGTCGGTTCTTTTCTTGTGGTATTTGACAGAATAGAATCTCACAAAAAAGAGATTGCCTTTAAGCAAGCTGAAGAGCAAAGGGCTATAGAAGCCAGGCAATTAAGACGGGCTGAATTGCGAAAAATGGAGATTCAGAAGGAGTCTGAAAAAGTAAAGCTGACTGCTCAACAAGAGGCTGAGAAAGCAAAATTACTTGCTGAAAAGGAAGCAAAGGAAGAGGGGGAAAGAATAAAAACTCATCCATCTCGGTTAGCTTTCGCTGAAAAGGAGGTGGCTGATGCAAACTCAATTTGCACTCCACTTGCTGAAAAGGTAAAAGAATTAAAAAAGACGGTGGCAATCACACAAGGTCAGTGGGCAACCTTAGAACAAACCGCCAAGGGATTAGAGAAACAGACTGGAGCTGCAAAAGATACTAAGGATAGGGCGGAAGGTCAATATCAGACAAGCAGACGTGGTTCAGGAATAGGTGGTCGATTAAAACAGGATGAGCGAGAAGCAGCACGTGGTTTTAATAGGGCCTTAACGACAAAGGCTGCCGAAGCGAGAGCGGAGGCGGAGAGAAAAAAAGTTGCATTGGACTTATTAAAAGGTGAATTAAGCGAAGCTGAAAAAAATTTGGCAGAAGCCAAAATGATATTACAGACCAAAAAAGATACTTTAGAAGCGATAAAGAAAGAGAAGTTATAGAAAAATTAATTAAGAGACAACGACACTGCCGAGGGCGGGGGCGAGAGAAGTTTTGAGTTCTAAGGTTTGAATTTTGAGTCAGCATCATAAGCACGATCTGCAAAAACATTGTCCGGCCGTTTTCGTGGACGACCCTGTGGCTGCTTGATAGGTGGAATGCTCTCGACCAATGGAATGGCCATTTCGGAATCATGAACGTTGGCGCCTGTGTGATCGATAGCCATCGGTGTGCCTCGGCCATCAACTATCAAATGGCGTTTCGAGAGCCTGTTTTGCCAGTGCCAGAGGCGATTTGGTCATAGCGGGACGCTTGCTGGCCATAGCGGCATCCTTTCCATAAACGTTTATAAAATCGTTTGCTATAATCCATTATCGACATAACCTATGACCTAAAATGAATCTTTTCTACAGAGCAAATCAAAATTTATATCGGTTCTCCTTATTTCCGTTTTGAAAGGGAATGAAGGGATTATACCCCGAAAAAGGGCAAAAGGCAAAGGGCAAAAAGTGAGAAAGTAAGCAGGTGTGAAGGGCGGTATTAATGTCCGGTGAGTTCGCCGGTCAGTTCCTCAACCAAATCTTTGAGCGTAAGAACTCCGAGAACCTTTCTGGTCTCAAATAATCCAGCCGGACGATCGGCAACCACAACGGCTATGCGATGGCTGCCTTTGCGCAGAATGGAAATTGCATCCAGCACCGAAGCGGACGCGCCAAGCCGGGCAATCGGAGATAAAAACGTCCTTAGACTTGTGAACTCATTTTCCGCCGCCAGCGCCCGTTCAATATCAACATAGCCCAGGATATTATTTCTGTCCTTTTCATAGACTGGAATTCGCCTGTGCGGGCACCGCGCAAGAATCTGCAGCAGTTCCTGTCGCGTGCCGTTGACTTCGGCCATCTCCGTTTTTTGAATCGGAACCACAATGGTTCGAACGGCCACTTCGGGGATATTGCCCAGCCGCTGAATGATGTCTTTTTGCAGCGAGCTGAGAAGGCCCTCCTCGCGTGTTTCCTGGAGAATCTGATGAATGCGACTTCGCTGCGTGACGTCCACCGCCGCGGCGGTATCGACGGATAAGCCCAGGATTCCGGAGAACATACTCAGCAGCCATCGCAGCAGTCGAATCGCCCGGCTGGCGGTCAAAATCCGCCACGTCCCCCAGACAGCGGGGGCCAGAAATCCCACCAGCGCATCTGCACGATAAAAGAAAACGCTCTTGGGAATAATTTCGCCGAAAATAAACAGTGTCGGTGTGATAATCGCGGCGGTATAAAGCTCCGCCATGTTTTTATTCTCCAGCAGGCGCAAAAGCAGCCAGGCGGTAAGCATAGTCGCCAGGTAATTGACCAGATTATTGCCCAGCAGCAGCGACAAAATCAATCCCTGACCGTCTTCCACGGCCCCAGACAGCTTTTTATAAAATGGACGATGCTGTTCGACGCCGAGACGCAAACGGAACCGGCTCAGACGATAGACGCCTGTTTCCGTGCCGGAAAAAAACGCGCTGCAGGCATACAACGCAACAATTATTATCATCAGACTCAGGTTGGTCATCTTTTGGACACCAGAGGTTCGAGGGATAAAATCAGAAATTCGATGCGATTTTTTCGCACTGTTTCCACCGTAAATTTCATATTTTGCCAGCGGGCGACGTCGCCGCTTTTGGGAATTCGTCCCAGAAGGGCGGTGACTAATCCACCAATAGTTGTTAACCGAATCTGCTCCGGGTCCACTCCGAACGCCTCGGCCCAGTCATAAATGGAAAGCTGTGCCGAAAGCCGATAGGTCATTGGGCCGACCAGTTGAATCGGCTCGGCGGCGGAGTCTTGTTCTCCTGTGCCGAGCAGCTGGTCCACAATGTCGTCCTGTGAAATCAGGCCCGCGATGCCGCCGTACTCATCCACCGCCACCGCAACATCGGTTCCGGTCTTTTGAAAATATTCTATCAGAGATTCGACGGTCTTCTGTTCCGGAACAAACGAAACCGGCCTGACGAGTTTTTCCACCGGACTGTCGGGATACAACAGCAGGTCTCGCAGGTGTACAAGCCCAAGAATAGAGTCGATGGAATCGGTATATACCGGGATGCACCGTAATTGATGCTGAGTCATCGTCGTCCGCATCCGCGAAAGATGAGTGATGGGGCAGGCCTGAATCTCCACCCGCGGCCGCATCACATGGCGGACCTTCAGAAGCCCCAATTCAAGCACTTCCAGCAGCAGCAGATTTTCATCGTGGGACAACAAACCCTTGCGAGCGGAGCTTTCCAGAAACATACGAAGCTGATTCAACGAAACCGGCACGGATGCGGACGACTTCGCCCCCGGCGGCATCGACAATCGCACGGCGGGCTTGACAATCACTGCCTCCACCGCCGCCAGCAGGGGAGTCAGCAGCCTGAGCAGAAAATACAAAGGGACAACAGCGACCAGACAAAGGGGATACGCCTTGGCGTACGCCAGAGCTTTGGGCAGCATTTCACCGAAGAGCACAAGGACTATGAACGCCATTATGGCCCAGCCGCCGGCGACGGCGGGATGAAACCGATGCTCGATGCGGGCCGTCAGAACGCCAGCGATGGAAAAAAACGTTACGTTGACCAGCAGATCGCAGAATAACAGGCTGGTCAGCAGGCGATTGGGATTTTCCAGAAGCAAACGGATGAGTTTATCGAGGCGGTGGGGGGGATGAGAAGAACCGCCGATTTTGCGGGGCGATAAATGAAAAAACGCCGTCTCCGAGGCCGAGAAAAAAGCGGAACACGCCAGCAGCCCGGCCATCCATAGAAACCGCCATATATTATCTATCCAAAAGCCCACGACTAAATCACTCTGATAATCCGGATACCCGCATTGCAATCATATCTGTCGGGTATCTCTATCTCGGCAGGCAAATTTTGAAACAGGAACCTTTGCCCGCTTCGGATTCCACCGTCATCAGGCCG
>CAZWMN010000039.1:0-24141 GCA_964635075.1 uncultured Pirellulales bacterium | reverse complement strand
GCTTACAATACTGGGCGGTACAAGACTCGGACTTGTGACCTCCTGCTTGTAAGGCGAACCAGTACGTTTTTAAGTCTTTGTAAGTTTTGGACTTACAATCTGTAACTTTTGCCTTTGTAATCAGTTATACGCTTAATGTTTCTTATAGCATATCAAACTTTTTCACAAAATAAAGCACAAAGTTACAAGGAAAGTTACAAATCAACATAAAAAATATATACGATAGGCGAGAGTTATTGATATTCTTCGGTTTTGTGGCGGATGATACGGCCTTCAACCATATAAATCACGTCCTCTGCGATATTAACGGCATGGTCGGCAATACGTTCCAAATGACGCGATACGCTGAGCAGATGAATCAAGCTTTCAATATATTCCGGATGATCCAGAATAGCCTGTTTGACCAGATCGTACATTTCCTTGTTAATCGCGTCCACCTGGTCGTCATCCTTGAGGACTTTTAATGCCAGCGCACAATTCGTATTGACCAGGGCGTCAAGACTGTTGCGCAGCATCTGCTGGGTAATCCGGGCCATCGTATCAAAGTCAAAAGGCGTCGGCACGGGGTCGTGACGCGCCAGAAATTCGCTGCGTTCTGCGATATTGACCGACAAATCGCCGATACGTTCGAGGTCGTCGTTGATTTTCAATGCGGTGACAATAAACCGCAAATCAATGGCCACCGGCTGATGCAGCGCCAGAATTTTGAGACATTCTTCTTCGACATCTACTTCGTTCTGGTCGATAACAACATCTTCGTCAATGACTTCTTTGGCCAGTTGGCCGTCGCGATGACGCAACGATTTGACGGCCTTCCAGAGGCTCTGCTCGACGAGAGAACAAAGAAATAGCAGTTTGCTTTTCAGTTTCTGAATCTCATTAGCCATGTGTACGGTCATAATCGTAGTCCTTAAATTCCAAAAGATTATCCGAATCGCCCGGTGATATAATCTTCGGTCTGTTTTTTGTCGGGCTTGCGGAATATCTTTTCGGTTAAATCATATTCGATTAGCTCTCCGAGGCAGAAAAACGCCGTGTAGTCGCTGACGCGGGCGGCCTGCTGCATATTGTGCGTGACGATGATAATAGTATAGTCCTGTTTTAACTGATAAATCAAGTCTTCGATTTTTGCCGTCGAAATAGGATCTATGGCGGAACATGGCTCATCCAGCAAGATAACACTGGGTTCAATGGCCAGCGCCCGGGCAATGCAAAGCCGCTGCTGTTGACCGCCGGACAAAGCCAGGGCGGATTTGTGCAGGTCGTCCTTGACTTCGTCCCACAAGGCCGCTTTTCTGAGACTGTTTTCCACCACTTCGCTAAGCATGCTTTTGTTGGTTTGCCCGTAAATTTTCAGGCCGTAGGCAATATTTTCAAATATCGATTTGGGAAACGGGTTTGGTTTCTGAAAGACCATTCCAATGCTTCTTCGCAGATCGTTTACGTCCATATTGTTGTCGTAAATATTTTTGTCTTCATAGAGAATTTGACCGGAACATCTGAAATTCAATATCAGGTCGTTAATCCTGTTGAGACATCGCAGAAACGTGCTTTTGCCGCAGCCGCTGGGTCCAATGACAGAGGTGACCTTCTTCGGAAAAACATCGACATTGATGCTCTTCAGCGCCTTTTTGTTCGTATAAAAGGCTTCAAGTTCTCTGACTTTGAAAATCGGCTGTTCCATAATTTATCCATTTTTCTTTTGATAACGATGTCTCAGTATGATGGCCAATGCATTCATTGCGAGCGTCAAACACAGCAGCACTACAATTCCCGCAGCCGCATTTGCAAAAAACCCTTTTTGCGGCCTGGACATCCAGTTGAATATCTGTATCGGCAGTACGGTAAACGGGTCCAGCAGGCCGCGAAGAGAAAAATGAACACCGTCTAAAGCAGAAAAAGAAATTGGATTTTGCGGCAAAAAAGCAATATAGGTCAAAGCCCCGATGGTAATCAGAGGCGCGGTTTCACCGATAGCCCTGGACATAGCCAGGATGATTCCGGTCAGGATATTCCCGAACGCGGCCGGTAAGACCTGATGGCGAACCGTCTGCCATTTTGTCGCCCCAAGCGCAAAAGACCCCTCGCGGATGGAAAACGGAACCGCCCGCAGCGCTTCGCGGGTGGAAAGGATAATCACCGGCAGGATTAACAAAGCCAGCGTAAGCCCTCCGGCAAGGACGCTTCTGTCGAGGTGCATATATCGCACAAAAAGCCCCAGTCCCAAGAGTCCGTAGATGATGGAAGGCACGCCCGCCAGATTGGCGATATTCAGCTCTATAAAGTTGGTCAGACGATTTTTCCTCGCATATTCTTCCAGATAAATGCCCGCCCCGATACCAAGAGGCAAGGCAAAAACAGCGGTCACGATCATAATCCAGACCGTCCCCACCCATGCCGAAAGAATCCCCGCCTCATCGGGTTTTCGCGATGGGAAATTAACAAAAAAGTCCTTCTTCAGCCGCGGAAGCCCATCGATAACAATATCAACCAATAAAACGCAAAGTACAACAAGCCCTATCAATGTGCACAACAAACCCGCGATTCTGAAAATGGCATCCATTTGTTTATTTCGTTTTTTTCTATTCATAAATCTCCTGAAACCGCCGCTTCAGCTTAAAACTGACCACGTTGAGAAGGAACGTAAGAACAAACAAGCTCATGCCGCAGGCAAAGATGGTGCGATATTCGATGGTGCCGTGCGGCGTGTCGCCCAGGCTGACCTGAACAATGTAGGCCGTAATGGTCTCGATGGGAACAAGGGGATTTAGGGTCAGGCGCGGCTGCTGGCCTGCCGCAATCGCCACGATCATCGTCTCGCCGATAGCGCGGGATATGCCCAATATAAAAGCCGCTGTGATGCCGGACAAAGCGGCTGGCACAACGATCCTGAGCGATACCTGGAGGCGGCTTGAGCCCAGGGCATACGCCCCTTCGCGCAGGCCCATCGGGACCGCCCGCATAGCGTCTTCACTGAGAGAACAGATCAGCGGTATAATCATAATTCCCATCACAATTCCGCTGGATAAGGCATTCATGCCGCTCAGGTTGGGGATAAATGTTTTCAGCAGAGGCGTCAGAAAAAGCAGTGCAAAATAGCCATAGACAATGGTCGGAACCGCCGCCAGTATTTCGATTACAGGTTTAATCGCATTTCGCATTTTTAACGACGCATATTCGCTTAAAAATATTGCGCTTCCAAGCCCCACCGGAATTGCTACCGCCACGGCGATAATCGTGGTCAGAAAGGTCCCTGCCAGCAGCGGCAGTATGCCGAAATGCTTTTTTACAAAAAGCGGAGTCCATTGTGTATCGGTCAAAAACTCAAAAACCGAGACTTCCCTGAAAAAAGCGATTGTCTCCGAGGCGAGAACCAGAATAATCCCGGCCGTGGTAAAAATAGATAAGAGGCTGCACAAAAACAGCAGCCTCTCGATCAGCATTTCTTTAATCTTCAGTATGACTTTTCTGCGTCTCATAAGCAATCACTGAATTCCTTTTCAGGCAATGCCGCTAAAGGATTCGTCAGATTATTTATTCTCTGCTTTCGAGGCATCGCTGACCGCCTTCCGGAATTTCTCCAGTGAATTTTTGTACATTTCATCCGGCAGAGGGATATAGCCGACTTCTTTTGAAAGTTCAGGTGCATGCTTGATATAGAATTCCACAAAATCCCTGATTTCCTTTCTCTGAACCGACTTGACGCTGACATAGATGAACAAAGGTCTGGACAGCGGTTTGTAGGTGCCATCCCGAACGGTTTTCAGCGACGGGATTATCGCGCCTTTGCCGTTCTTGTCGTCGCCGTCGTCAACAGGAACCATCTTCAGCTTATCCTGATTCTGTTCATAATAGGCAAGACCGAAATAACCCAGTGCAAGCGGGTCCGAAGCAATACCCTGAACAAGAACATTGTCGTCTTCACTGGCGGTAAAATCGCCCCGACAAGCGCCGGATTTGCCGCAGATTGCTTCCGTAAAATAATCAAATGTTCCAGAGTCTGTGCCGGGACCGAAAAGACGGATTTCCTTGTCGGGGAAGGTTGAGCGAATTTGGCTCCACTTTGTTATGGTTTGCTGTGAATTCGGGTCCCATATCTTCTTCAATTCGGCAGTGGTCAGGAAATCCACCCATTTATTTTCCGGATTGACTATCACGGCAAGACCATCATAAGCCACCGCAAGTTCGACATAATCAACGCTGTTTTTTTTGCAGACCTCGGCTTCTTTGGACTTTATCGGCCGGGATGCGTCGCTGATGTCCGTTTCGCCCGTACCAAATCTCTTAAAGCCGCCGCCCGTGCCTGAAATACCCACCACAACCTTGACATCGCGGTACAGCTTCTGGAATTCCTCGGCAACCGCTTCGGTAATCGGATACACGGTGCTGGAACCGTCTATCTCGATTATCTTTGCTTTCTCGACGGCCGCGGTGGAAACCGAAGTCATACCGGCCAGTACAACAATACTTAGAAGAACGCTTTTCAATGTTTTCATAAATTATCCTTTCCTTTATTTAATTTCTACTACGTAATTGTTAGCGTATTATTAGGATACGGTTAGCAATTTGCTATTTTTTCAGAACTTGACCATCATGTCCAACTGAAGCCGATTGTAATTGTCGTAATCTTTTGTGGTTGTGTTATATTTGTCGTTCATAAAGTAGCTGATGCCGGCCTGGGTGTTTTTAGCCAATTGATAGGTGACTCCAAAGCGATGGCCTTTACCATCCGTGCCGCCGCCGATAAAGTCGGAGTCGCTGAACGTGCCGACAACCGCATCTCTTTCAAGGTCGCGGTAGTCATAGCTGAATTCCCAGCTTCCGGGATCTTTGCATTTGTTAATCGAAGTACCTATCAGCCAGCCGGTGTCATCTTTGACCTGCGAAGCGGTATTCACCACATAATCGCCGTAGATACTTACCGGCAGCCCCGCAATTTTCGTGCCATACTCGGCAAAGGTCTCAAAGAGATTGTAATCATAGAGATAGCCGCCGTTATAGCTGTTTCCTTTGGAGCTGGTTCCAAGCAAGTAGGTTTCCCCGACCAGGTTGCCGTAATCAAAATAACCAATGCCCGCCGTCAGCTTGTTATCGTCGTTGAATTTATGGGTCACGCCGCCCTGGGCGCCAAACATCGAAATCGAATCGGTATCACTGTCATCCAGACGTACATAAAATCCGCCGGCGTTGGCAAAGAGACTTGTCGCATCCGACAATTTCAAATTATATTGTGCCGCGATGCCTTCCATACTCAGGTCACTGTCCCAAATAAGCTGATTCTTGCCGACCGTCACAAACGGATTGCCCAGTTTGCCCAGCAGCACGGAAAGGCCCTCCACCGAGCCAGGCTTCCACGTCATATACGCCCGATCCAGCCAGATGCCCTTATACGTCCAGCTATCGCCCATATTCTGATTGGTCGATGTCGGGTCGTCGCTTTTACCCGTGGCAAGTCGCATATCGAAGGTCGTTTCATCGTTGACCTGCGCTGTCAGGCCCAGGCGAACGCGAATGCGATTGCGGTTGACCGCATCGGCTTCGGTTCCGCTCGATTCTCTCGAAACATTTTCGTACCGATAGCGGAAGTCGCCGTAAAATTTGAGTTTTTCCACCCATTTGAGCGTTTCCGGGATGGTCATTTCGCCCGGCTTGATGGCCGCGATTTTCTGGTCCTGGGCCGTCTGGGCCGCTTGAGTTTGTTCGAGTTTCTGGTTTTGGACCATCTGTGCCTGTTCCAGTTTGATTAGTTTGGCCTGCATCTCCACCATTTGCTGACGCAGGTCGCTGATTTCGTCGGCCCATGCCGACCCGGCCGCGGCCGTCAGGCAAACGATGACCACCGTCCTTAGTACTTTGCTTGTGAACATTGCATACCTCCATAAAAAATTTTTCTCTGTTCCTGCACGAACCGATTTCGCACAGACGTTTCTTTCAAAGGTCAAATTACGAGCGATTCATTGGAGATATGTGTGGGAAAAGTTAGAATTATATTAGCAGGCAAATTCTGCCTTATTCGAACAGTACGCGAAATAAAAATTTTATTGTCCCATGAAAAACGGCAAACCCCGAACGGTTGAGCCATCCGGGGCCTGCCTCGGTTAGAAAAGTTCCCACAGGGGACAGAGATGCCGTGCAATAAGATACTATATACCGTCCAGCCAATTGGCAGCCAGAATACCCAGATCGGCGATATTCACACTGCCGTCTTTATTCAGGTCGGCGATATTGGTCATCGCATCCAGATCCATTTTGTCCACGATGCCGTCACCATTGATATCGCCGTTGAGATAGCCGGATTGGCCGAAATTGGCATTGACAATTGCCGTGTCCGCCGCATTCACAACGCCGTCAAAATTCAAATCACCAATCGGCAGACCGATGATATCTTCCACCAGAATACGATAATCCTCATAGTCCAGAACAAGGTCACCGTTCATATCACAGCTATAATCGGCCCAGACCGCCTGACTTAGATTGGTCAGGTCGATAGAAACATTACGAACATCCTTCCGCGAACAATCAGAACACATCGCTTCACATTTCAGGCCGCCGCTGAGAATCTTTAGCAGATAATCGATATCTTTCTCATCCACGTACCCATCACTGCCTCGCGGATCTGCTCCCGGAGCGGTATAAGTTGCTCCGGCGATGTCGCCCCGGCTGTCGCCATTCGCATACGTTTTGGTATAAGCGCCGGCGTTCATTCGAACCACGGTGCCAAAATAATTGCCCCCGAATGCCGTATCTACCGTCGAAAAGCCGGTCTGACGATTCAGCTTACCACCGACCAGAATCAGCCCGTCCGCAAAATAACGGACGTCTTTGCTGTCAAGATTGCCGTCGCCATTAAAATCGGCGGTGATTTCGGCACAGAAGACGCTGCTTAAACCCGCCGGGGCATAGCTGCAATGTGAGCCGAATGTCGGCATATTCTGCACCAGCAGCGTCAGGTCGGCTGTATCACGGTCCTGGTCGTTATCCATATCGCCGGCCACTTTCATACAGGCATCCAGCGTGCTGCCTTCGTTAATAGTCGTACCGCTGGCGGCAACATAATTTTGACCGAGGGTGCCGTCGCTGTAGGTTCCGCTGCTCAAATTGGCCCGTGTCGGCGCTACGCCTGCATTACAATAACCATAAGCCGGAATTGAATATTTATGTACCTCGGCTGCATTGATGGATTCATTCAGATTCGGATTGGCAATATAATCCGTCGGCGTGAGTCCCGGGACCGACCTGAGAGCCGCCATCAGTGTAAAATTGTACGCCAGAAACTCACCTGGCGAGCCGTAATTATCCGGGTCAATACCGCCGGCGTCTTCAATGTCGGCAATACTGGCTTCAATATTATCCAGGTAATCTAATGCCGTGCAGCTTGTATAACTGGGCATTGCCACGAACGTTTCTGCGCCGCCGATACGATAGCTGTTTTCCACATCGTTATTGTCGGCGATGACGTTCCGGGGCGCCTCGGGCGAACCGCCGATGGAAATCTTTGCCGTCGGGCTGACGAATACATTGCTGCCGGGCAGCATTTCCACGCCGAGAATTTCGGCACGTTTGGCCTGCAGTTCCGGAATTGCCTTGTCGTCCAGGCCGTTATAGCCCACCGCCAGCCGGCGATAACGCACGACTTCGGTCATTCGGCTTGAACCGCCGAGATTCGTAACCATGTGGCTGGAACCAAGCTGGGTTAACGAAGAGCTGTCGGCTTTGGCATTGAGGTTTTCGCCACGTCCCCAGCTCGGATCCATACCTATGGAATTCATCGCCGCGTTGCGAGTACCGCTGCCGCTGTCGCGGGTCGCGGCGACCAGGTTTTCACCGCTGGGCATACGCCCGGTGCCAAACAAATGACTAAGTTCAGTCTTGGTCAGTTCGCCGGTTAAGCCGGTTCCGGGGTTAGCCACATAAGCCACGGTCACCCACGCTATCGGATGGTCTTCAAAACTTGACGCGGAAAGCGACCCCAAAGTTTTAAGTTGATTGCTGGTGTTTGTCCCATCCCACGTTTTAATCGGGTTTTGACCGTAACCTTCCAAAGTGGGCGTTTTGGCGACAGTCGCATTGCAGGCCTGACCGCTGACGACAAACCACGGCGTCGGCACGTCCATCACCGCAAGGTCAACATCGCTTTGAAGCACGGGACAACCGCCCTGGTCGGTGTTTGTTGCGCAGTGTACGCCCGTCGGCGTGACACCGCTGGCATACTGGTTGCGATTGATATAGGCGTAGTCGGTTGGATACCCCAGAACCGGCGCCGTGCCTGTACAGGTGTGGTAATTCACCAGTTCCGACAAGCCGTTGCCGCTGCCGACGCCGCGATAAATAACATGCCACCATGTGTTGTTGGGAATAGCGGAGTCTCCGTTATAGCTGCTGGGGGCCAACTGATCCAACCAGCCGGTCTGCGTGCTGTAGCCGTCTTTGTCTGCATCAATATAGTCAATTGTCGAAGCGCCATTGGTAAAAAATCCGGAAAACAGTGTTGCGCCGCTGACATTAACCTGCCCGGCATGACGAACCATCGTGTTGGGACTGGGCACATCGCAGATTTCACTGCACAAATTGTTGGGGTCATAGAACGTCGTTGCGCAGGGCGTTCCTGCCTGTGCTACAACGGTTGGCATAATTGCCAGAACAAATCCCGCAAAAACAGATTGTAGGGTTAAATTTTTCATCACAAAACTCCTTAATATGGACTATGATTTACAAATACCGATACCCATTTTACGCTTGACTCGAAATTTCTTTTTCAAAAAGGAGCACCTCCCTTCAAAAAGCATCATATTTTTTTCTTCTTCTCATCATCACACACACTTCTCCCACGAAACCAGACAAACTTCCGGAAACTATTGCATTTGATTGCTGGAAACAACGTTATTTCTGCCGGTGATGCTGTAGAATTTTTTGCCCCACTCACGACTTTCGAGCGTCTCAATGACAGATTTCCGGTCACAGTGTCCGTCGGCATAGAGGAAATTACTTGTACCGCCGTAGTTTACGCCGTTGCGGATAATTTTACCGGGATGATGACGCCCAATGGCATTCAGCGGCGTCTCGCTGTCAATCCACGGAACATCGGATGTACGCAATTCCTCGTAGCTGGCAAGCCCGTATGATCCGGACCGATACATATAATTCAGATTCGGCGAATAATCATACAGGCCCGTTCCCGCACAACTGCCGGCCTGGGTGACAAACGCAACTACAGGCCGATGACTTTTCAATTTGTAGCCGGCGCCTTCGGCAACCGAAATCGCCTTCCAGTTCTCGCTGAATTCCGCCGCCAGAATGGTATGGCCGGGGCTGATAATCTCCGTGTCCCGCACATAACGGTTTTTACGCATCGAGGCAAAGCCCGGCAGTGAATCCAGCTTATTTCGCGGAATAATCGCGCCGTTGGCTGTCAACGCCATTCGAGGCGCCTGTTTATCGCAAGGCACTGGTGTCGGCCCCGTGTTGCCCCGGTCATCAGACTGACCCTCCTCCCAGTCTTCTGCTCCGGGTCCGGGATTGGTGCGCGGCGGGCCGCCATGCTTGACCGTTGGGCACTCAAACGCATCATCTTTGCACCGTCCTCCGTTGTATAGGTAATACGACCAGTGACAGTATCCATCGACACTTGAATCCACATTTTGAGTCGCAATGTTTTCCCCGTACAGATAAGAAGAAGGGAAAAAAGCCTCATCCGCAATATATGCCATCATTGCCGTGCCGACGTCTTTTTGATGTGTCATGCAAATTACCGCCTGCGCCGACCGCTTGGCCCTGTTCAGGCTCGGCACCAGCACTGACAGCAACAGTGAAATAATAGCAATGACAACCAGCAGTTCTATCAGAGTAAAGCCTCCGTGCCGGCCCTGTCGTGTGTTGCGATACGTTGATTTTCTCACATTCATATCCTTTCCATTTCGAACCGAGTTTCTCATCGCTCTGCGTTCCGTCCGCAGAACATCACCTGCACAACGATGATTATAGGATAAAGATATTTGCGGAGTATTATCGCCGTATGAATTGAACGTAAGAAATGAGTGAATGCTCGGATATTTATTTGTAACCATTTTCTAACAATACATTCACTTATCCTTAATACGAATCCCGTATGGTCTAAAGAGAGAAAATTGTAATTCGAAAGGAATAATTATGAGAAATGAGAAATTTACTAAAGACACGCTAAAGAGGGAACAAGTCGAATCGCTGATGCTTATGTCTGTTCTGGCACAAGAGCCTTATCGCGGCCAGGCAAGGCAAGAGCTTCGAAGACGGCGGATTGTCAGGACACAGGAACGATTGGCCGAGGCTTTTATGCTTTTAATATAATTTGATTACCGCCGGTAATGTTTCAACATATTTTCGAATCTCGTCACGCACTTTTCTATAATGCTTCAGTATTTCCTGTTCGTCGGTTTCCTCTGCGGCCAGAGCAGGAGGGTCGTCGAATCCCTGATGAATCACCCCAACCTTCGCCGGGAAAAACGGACAACTCTCCCGGGCGGCATCGCAAAGAGTGACGACATAGTCGAATTCTGTTTCTCCAATTTCGCCGATTGTTTTGCTTCGCTGATTGGAAATGTCAATCCCCACTTCTTTCATAACCCGAACGGCATACGGGTCAAGACCTTTGGCCTCAACACCGGCCGAAAAAACATGCAGAAATTCATTTGCCATGTGTCTTGCAAAACCCTCCGCTATCTGGCTTCGGCAGGAGTTGCCTGTACACAAAAACAATATTTTCCAGCGGTTGGACATTTTTACTCGGATTTGACAGGCAGGCTCAGAATAAACGTGCTGCCTTTGCCGACGGCGCTTTCGACGCGAATCGTACCTTGATGATATTGCGCGATGTGTTTAACAATCGCAAGCCCCAAACCCGTGCCGCCCATTTGCCGGCTGCGGGCCTTATCCACACGATAAAACCGCTCGAAAATGCGATCTTGATGTTCAGGAGCGATACCACAGCCAAAGTCCCGTACACGAATGACCAGATTGTCCTGCTCCGCGCCGGCGGAGATGATTACTTTCCCGCCGGGGCTGCTGTATTTGACGGCATTGTCGGCCAGATTCAATATCGCCTGTTCCAGCAGCGAGGCATTGACATTCGATTTTAAATCGGGCGGGCATTCGACATCAAGCTGGATAGTGCGTTCGTCGGCTTTGTGCCGGCAAAGCTCGACGGCGCTGTTCAGAATATCACGAATGATACACACCTGGCGCGGGACACGAATTGTTTCGTCCTGTTGTTCCAATTCGCACAGCAGCAGCAGGTCTTCGATAATCGAATTGAGGCGGTCGGTTTGCCGGGCAACGATGTTTAAAAACCGTTTTGCGTTTTCGGGGTTATCGACAGCGCCATCCAGCAGGGTTTCGATAAACCCGTGAATGGACGTAATCGGCGTTTTCAGTTCGTGGGAAACATTGGCAACAAAATCCCGCCGAACCTGTTCCAGACGATAAATACGGGTCATATCATTAAGCACAATTAATGCCCCGATATAATCGCTTGAACTATCCAGCAGGGGCGATGCGCTGGCTTGTATATTTGATTCCTGTCCGCCGGGCTCGGACATCACTATAAATTGTTCTGCCGGTTGTATGGACTGAAGTGCATTCTGAATAAACAGTTGCAAGTCGCTGTTGCGAATCAGTTCCCCGGTCGTTCGCCCCACGGATTTGGATGCATCAAGCCCCAGCATCTTTGCGGCGGCCTTATTGAGCGTCAGGCATTTGCCGGATATATCAAAGGCAATGACACCTTCGAGCATTGCGGTAAACATGGCCTGCTGCTCATTCTGCTGGCGTATCGTCGATTGAATCCTGCGGTCAAGCTCTTCGGCCATCGTGTTCATGGTTTTGGCAAGCTCGGCGATTTCGCCTTTGCCGGACACGTCGAGTTTATGTGTCAATCGACCTTTTGCAAATTCCTGCGCACCTTTTTGCAATAAAACCAACGGACGGGACAATTGCCAGGAATACCACAAACTGACTACAGCCAGAACCAGTGCGATGATAACGCCGTATCGAATCACGGAGCGGGTCAACGCACTCAGGGTGTGTTGAATTTCAATCAGAGGAATTGAGGTTCGCACCACAGCAACGACCTGATTATTGCGCAAAACGGGAACAGCGACATACATCATCCGTTGTTCCAGAGTGGCGCTGGGACGGATATTGAAGCCGACCTGCTCTTTCAGGGCCTGCTGTACTTCCGGACGCATCAGGTGGCTTTCCATCGTTTGAGGGTCGCGGTCCGATTCGCCCAATACCCGGCCGGAAGAATCGATGGCGGTGATACGGGTTTTGGTTTCCTGCCCGAGTTTTTTGCAGGCGGCGTCAATTTGATCCAGATTCATCGCATTGATGGATGTTTCCATGACTTCGCGGGCTAATTGGGCGCGGACTTCCAGTGTCTGGCGGGTTTGGTTGATAAAGAAGCTGTCTATTAAAAAAGAGACATTAATGGCAAAAGCGATCAGCGCTAAAAGCGTGATGACCAGATACGAAGGAAAAATTTGCCACAATAGACGCTTTTTCATATTTTGGATTCCATCGCGGATGAGGATTTAATCATTCTTCCTGCATCCGGTATCCCACACCGCGAACCGTTTCAATATATTTACCCGCCGGGCCGAGCTTTTTTCGCAGGCCCACAATCTGCACATCAATGGAGCGGTCCGTCACAGGATAGTCAGAACCGTGAATGGCGTCAACGATCTGATACCGCGTAAAAACCCAGCCGGGACGCGCGGCCAAAAATCGCAGCAGCCCGAACTCCGTGCTGGTCAGGTCCGCCAGCTTATTTTTGACGGTGACGCGATGCCGCCCGCTGTCGATTTCGATGTCGTGAATTCGCAGCATGGAGGTGTCTATCGCTTCGGCGGCCCGATTCCGCCGCAGTACCGCGCCAATTCGCGCCAGCAGCACCCGCGGGCTGAATGGTTTGGCGACATAATCGGCCGCTCCCATTTCCAGGCCGGTGACAATATCGGCCTCCGTACCCTTTGCGGTGACCATGATAATGGGAATGGCACTGGTTTTGGGGTCTTTTTTGAGATTCCGGCAGACTTCCAGCCCGTCGAAGCCCGGCAGCATCAGGTCCAGCAGAATCAAATCCGGCTTGACCGCCTCGGCCATGCTTAATGCAATCGGGCCGGTGGTTGCGGCCTCTGTTCGATAACCATTCTTTTGGAGGTTATATCGAATCAGCTCCAGAACATCTTCTTCGTCTTCAACGATCAGAATTTTTTCTTCAGCCATATTTACCGCCCTTAATTTTTGTATTTGAGCGATATTGTCGGCTTTCTTTGTTAAGGTTATATTAGCCGCCGGTTAGAATTTTATTTACCGCTTGTCTGAAATTAGAAAAAAAACAGGGAAATTGTCAAGAAAATAAAGAAAAGAAGGTTGTTGCGACGGCAATCGGCCGAGCATTCCGAATATACTAAAGACCCGAGGAGCGAATTCAAGGCTATTACTCATCAGCCAAACGATAGCCTACTCCCTGCTCAGTCAAGAGATATCGAGGCTGGGCAGGATCACGTTCGATTTTCCGGCGAAGATTAGCCATAAAAATACGAAGGTAATGTGTCTGGTCAACATCCGAAGGTCCCCATATTTCTTTCAATAAAAATTGATGGGTTAAAACCTTACCTACATGCTGTACCAGAATGGTCAACAACCGATATTCGTGGGGAGTCAGGTGAATCTCATTATCGCCTACAAATACCCGTCGTAAAGCCAAGTCCACCCTGAGATCGCCAATAACAAATTGTGAAATTGCCTGACTGCCATTTTTAATCACAGCAGAATGCCTCATGGCGACTCGCAGCCTTGCCAGCAATTCGCCAATACTAAATGGTTTTGTAAGGTAGTCATCTGCTCCTGCATCTAAAGCGGTGACCTTATCTTTCTCCTGCCCTCGTGCGGATACAACGATAATTGGTACTGCCGACCAGTCACGCAGTTGACGAATAACTTCTACTCCTTCCATGTCAGGCAATCCCAGATCCAAGATGACTACTTCGGGCGGCTGTTGTATCGCCTGCATTAGACCATCCTTCCCCGTCTGGGCATCCATAACCTCGTAGCTATGACTGGACAGCGACACATGCAAAAAGCGACGAATGGGAGGGTCGTCTTCAATGATTAAAATTTTGGGACGATTTTCACTCATAGTCCAATTATCCGGCGGCATTCTTCTCAATATTCATATCAACCATAGGCGGCTGGTCTTCCAAAGGAATGGTGAAGATAAACCTTGCACCGCCATCTGGACGATTTTCTTCCCAAATACGGCCACCATGTGCCTCTACAGCCGCTCGACAAATAGCCAATCCCAGTCCAGCCCCACGCTGGCCTTTGACCGCAGCGGAACCACGATAAAATTTGTCAAATACGCGAATCTTTTCTTCATCTTTCAGGCCAGTTCCCCGATCTGCAATTTCGACCATAATCTGCTGGTTATCAACGTATGTAAAGATGTCAATCGGACTGCCTTGAGGAGTATATTTTACCGCGTTCTCCAGGAGATTGGTGAGAACCTGTTCAATCAGGATACCATCAAGCTTTACCAGGGGCATATCGCTCGGTAAATGTGTTTTTAGCGGCCGCCCGACTAATTGCTTTTTCATCCGTTCCAGTGCTGAACCGACAACTTCTTCAATAGGATACCATTGCTTGTTTACTGTAACTTTGCCGGATTCGAGACGGGTGATATGAATAATATTATCCACAAGCAGAGCCAGACGATTTGATTCCTCTACAATGGCTTGAAGAAACTCATGTTGTGTTTCGTTGCTAAGAGGATGGTTTGGCTCCAGCAGGCTGCTGGCGGCCCCGGCTATTACAGCCAGCGGTGTCCGCAAGTCATGCGATACAGAACTCAGTAATGAGTTACGCAGCGACTCGACATCCATTTTAACGAGTATCTTACGGGCCTGGTCGGCTGATATATCCCGCTCAATGGCCAATGCCAGTTGGTTCGCTGCCATTTCCAAAAATTGACGCTGGTCGAGTGGGGTGAATCGGCCATGTTTGACAGACATTAAGGCCAATACGCCCACAGTCCCGCGAGTACCTATTAAAGGAACATAGAGAGTATTAGTATCCGGTAGTGTATCTGTTCCGGCACCGGCGATTTGGCCATGCTCAAATACCCATCGGGCAACGGCAATCTCTCTTTCAATAGAAACTGAACTATCAGAACCTCCAAGGGATGCCTTGAGGTGGTTGAATTCATCGGGCAGAAATATTGTCACTTCACTTGCAAAACTTTTTGACAGTTGCGACTGGGCTGTAACCGCAAGCTGATATACGCCCGCTGTAGAGGCTAAACTTTGGCTTAAATGATAAAGAGCCTCGGTGCGCTGCTCTCGCTGACGTGACATCTCTGCCTGCCGGCGAATACGGTGTGACAGTGTGCTGATAACAATCGCAATCGCCAACATTACGCCAAATGTAACAACGTACTGCGTGTCGTTGACGGTAAAAGTAAAATACGGCGGCACAAAGAAAAAATCAAATGCCAGTACGCTTGCAATGGATGATAAGATACCAGGTCCATGACCATAGCGAGCAGAGACGAACGCTATACCAAGAAAAAATATCATCACCCTATTCGTCTCGCTCAATCCCGCCAGATGGATAAGCCATGCCGCCAAAGTACAAATCAAGGTAACAAGAATCGCTTTGCCAAAACGTGAATAATTTACCCTGGTTCGAGGAATGGTTAAATCCGAATCCGTTTTCTCTTCGGCAGATTCTTTGCCTCCACGAATTACATAGACATCAATATCGCCACTGCGGTGCAAAACCTGGCTTATCAGAGATTTGCCAATAAGTTCCCGCCAACGTGGTTGTCCGGTCTTACCGATAATGATTTTCGTTACGTTCGCCGACTGGGCATATTTGACAATTTCTTCTGCTATATTCTCTCCGCTGAGTGTCACCAGTTCTGCCCCAAGCTGCTCAGCCAAATTGAGATTATGAGTGAGTTTCTGGCGAGTAATATCATTTAGCAGGCTGCCTTTATCCACATAAGCCGCAATCCAGGATGCACGCAACGCTGTGGCCATTCTTTTGGCAACTCGGATTAACCTTGCCGATGTGGGACTTGGACCAACACAAACCAGTAATCGCTCGCGGGTAGCCCATATCTGCGTACTCCCCACGGATTGACGGGCCATTTGGACCTGGGCATTAACGCGATCAGCGGTACGACGCAATGCCAGTTCCCGCAGAGCAATCAGATTAGGTGATTTGAAAAACTTCTGCATGGCCCGCTCGACCTGAACAGGCAAATATACCTTTCCTTCCTGTAATCGCTGAAGCAACTCTTCCGGCGGCAGGTCCACCAGTTCGATGGAGTCCGCCTGATCAAAAACCGTATCCGGGATTGTCTCGCGGACTTCGACACCGGAAATCTGCGTAACAATATCGTTCAGGCTTTCCAAATGCTGGACGTTGAGTGTAGTATAAACATTGATACCGGCTTCTAACAACTCCTCTATATCCTGCCATCGTTTGGTGTGGCGTGAACCCGGAGCGTTGGTATGGGCCAACTCATCAACGATTATTACGGCCGGTTTTCTGGCTAATGCCGCATCCAAATCAAATTCCTTCAGTTTAACACCTCGGTATTCCACCTCTTTGGGCGGTAGAACATCCATACCGAGCATGAGTACCTCTGTTTCAGGCCGGTTATGGGGCTCTACATATCCCAAAACAACATCCAAGTCAGCAACCGCCTTGCTGCGTGAGGCTTCCAACATGGAGTATGTTTTGCCAACACCTGCGGCATAGCCAAAAAATATCTTCAGCTTGCCCCGTAGCTGTGCTCTGGTCTCGCTGCGAATTTGCTCAAGGAGTTCATCAGGTTTTGATTGTGGGCTATCCATAATAAATTTACAGTTAAAATTATTTTCCCAGGGCATCCAGTGCAAGATTCAATTCCAGCACGTTAATTCGCGGCTCCCCCAAAATCCCCAGTTGTCTGTCTTTGGCATATCGTGCTACAATATTTCTGACTTCAGTTTCATTTATCTGTCTCGCTCTTGCAACACGAGAAATCTGATATTCCGCTGCTGCAAGACTTATGTCAGGGTCAAGACCGCTACCTGACGCTGTTACCAGATCAACAGGTATATTTGTTTTGTTTTCAGAGTCGGCTGATTTTAATTTTGCTATTCCTGCCGTGATGTTTTCCATTAAAACCGGATTAAGAGGTCCAAGATTCGAACCTGAAGAATTTGCACTGTTATAAGGCATCGGTAACGTTGCTGAGGGTCTGGACCAAAAATACTTTGGACTATCGAATGACTGACCTATAAGAGAAGACCCGACAACTTTGTTGTCTCTGAAAACCAGGCTTCCATTCGCCTGATATGGAAATATTAGTTGAGCAACTCCGGTTACAATCAGTGGGTACACAACGCCTGTAATTAGGGTCAACATTGCCAGACATACTATAGTTTGCTTTAGAAGATTCATAGCAACATTTTATCCCAAATCATATCATTAAACAAGATGCAACACGACTAACAACATATCTATCAGCTTAATTCCAATAAACGGCACAACCAGCCCGCCTAAGCCATAAATAAACAGATTTTTTCTCAACAATTGTGTCGCCGACATAGGATGATATTTTACGCCGCGCAAAGCCAGTGGAATCAGAAAAACAATAATTAATGCGTTAAAAATAACCGCAGAAAGAATTGCACTGTTCGGCGTGGCAAGTCTCATTACATTTAATTTATTGAGAACCGGATAAGTCGAGGCAAATGCAGCCGGAATAATTGCAAAGTACTTGGCTATATCATTGGCGATACTGAACGTAGTCAATGATCCCCGTGTCATCAGTGTCTGTTTGCCGATATGTACAATATCCAACAGCTTTGTCGGGTTGGAATCCAGGTCAACCATATTCCCCGCCTCTTTGGCCGCCTGTGTACCCGAATTCATCGCTACCGCCACATCCGCCTGCGCCAGAGCAGGTGCATCGTTTGTCCCGTCTCCGGTCATTGCCACCAAATGTCCACGGGCCTGATATTCACGAATCAGTTTCAATTTTGCTTCAGGTGTAGCTTCTGCCAGGAAATCATCGACACCCGCTTCCGCAGCGATTGCCGTTGCAGTCATTGGGTTATCGCCGGTGATCATCACTGTTTTTATTCCCATACGCCGCAAATCACCAAATCGCTCTCTAATGCCGCCTTTCACAATATCTTTGAGGTGAATGACTCCGAGCGTTTTTGCCTTGTCAGCGACAACCAGCGGCGTACCTCCTTCCATGGCAACCTTTTGCACCATGGTGCGAATCTTCTCAGGGATGAATCCTCCATTACTGCTGACAAACCTCTCCATTGCATCTATGGCACCTTTGCGAATCTGATGGCCGTCCAAATCTACACCGCTCATTCGTGTCTGGGCAGAGAAAGGAATAAATTTAGCCCCCAGTTTTTCGACATCTCTGCCTCGCAGATTATATTGTCGCTTTGCCAGCACTACGATACTGCGACCTTCCGGTGTTTCATCCGCTAAAGAGGCAAGTTGAGCGGCATCAGCTAACTCCTCAATCTTAATTCCATCGGCACATATCAGTTCGGTTGCCTGACGGTTCCCCAGGGTAATCGTACCGGTTTTATCAAGAAGCAGCACATCCACATCACCCGCAGCCTCGACCGCCCGACCCGACATAGCAATTACATTTGCCCGACTGAGACGACTCATACCCGCGATGCCGATAGCTGAAAGTAAAGCTCCAATGGTTGTCGGAGCAAGACACACCAGAAGAGCGACCAGCGTTGTGATTGTAATGACATGGCCTTGATTTGCCTGCTGTACGCTATAAAGCGAATAGGGCAGCAATGTTGCCGTTACTACCAGGAAAATAATTGTCAATGCCGCCAGCAGAATATTAAGGGCAATTTCATTGGGAGTTTTTTGTCTCTTAGCCCCTTCAACCATCGCTATCATATGATCCAGAAAAGTATCCCCCGGCTGTGCGGTAATGCGGATAACCAGCCAATCTGAAAGCACACGAGTACCGCCCGTAACACTACTGCGGTCGCCGCCGCTTTCACGGATAACCGGTGCACTTTCGCCGGTAATTGCGCTTTCATCCACGGATGCAACCCCTTCGATTACCTCACCATCCACAGGAATAAACTCACCTGCATTGACCAGTACCACATCACCTTTTGCCAACAGCGATGCGGCAGTCGGCTCGAATGGTGAACCATAATGAGGGTTATCCAGCTTTTTAGCAATCACATCTTTGCGGGCTTTGCGGAGACTCTCTGCCTGTGCTTTGCCGCGGCTTTCCGCTATCGCTTCGGCGAAATTAGCAAATAATACAGTGAACCATAACCATAAAGAAATACTCAGAATAAACCATGGACTTTCCTGACCGGAATTTAAAAATGTGCGGACAAAAATGACGCTGGTTAATATACTGCCAATCAGAACTACAAACATCACAGGGTTATGGAATTGCCTGCGTGGGTCGAGCTTTCGAAAAGAATCCCAAATCGCAGGCTGGATAATAGTCCAGTCGCACAATTCTCTGTTTTTTATATTGTCATTCATATCATCGGTCCAAATACCTTTCTATCTACCAAACATCATCAGGTGTTCTACAATCGGCCCTAATGCTAATGATGGGATGAAACTTAATGCTCCAACCACCAGAACCACACTAATCAACAAAATAACAAACATCATTCCATCTGTTTTCAGTGTTCCGGCACTTACAGGAATAGATTTTTTGGCTGCCAGAGCACCAGCGATTGCAAGCACGGGCACTATAAGCAGAAATCTCCCGGCCAACATGGCTAATCCGGTTGCGATATTGTAAAAATGTGAATTGGCACTGAGTCCTGCAAAGGCACTGCCATTATTGTTCGACGCGGAAGAAAAAGCATAAAGTATCTCGCTAAAGCCGTGAGCTCCGGGATTCAATACTTCTGCCTGTCCCGCTTTTGTTATTACTGCTATTGCTGTCCCAACCAATACCAGGAATACCGGTATCAATACAACCAGTGAAGCCATCTTCATCTCAAAGGCTTCTATCTTTTTGCCCAGATATTCCGGCGTGCGTCCCACCATCAGCCCCGCGATAAAGACGGCAACTATTGCAAAAATCAGCATCCCATACAATCCCGAACCCACGCCGCCGAAAATCACCTCACCTAACTGCATCATCCACATTGGAACCATTCCGCCAAGCGGTGTATATGAATCGTGCATGGAGTTGATAGAGCCATTGGAAGCGGCAGTGGTCGCCGTTGCCCAGAGAGTTGAATTGGCTATCCCGAAGCGAACTTCTTTACCTTCCATATTGCCCTGACCAACATCGAGTCCGGCAGAAGAAAATTGCAGCGTACCTTGCTGTTCGTTGAGGTAGCACACTGTAAACAGACCTAAAAATACAATTGTCATAGCCATCAGCACCACCCATCCCTGACGCGTGTCACCGACCATTTTGCCAAACGTATAGCACAAGGCCGCCGGGATCAGCAAAATTGCAAGCATCTCCAAAAAATTGGACAGTGGCGTGGGGTTCTCAAGGGGATGAGCGGAATTTGTATTGAAAAACCCACCGCCATTGGTACCAAGCTGTTTTATAGCGATCTGTGAAGCCACCGGTCCAACTGCAATGACTTGCTCGTTTACCCTATTCCCATTGATATCCTTAATGGGTTCAATCAACGATACCTTTTTGTAGGGTGTGAATGTTTGTACAACTCCCTGCGATATTAAAAGGATAGCCCAAACAAATGCAAGCGGAAGCAGGATGTATAATACTGTACGAATCAGATCCACCCAAAAATTGCCGATGGCCTGGAAGTTATGCCGAACAAAACCCCGAATCAACGCAACCAACACTGCCATTCCGGTTGCCGCCGACAGGAAATTTTGAACCGTTAGACCCATCATCTGGGTCAAATAGCTCATCGTTACCTCTCCACCATACGCCTGCCAGTTGGTATTGGTAACAAAACTGACAGTCGTATTAAAGGACAAATCCGGTGGTACGGCAGGCATATGTTCGGGATTTAACGGCAGCATACCCTGGAATCGCATCAAAACGTACAGTATCACAAATCCAACAGCACTAAAAGTCATAACTGCTACCGCGTATTTTTGCCATGTCATCTCACTGGCCGGATTGATACCGCCAAGTCGATAGATGCTCCTTTCGAGCGGCCCCAATATACGGTCCAGGCCACAGGGCTTGTTCTCATAGACACGCGCCATGTACCAACCCAAAGGCTTTACCAGCAGCAACAGCATTCCCAGATAAAGAACAATTTGTGTTATATCACTTGTTATCATCAGAATTTCTCCGGAAATAACATTGCCACGGCAAGATAAATCAATAGCGACACCGCAAGAATCCCGCTAACCCAACATTCCAACGCCATATTATTTATCTCCACCTCGCAGGTAATTGAAAAACTTCACTGTACCTACGCAGGCTATAAAAAACACCAAAGCTATTCCAACATAAATCATATCCATACGTCACCTCACATTTGTTGGTATTATTTTATCAATGACTAAGACAGGCGTGGTGTAAAAAGACTCTAAATTTTACGGCCCAAAATATAAAGAAATCATAAAAATGGTTTTAGGAAGGACGACCGCCGGAAGTTCGTCTGCCAAATTGGCGTAAAAAGCCCCTCTGTGTTCGTCAAATAATGGCATATCTCAATCTTCCTAAAAACCTATAATTCGCTATTTTTACACTTAAATATCTGGTTTTAATGGAGTTAAGTGAAGTCCGATAAAATATTGAATATCTGGCGCGCGGTTTGCGGTTTCCCGTAGGTATTCGGGTTTATTAGTACCGAAATGGTGCCCGAGAAAACGTTTTTCCCAGGGCCTTAATACTACTACCGGCGGAGCCGGGAAAACTCTTTGTACAGACGGAGATTAAAGACATGTACTATTCATTAAAAGGATTCCTGCGAAACACCAAAAATTCTCTCCTGAAAACCTTCTTCGAAGAACGAAACATTCTCAGCGATTTCAATTGGTCTAAAAAAGACAAAAAAGGAAATGATATTCCCTTACCCGAAACTGAAGTGGACGGTCTTGAAGAAGCAATAAAATTGCTGTCAACAAATGACTGCCTAAAAATAGAACAGGAATTTAAGGATATCACATGGCTGGCCGATGAAAACAGCAACTTCTGTTTAATTGATCAAGGGAAAAAACCAAAGTTCGCCTTGGACCTGATTAAAGAATTTGCTCAAAACCAAATCGACGGCTATTGCGACCGCTCCATGTGGGTTTATTTGAAACATAATGATCTATTTACTGTACTTTCCAAAAAATAAAACGCTAAGCAACGAGCTTTAGCAGCTTATAAAACTGTTTATGAATTTTGTTAATTTTATGGTTTTTATCAGAACTGACAAAAAATGTTTGCATCAGAACCTCTCGTCTGAGAGCGGCGCACTTATCCGCATGGGATGGTCTGCGGTAAATATCATCCCAGGGACTGTCGCTGCGGTCACAAAGAACCTTTGCAGACTTATCCCAGGCCCACAGTTCAACCAGACTATGAAGCCAAAGATTCAGATGAAAGGCTCCCCTGTTACTGCCAAGAGTTCGAACCTGCTGTTGGCCGGCGCCTTCTATCTCCTTAATATCACTAAAGTTCTGCTCAATGGCATATCGGTCGGCAACGGCTTCAAGAATCTCGACGGCAGAAGCCGTCAAGTCGGTACACAGAAAGGCCCTGAAGCACTCCTGGCGCTCCCGCACAATAAGCACTTGAACCAGACAACCCGCCGGTTTATACAAAGCCTTAAAAACAGTCACCTCCTTGACTTCTTCCTTCCCATAAAGAACCGCGTTGAGCTTAAACCAGCCATCCGAATTTTTGACGCGGTTGGCAAGTTTAATCCGGCAGCCATATTTACGGGGCCTGCCTCTTTTGCGTTTTTGAGGGTGTTTCAGTTCCGCATAAAGTACGGCATCTTTTCGCAATCGGGTCACGATCACAGCCCCGGTTTTGACGACCGGCTTGAGAAAACTGGCTCTGGTAAAGCCGCCATCCGTGACGATCCAAAGCTTCTTGCCAAGGCTTTTACAGCCGTTATAAGCCCATTTAGACAATTCCGCCGCCTGTTCGGTTTTACTTTTGAAGGACAGACCGGCCTTTTTGATGGCTCTTTGAACAGCCTTGGCATAAGCTTTGACATCGTAGCAATCCCCCGGAGTACGAGCAGGATTTGCTTTTTTATTTGTCCCCGGTCGGTTCCCGCTGGATAACGGCGTTTTTCTCATTTCGCATTGTTGGGCCCGTCTTTTTTCTTCCGATTCTTTCGGGGAAAAACAGTATTGTTCCTGTCCCCGTAAAAGATAGGGTGTCAGGATTGTCTGAGCGTTTGGGCCAATGGAGATAATCCGGGCCATGTCGGGATTTTCAATATGCTGAGTTTTATATCGGTACGGAGAGTAATGCCAAACCGTTCCAGACCGGTCAATATCACCCGGCCGTATAATCACCAGTTCCCCCGGCCTCATTCCAGTCAGCAGTTGCAGTTGTATCATATCCGCTATCGTTTTTTGCATATAGGGCAGGACGGCCAGGACATGCTTTTCTTCAACCGGCAGGATACGGCCGGTTTCTCTATCTTTGCAGCGTCCCCGCTTTAAGCCTTCGACAGACTGAAGACTGAAAAGTACCATAGCCGGGACAATTTGTTCTGACACAGCCCATTTGAACATCCTGCGGATATGACTGATGCGTTTATTGATGACTTTTCTCGACAAGTTCAGTTGTATCATCTGTTCGCGGATATTTTTCAGCATCAGCGGTCCGAATGTTTCGATAGGTACTGCGGCGTATAATTCGACAAGGGGTTTCAGGGAGTATTCTATATTTTCAGGTTCCTGAGTCATATTGCCTTGGGCATCTACGTAGTATTTCCGGACAAAATGCAGATAGGCGCTGGCAAGTTCGGCGATGGTGGAGATTGTATGGTCTGCTTTCTGACTTTTGAAAATCGCCTGATGACAGAGATTCTTTGCCAGTTCGATGGCCGTGGAATAGTCCATTGTGGCAAATTTGGAGCCGAGGGGGACGAGGGGCCGGGCGACAGGTTTGGTTTCGCCGGGCGGTTGAAC
>CAZWMN010000038.1:0-25219 GCA_964635075.1 uncultured Pirellulales bacterium | reverse complement strand
TTTACGGCAAGTCCTCCAATCAGGCAATACCGCGAACCCGTTTTGGAAAGAATGTCTAAAAGAATCTGGATAATGTCAGATTCCCCATTTGCCATCCTGTTAATGAATTCTTTTCCCGTCATCACATTTCTTCTTTCAAGTAAGCGAACCAAGAACCCAAAATTGAACGTTTCCTGTTTTACATATTATCGTGTAAATCGCCATCAAAGACAATAGAAAAGAGCATTCTACAGAAAACCTCGGCGTAACCCAAAGCCGTCATTCCGAATCCCCCCTCCGGCGGGGTGAGGAATCTATTTTTAAAGCAATTTCCTCGGCTTCGCCTCGAAATGACGCACATACATAACTTTAATAGATTCTTCGCCCGCCACATAGGCGGACTCAGAATGACATCCCTACAGAGGGATGTCAATTCGTCAATCCCGCAATCGCCGAGCCGATGAGCGTGGCGTTTTCGACACTGATGATTTCCGTGTAAATCCCGTGTTTGTTTTCGAGATGCTGTTTCAAATAAAACTCCACCCGCGGCTTCAATGTTTTCATCTGATAAAACGTCGTCCCCTCGGCCACAACGCAAACCGGCCGTGTCGGGTCTTTTCCCTGCCCGCTTTTGACAGCCATTGCCGACAGATTTATCGCTGTCAGCTTGGCCGCTCGTTCAGTCAACCGGTCGGCAATATAATACAATTTCAATACATCGTCGCTGTTGCTGTTTTTGCAGATTTTCGCCAGTAGATTCGCCCCGTAAGGATACTGCATAAACTCGTTCATCTCTTTCGTATCCAGCGCCGACAGTCGCCCCATCCCTTCGGCAACAACATCGCTGAATAATCTTTCATCACAGGCTTTTCGCACCGTATACAAAAACACCGGCCCCAGATAAGCCCCTGAAATCATCTTTTCCAGCTTATGCACGCCTGGATTGACGGTGGATTTGTCAAAAAGCACGTCGATTTTACCCCGCTGGCACTGTCCGAATCCACCCGATTCGGTGTTAATAATTTGACTTCCGGCCGGGTCGAGGTCTTTTTTCTTTCTGATGTTGGCGTTGCTTTCGACATAGCAGCAATTGGTCCCCGTGCCTAAGATAAAGCCGATATAGCCGCTAAAAGCCCTGTTTTTATATCCGCAACCGGCCAGCAGCGTCGCCACCGTATCATTGAGCAGGACAATGTGCTTATCGCCGGACATCCCCATCGTTCCTATAGCCCGGTTGAGGTTTTCGCCGATAAGCTGTCCCTGGACTTGCGGAGCCTTGACTTCCTTGGAAAAACGAATTAATCGCCCATCTTTATTCGGCAGCATTTCCACAGCATAAGAAAAACAAAAACCGACATTCCGGGCGGCGCCGGCAACATCTTTGAAGTAATCAGCCATAATCTCAAAAAACTCGGCCCTGCTCAATTCCCGCTCAACGCCCGGCATCCTGAACAATCGCAGATTCTCTATCACCGCCTTTTTCTGCTCATCGAAATAAACTGTCGCCACGCGAAAATTTGTACCACCGGCGTCGGCGACAATGACGCGTTTATTCGTTGGAACATCGGCTTCGACGCCGATATAGGTGGGTATCATTTCAAGACTGCTTTTTCGCCCCGCCAGTCCCCGCTTCATTTCCTCAATGAAAATGTCGAGATTTTTCTCAAAATCAACGTCAAGATGGTCCATCTGGTATGCTTTAAAGAAATGAATGATTTCACGTTTAGCCTTATCCATCTCAATATCTCCTTTGATACACCGCTAAATAGTATCTGTTGCGGAAAAATAAAAACGAAAATATCATACCCGCGAAAACAGGTATTTGATACGAATAACTGGATTCCCGCCTGCGCGGGAATGACAAAAACCCGTATCCGCAACAGAAACTAAATAACAAAGAGCTTAATAATAAGCCAACCCACAGGGTTGTCCTCAATTTTGATTTTTAATCTTTGATTTTTTACTTTGAAACGTATCCATTCGGATGCGTCGTATGAAATTTCCACGCCGACTCGACGATTTTCTCCAGTTCGGGATAATCCGTCTTCCAGCCGAGTTCTTTTTTCGCTTTCGAGGCGTCCGCTGTCAGCACCGGCGGGTCGCCAGCACGACGGTCGGTTTCCACAACCTTAAACCCTTTTCCCGACACCTTACGCACGCAGTCAATCACCTGACGAACGGAATAACCTTTACCGTTGCCTAAGTTATAGACCAGCTCGGTCTTTTCATCCAGTTTCGCCAATGCCAATAGATGCGCCTTAGCCAGGTCTTCAATATGAATGTAATCGCGGATGCAGGTTCCGTCAGGCGTGGGATAATCCGTGCCGAAAATTTTGACACTGTCGCGTTTGCCCATCGCAGCCTGGATAATCAGCGGAATCAGGTGTGATTCAGGCCGATGGTCTTCACCGAGTGTCGCATCAAAGCCCGCACCGCAGGCATTAAAATACCGCAGCGCCGCGTAGCGCAGCCTGCCGGTCTGACTCTGGAAATGACACATCCGCTCAGCAACCCATTTGGTCTCACCATAAGGATTGATCGGTAACCTGGTCGTATCCTCCGTAATCGGCATCCGGTCGGGCATCCCATAGACTGCCGCAGTGCTGCTGAAGACGAATTTTTGCACTCCCGCCGTCTCCATCGCCGCCAGCAGCGTTCGTGTCCGGCTCACATTGTTGTCATAAAACTGCAAAGGATGTTTGACTGATTCTTCTGCTTCAATAAGTCCAGCAAAATGCATTACTGTTTCAATTTTATGCTTTTTCAGGACATTAACGGTAAATTCAAAATCGCCGAGGTCGCCCCGCACAAACTCGGCGTTTTTCACCGCCGCCCGATGACCTTTGCTCAGATTATCCAGCACAACCGGCTGATGACCCTGCCGGGCCAGCAGCTCGGTCATATTGCTCCCGATGTATCCCGCCCCGCCGCAAACCAGTACTTTCATTACCTGCCGCCTTTTTCAATCTTATGTTGAATCTTCGCCAATATTTTTTGTTCGAGCGCTTCATCCCGCCCCAGGTCAAGCCACCGCATCTCTTCCTGTTTTTTACCGCTTACATCCAGTCGTTGTCTGGACCGGTCGCTGGCCGTATAAAGGGCCGCGGTGTTATAATAACCTCGAATCGGTTCTTCCGGCAGCGACAGCCGACGGGCGGTTACAACGCACTGCATACAGACCCCTGATTGCTGCGGCTGGAAGGTCAGCTCCGCCGTCCGCTCAAGGCTTTGCAAATTGGACTCGGCGGCATTAAAACCACCCGCGTTATCGCTTCGCCACAGCTCAAAAAACTGTCCGCCCCGCAACGGTCGGGTACGGATGACGCCGTTTTCCACATCGTATTTTTCGATCTGAAACTGCATTGACATCAGCGTCTTCTCGACAACCTGCATCAGCTTTTCCTGGCTGATGGCCTGAAAACAAACCGGCTGGGCCTGTACCATTTTTGGCCCGGCACAGCCGCTCAATCCAACCGCCAAAATCCCTGAAATCAGCAAAAATCCGTTTTTCATGGTTTTATTCCTTTGTCCGAATCAAACTCGCAGAATTGTATCCGCTTCCAACCCATTCCTCAAGCCTTTTTCTCTTTTCTCTGGTCTCTTTTCTCTGGTCTCTTCCACTTTACAATTTCCAACTTACAACTTACAATTCTCACATGCTCAGCAATCAGATTCAATCGCTCAAACGCAAACTGGCCGCGTATTCGCTCGGCGCCGAGGTGGCCGGTTTCCTGGACTATCTGACGCTCGAGGCGGGATTGTCCGCCAACACGGCTCTGGCCTACGGACGGGATTTACTGGGCTTTTGCGAATTTTCTCAATCAGCCAAAATCGCCGGCATCGCCAAACTGGAGCCGTCGCACATCTATCAATTTATGAAACGCATCTCGAAAGGCAGGGCCGAAACCTCCGTCAGCCGGGCGCTCGTAGCAGTCAAGATGCTGCTGCGCTATGGCCTGTTGACCGGCATCGTGTCGGAAAATTTTCTAAGCTCCCTGGAAGGCCCAAAACTCTGGAAACGCCTGCCGTCCGTCGCCGGCAAAGAACAAGTTTTTAAATTGCTCGACGCCCCCGACCCCGAAGACCCATACTATCTGCGAGACAAGGCCTTGCTCGAACTGCTCTATGCCACCGGGGCGCGGGTATCCGAGGTCGCCGGGCTGAAAATCAAGGACATCAATTTCAGCGTCGGCTATCTCCGCTGTTTCGGCAAAGGCAGCAAAGAACGAATCGTACCGCTGGGCAAAACCGCCGCCAAAGTGGTCGAACAATACCTCAAAGACCTTCGTCCGCAATTGATAAAACCGCACAGCCCCGAAAATCTGTTTCTGTCCCGCACGGGCAGAGCGATTGACCGGATTAACCTCTGGCGGATTGTGAAAAAATACGCCCTGCGTGCCGGGATACCCAGGAATCTGACCGTACATACACTGCGTCATTGCTTCGCGACGCACTTGCTCTCCGGCGGAATGGACCTACGCAGCTTACAGGAAATGCTCGGCCATGCCGACATCCGCACCACGCAGATTTATACCCACGTTGACCACGAGCGATTGAAATCCATCCACAAAAAATTCCACCCAAGACCCTGAAGCAATCGCAGGGAAACAACCAAAAAAACTGGCAAATGAGAAAAAACCGGGTATAATTACACCAAACTCAAAAGAAGGAAAGAGGAAGGTTATGGCTGAGTCCCTTAAACTTCCATATCTGCGAAAAGATGAGCAGATAGGCGATTTGCAGGTCTGGATTGTGGATGGTAGTTATATTCGCGGCCACATCGACGAAGAATTCACCAACTTTGGACAACACTACAGGTATTCATACATCCCCAAAAATGAGTTATGGATAGACTATGAAGCCCAGCATGATGAACATCTTTTTTTCATCGAACACCTGCTGGTCGAGCACGACCTGATGTCCAAAGGGATGTCCTACGAAGATGCCCTGGTCCAGGCGGATCGAACGGAGCGAAAAGAACGCCGTCGGGCCGGTGATTTACAAAAAATTACACACCACGGCAAACAACTGCCCGACGCAAACGCCGCTCACGAACGACTGTGGAAAACGCTGGAAAATGGCGTCCGGGTCTGGGTCGTGAATGGCCAGCTCGTACGCAGCGTTTTCGACATCGACTTCACCGCCGGCGGGCATGACCACGTCTATGAATTCGTGCCCCAAGGCGAGCTCTGGCTCGATGACGCCATCACCGAAAAAGAGCGGGGGTTTGTTCTGCTGCACGAGCTGCACGAACGCAATCAAATGGCCAAAGGAATGCCCTACAGCAAGGCACACGCCGAATCAAGCCGTCTGGAATTTCGATGCCGTCATCACCCCGACGAACTGCACGATGCCCTCGCCGCCGAAGGCTGGGCATAAAATTCCACCCGCGGCCGTAAGTGCAAATAAAGTAAAAATCGTTAGTCGGCATTTGCTAACGACCTGCCACGTCAATTCCTTTCTTTCGCAAATAGGACTTGAGCGCAGGAATTGAAATGATGTTAAAATGAAACACAGATGCCGCCAGCAGGATTGTGGCGCCTGCCTGCACGGCATCGTAAAAATGTTCCAGCGTCCCCGCCCCTCCTGAAGCTACAATTTGGGCGGATGTCGCCTTGGCCATCGCCCGAATAATCGGCAGGTCGTAGCCTGTCTTGGCTCCGTCGCCGGCCTTGCTTGTGGGAAGAATAACAGGAACCCCATACCCATCCACCCGCTTTGCCCACTCCAGCGCATCAGTTCCCGTTGCGGTGCGTCCGCCGTCGATATACACTTCATAACCCGAAGGCAGGGACGGATTCTGATCCACGTCGATAGCGACGGTAACCTTCTGGGGCCCAAATTCTTTGACCATCTCGGCAATGACCTGAGGCTTGCGAAATGCGGCGCTGCTGGTCGATATCTTATCCGCCCCGGCCTCCAATACCGCCGCCGCCGTCGCCACATCCGAGATGCCCCCGCCGACCGTAAATGGCACGGTCGCCGCGTTGGCCGTTTTACGCACCACATCCAGCATCGTTTTTCGTTTTTCGACCGTAGCCGTGATGTCTAAAAGAGCCAGTTCATCCGCGCCGGCCCGGCAATACGCAGCCGCACATTCAACGGGGTCCCCCGCATCACGAATATCTACGAAATGGACCCCCTTGACCACGCGACCGTTTTGCATGTCCAGACACGGCATAATACGTATTTGTCCCGCCATCGTTATCCCTTTCAAGTATTGTTTCCCTTTTTTACAAATCCTCATCCAGCAGATGGCCGAAGCGGTTTTTCTTGGTGCGGAGATAGTCGGCGTTGTATTTGCCGGCCTTGGCGCGAAGCGGAATCTGCTCAACGATTTTAATCCCATAGACTTCCAGCCGAGTCACCTTCTTGGGGTTGTTGGTTAAAATCCGCACGTTGCGCAGGCCTAAATCCCTGCAAATCTGCGCCCCAATGCCATAGTCGCGCTTATCAGCCATAAAGCCAAGTTTCAAATTCGCGTCCACCGTATCCAGTCCCTGCTCCTGCAATTTATAGGCGCGAAGTTTATTGGCCAGACCGATGCCGCGGCCTTCCTGACGCAGATAAATCAATGCGCCTTTGCCTTCTTTTTCAATCATTTCCATCGCGGTAATGAGTTGATAGCCGCATTCGCACCGCTGCGAATGGAACAAATCGCCGGTCATACATTCCGAATGGACGCGAATCAGCACGGGTTCGGGATGCTCGATGGGATTACCCTCATCGTCAAGTTTGCCGACGCCGCCTTTGCACAGGGCCAGGTGCGGCTCAGACGTGCTGGGGCTTTCGTAGCCTATCATCGTGAACGTGCCGTAATCGGTCGGCAGCGTCACTTCCTGAATCCGCCGAACGATGCGCTCCCGCTGGAGACGGTACTCAACCAGCTTGGCGATGGAGGTCATTTTCAGGTTGTGTTTTTTGCAGTATTCGATTAACTGCGGCACACGGGCCATCGTGCCGTCATCGTTCATAATCTCACAGATGACGCCAACCTGTTCGAGACCCGCCAGTTTCATCAAATCCACCGCTCCTTCGGTTTGTCCCGCGCGTACCAGCACGCCGCCGTCGCGGGCCCGCAGCGGAAAGATATGTCCGGGCCGGGCCAGTTCGCGTGCCTTAACGTCGGTTCTGGCAAGCACCTTAATCGTCGCCGCCCTGTCAAACACGCTGATGCCGGTAGTGACGCCTTGCCTCGCATCGACCGTGACGGTAAAGCCCGTTCCCAGAACGGCGGTATTCTCCGCGGTTTGCGGATGCAGGCCCAGATGGTCGCATTTTTCCGCCGTCATCGGCACACAAATCATCCCCCGGCCTTCTTTGGTCATAAAGTTGACGATTTCAGGCGTGATTTTCTCCGCGGCGCAGACCAGGTCGCCCTCGTTTTCACGGTCTTCGTCATCGACCAGAACAATCATCCGTCCCTGCCGTATCTGGTCCAGTATTTCAGGAATTTCGCTGAATATCACCATATTATTTCTTGTCATCGTATATTCATATTCCCTTGCCGACCCTGTTGTTCGAATTGTCCAATATACCGCAAACCGGTGTAGATGTAAATCGCCGCGGTCAGCGCTGCCACAACGCCGACAGCCCACCAGCATATCTGTACCCACATGCTCCAGGCCGGCAGACATCGGCTCATCTCCGGCCCCACCAATATCGAAGCCACCATTACGAGCTGTAAAAACGTGGCCAATTTGCCCGCCCAGACGGGCGCAATCCGAATCTGACCCGTCATAAAATAAATCGTAATAAACCCGAGGCAGACCAGGACATCCTTGCCGAGAATCAAAATGACAACCTCCAGCGGCAGTTGAAACCCCGGCGCCGCAAATCGCTGTGAAGCCAGCAGGATACACGCACAGACAATCAAAAGTTTGTCGGCCATCGGGTCCAGGAATGCCCCAAGACGAGTCGCTTGTTTTTTTACGCGGGCCAGATAACCGTCGATGGCGTCACTGACAGCCATCACGATAAAAATGCCGAGAGCAAGATACCGGCAGGTCGTTGGAAACGAAGAGTGATTCGCCTCGACCATACACAGAACAAAGGGAATAATCAAAACGATACGCAAAAGGGTAATCTGATTTGCCGCCGTCAGCCACATTCACACGCTCCAAATTGTCCGACACATTCACCCTGTGCGTCACCCCGAACGAATGTGAGGGGTCTGTTTATTTCAGCCATCCGCCGCAGGCGGATTCCTTACTTTTAACTTTTGCCTTTTAACTTTTGACTTTTCATCTATATTCCCCGGCCGCCGTCTATCTGGAGAATCTGTCCGGTGATGTAATCATTAGTCGCAAGAAACAAAACCGCCTCGGCGATTTCCTCGGGTCTTGCAAATCGGCCCAGAGGAATATGACTCAGCGCTTTTTGCCTGTGCTGTTCATCCAGCGACTCAGGCCAGGTGACAATTCCCGGAGCGATTGCGTTGACGGTCACCGTTGGGGCCAGTTCTTTGGCCAGTGATTTAGTCATTGCTATCAGGCCCGCCTTGGAAGCGCAGTATTCCGCATAACCCGCCCAGGGACGCAAAGCGCCGAGATCGGCAAGGTTGATAATTCTGGCCCGCACCTGGCCGGCTTTGTCAGGAAAAACGTTCTCGACAGAAAGCCGCTTGACAAAAGCCCTGGCGGCAAGCAGCGGCGCTGCCAGATTCATATCCAGTATGTCACGGATGGATTGCGGGGTGATTTCGGCCAGTTTTTTCTGCGAAAAAATCGCCGCGGAATTGACCAGGATGCGAAGCGAACCAAAACCACAGGCCTTTTCCAACAGTTCATCAATCTGTTCCGGTCGGCGTAAATCCGCCTGTAAAACCATCGCTCTTCGGCCCAGACGGACGATTTGTCCGGCAAGTTGGCCGGCTAAATCCGCCCGTGTATGATAATGACAAACGCAATCCGCCCCCCCGCGCGCTAAAGCCAGAGCAATCGCCCCACCGATCGTCCCGGTCGAGCCCGTAATCAGGCAACTGATATTGGCAAGTTCCATAGACATCATTTTACGAAAAAAGCCGGGTTTGACAAGTCTTTGTTTGACACGCGATTACCCGTTTTAGAGGGAGGTGATGAAAAAGCCTCCTTGTGCCTGTAAAATACGCTTTTCCACGAACTTTTCCTTTTCTTCTTGCCAAAACATCGTCTGGGTGGTATGGTTTTGGGTCTTCGACCGGCTGGATGAATGAAATCGTCCTGCCGGTTGGCGTAAATACGCCGGGGTGAGTAGCTCAGCAGGTAGAGCAACGGCCTTTTAAGCCGTAGGTCTTGGGTCCGAATCCCAACTCACTCACTTTTCTCCCTGTTGCGGTTAACCCCATTCCCGCGATTTTTTTACAAGCCGTATGCGAACACAATTCTTATGTGGAATTTCCCCCGGCCAGCACAAACGCAAGGCAATGTATCAGAACCGGTGTGTTAAACAGGCGGCGGTCGGATTCGAACCGACGAATAACGGTTTTGCAAACCGTCCCCTTAGGCCGCTTGGGTACGCCGCCAAAGCATTCATACTAATACCTCCCTTCCCCTTGTTTTGCAAGAAAAAACGGTCTGCCAACACAAAAAAGGCCTTTCCCCGAATGTTTTTGCTCTTTATCAGGCGAGCGGATATAATCCGGCACTGTAACAAATTCCAGACAAGAAAAAATGTAAATCGTGGAGAGACCAAACGTAATATGACCCAACGAGTGCGATTATATTCGACGCGTATTTTTATAGCGGCATTGCTCGTTCTCTTGTTCATTGGCGGCAGTGAGTGGGAAGAGAAGTGCCCTATCGTCAGCAGTATTCTTTTTTTAGCCGGTTGCACCCTGGCGGGCGTCGCCTCGTTGGGTCGGCTGTGGTGTTCCTTGTATATCGCAGGGTACAAGACCAAACAGTTGATTGTGGCAGGCCCTTATTCCATCTGTCGCAATCCACTGTATTTCTTCAGTATGCTCGGCGGCATCGGCGTAGGGCTGGCTTCGGAAACACTCACTATCCCGGCAATTCTCATGGCGGCCTTTATTGTCTATTACCCTTTTATCATCCGATACGAGGAAGAAAATCTGCGAAATCAGTTCGGCCAACAATATGATGCGTATGTCCGCCGAACGCCGCGGTTTTGGCCCAAATGGTCCCTGCTGACCGAACCGGAGGAATGCGTCGTCAGCACGAAAATTTTCAGAAAACATATCTTCAGCGCGTTATGGTTTGTCTGGATGATCGGCATTCTTGAGCTGATCGAAGAACTCCACGATCTCCGCCTTGTTCCGGAGTATTTTTCTTTTTATTAAAACGCCTTCGTCTCAGAAAGACAGCTTTTCGGGATTATTAATTCATCCATTTCAGGGAGAATACAGTGAGCAGAAAGAAAATTACAGTCGTCGGTGCTGGCAACGTCGGCTCAGCCGCGGCGCAGATCGCGGCACAGCAAAATCTGGGAGATATTGTCCTGATCGATATCGTCAAAGGACTTGCCGAAGGCAAGGCTCTGGATATAGCCCAGGCCGGCGGCGTCTATCCATTCAGCGGCCAAATTGTCGGCACAACCAACTGGTCCCAAACCGCAGACAGCGACATTGTAATCATCACCAGCGGCGTCCCCCGCAAACCGGGAATGAGCCGCGACGACCTGCTGGCCACCAATGCTAAAATCGTCAAAAGCGTCGTCGAACAAATCGTCCGATACAGCCCGCAGTCGCACATTATCGTCGTCTGCAATCCGCTGGACGCAATGGTCTATGTCGCCGGCAAAGTCAGCGGCTTTCCCAAAAACCGCGTGATGGGAATGGCCGGCGTTCTCGACTCGGCCCGTTTTGCGTACTTTATTTCACAGGAACTAAAAGTCAACGTCTCCGATGTCGCCGGCATTTTATTAGGCGGCCACGGCGATGATATGGTGCCTCTGCCTCGCTATACGTCTGTCGCCGGTATCCCTCTGCCGGAATTGATGGATTCAGCGGCAATTCAGCGGCTCGTTGACCGCACACGCAACGGCGGCATCGAAATCGTCAATCTGCTGGGCTACAGCGCCTATTACGCCCCCGCTGCCGGTGCCGTGTGGATGGCCGAAGCGATTTTACGCGACAAAAAAACCGTCCTGAGCTGCTGTGCCTGGTGCGATAAACAATACCGCGTCGGCGGCGCTTATGTAGGCGTGCCGGTTATTTTGGGCGCTGACGGAGTTGAGAAAGTTGTTGAGTTAAAACTGACCGCCGAAGAACAGCAGATGCTCGACGCCTCCGTCGGGCGGGTCAAAACGCTGGTTAAAAAAGTGGATGAAATGATTTAGATGGTTGGCCCCCACCCCTGTGGTGGGGGGGCTTTTTAATTCCCGATTTTCCGGCCCTTCGAAAAAATCTATTTCCCTCGCATATTGCCGGTCTTGCGTAATTGTTCGTTGAACATCTGGATTTGCATTTCAATCGCCCCAAACGCCCAGTCGATATAATGCAGTTTGTGATAGGCCTTGCGGTGTCCCTCGCTGTTGAGGCCTTGTCGAATTGTATCCAGAAACTCCTGCAGCGTCTGCTGGCCGATGACGGCGGGGTTTGCCGCCCAGTCTTTCAGCTCCTCGTACTCCTCCTGAAGTCGTGGATTGCCCGCCAGTTGCGCCGCGGTCAGATAATCGCCCGGATTGATGGACAATTGCAATCCCTTGAGCGCCATAATCAGCGGTTCATAATTGGCCCTGCCGTCGAGACGGATAAACTTGTATTGCTGAACCATACTGACGGGTTGAAACCGCGGCTCGCTGTCGGATTCGTCCGTATCGGCAAACGCGCACATTCGTTTACTGGTACGCGCGAATACCAGTTCTTCGCCGTAGCGGTCCTGCCGGATTTCGTCCTGGCTCATTCGGGTAACAAAAACTTGTCCGGTATTGGAAATCTGCGTCCCGCCGCCCAGCACAAACAGACATTTGACAAAATTCAGCGGCAAAACCGTCTGATGCCCAATCTGATTCCTGCGCAACTGAAAAGAGAGATGCAGACTGTGAGGCCCGATGGGGTAAAATGCGACGGTTTCCCGGATTAACTGGCTTAGAATCCACGGGTCTCCCGTGGCGGGTTTGGACAATTCCCCGGCGATATTCAGCCGTCCCGGCGCCAGCTCGAAAAAGCCGCATCGGCCGGAGGCGAACTCGCCGCTGTGGTCGTCGATGTAGCCGCCCGGTTTCCACGTCAGCACATCCAGTGCGAATTTATCGAACCATCGGAATCCGTCAAAGACAGCGTCTTTGTCGGAGATATTTTTCATCACGGCCCGATAGCCCAGGTTGCTGAATTCCATTTCCGCTCCCATCGGAATCAGCCCGGCCTGAAGATTATGGCGAACCACGTGCATCACGCCGCGGGCCACGCGGTCGTCAAACATATTGTCCGCCGCGATGACGGCGTATTTGACGTAATCCAGCAGCTCGTATGCCCCCGTCGGCGGCATCGTCTCAAAACATCGTTTCAAAATCATCTCCACCGTCGGTGCGTTGGCGTTGAGCATCCGCAGCGCAATCAACAGGGAAACCGTCCGCGTATAATAACGCATCGAATTGACCATTTGATTCAGTTCAAAACGAAACCGAAATTGCAGATGATGTTCAAACTGGTTGAGCAGAACCTGTTTGACCACAAGCTTCAGGTAATTTTCTATGTAGGGTCTGACCTGCCCATTCTCAAACAGCGGCCGAATCGACGGCGCCGGACGATCCAGTTCGTGTTCCAGATAAAAATCGCTCACCGCGTCGTGGCCGAGATGACTGACCACCAGGTCGCGCTCGGTGGTTCCGACCAGTTCGCGCCGGGCCCGCCGTTCAATGTCTGCGTCGGGGGATACCTCGCCCGGACGGGTATGTTTGGCAAAAAAAATCTCAATTCGTTTGCGAAGCCACAATTCGTGAATCAAATTGACGTGAAACCGGTCGCCGAAGTGTTTTTTCATATCGCGGTGGCGGTTCAGGTACGCCTGCGCCTGCACCGGGCCGTTGGCCGTATTGACCGTGACGGTATCGCGGGTATAAAGCCTGCCCTCATATTTGTCGATGACCGCCATTGCCGAGGCCCCAACGTTGTGAATCACAAATCCCTGGATTTTAGCCGCAGGTTCTTTGATGGCGTAGAAATACACGTTGTCCGGGCTGACCCGCCGATAGCCGTCCAGCATCGCCAGTTCCGCAAACAACATCCGCGGCTCATCCACCCGCGACGGCTTGAGCGTGAACGACAGGCCGCAGACCGACTCAAAAATCGTCGGCTCCCGCAGTGAGCCATAGACGAATAAGTTATAGAATTTCTGTTCCGTTGTCTTCGGAGTCATAAGCGATAAAAAGTCAGGAGCCCGGAGTCAGGAGACATCAGACAAAAACGTAAACAGGCGAGTCTCTTTTCTCTGGCCTCTGGTCTCTTTTCATTTCTTAATGCACAATCCGGCTCACGTGCGAATGAATCATCGTCAGAATCTCATAACATATCGTATCGGCCAGTTCAGCCAGCCCATACGCTCCGCAGGGCGAATCGTGCCGGTTGTCGATGACGGTTACCATTTGACCCAATGCCGCATTCGGCACGTCGGTCACGTCCAAAATCACCTGGTCCATACAGACCCGCCCGATGACCGGCACGACCGCTTCGCCGATTTTCATCTTGGCCCGGTTGGAAAAACACCGCCGGTAGCCGTCGGCATAACCCAGATAGATAATCGCCGCTACCGTATCCCGCGTCGTAACAAAGGAGCGTCCGTAACCGACGGATTGTCCCGCCGGCACCGTCTTAATCTGCGTAATTGGCGCCTGCAACTTCAATACCGGCGTCAGCGGCACCGGCGGATTCTTCATCGGACGCGAATAGTATCCGTACATCGAGATGCCGCAGCGAACCATATCGTAATGCGCCTGCGGAATCTTCAGTGTGCCGGCGCTGTTGCAGGCGTGAATGAGAATATCATTGCGCCCCTTGAGGCGATGCCGCTCCAGAAACTTCTCAAACCGCAAAAGCTGCTCATAAGCGTAGGACAGGTCTTCCTCGTCCGCCGTGGCAAAATGCGTCATCACCCCTGCTAACATAACATTGGGACTGTCGGGCAGCCGTTCAAGAACCGTTTGGCAGATTTTTTCTTCCAGGCCGCAGCGTCCCATCCCGGTTTCGACGTTCAGGTGCAGCGGTATCCGCAGCGAAGAATTTTTCAGAACGCTGTTGATGTACTCCAGTCCTTCCAGCGAGGATAATTCGCAGTGGAACCCATACCGGGCGCATAGTGTAATCTGTTCGGCCGTGTAGGCGGGATTGACCGGTTCAAGAATCAGAATACGTTTTCCCCCCGCTATCGGTTCAATGTGCATCGCTTCATAAAATGTCGCCACCGCGAAGGCATCGACATGGTTTTTGAGGATGCCGACAATCTCGCCGATGCCGTGGCCGTAAGCGTTGGCCTTGACCGCCGCGCAGAATTTTGTCCGCGCCGGGCAGAATGTTCGCAGATTGCGGACATTGGTCAGGAGGTCCGCCGAATAAATATGGGCCTGCAGGTCCGGACGAATCAACGGCTCGGATCGATACCTTTTCATCATCTCAGATTTCCCTGTGAATAACGCCATATAAGTGAAACAATTCACGAAACGCTCGAAAAATCACGCGGATATTGGCTCCGGTGGGTCGCCCCGCCACGCGGGGATAATGACGCACGCCCCGCTGGACGATGGTATATCCTTTTCGGGCCGCCCGCGCCAGCACTTCCGTGTCAATCAGCGCCCCGGCGCTGATTAAATTCATATCGTCAAAAATGCGCCTGCGGTATAATTTGAACGCACAATCAATATCACGCAGTTTCAGACCGAACAGAAAGCACACCAGCCGCGTCCAGCAGAAGGCGTTAAATTTGCGCACCAGGCCCTCCTGGCGGTTGGTACGATAACAACTGACAATGTCGTATTGGTCAATCAACGGCAGAATATCGGCCAGCTCCTCCACGTTAAACTGGTTGTCGCCGTCGGTATAAAAAACCAGTTCTTTCGTCGCCGCCCGAAAACCGCTCCGCAGCGCAAGACCATACCCGAGATTACGAGGATGATGAATCACTCGGACCTGCGGGATTTCTTTGGCCAGCCGTTCCGCAATTACCGCTGTATTATCGCCGCTTCCGTCATTGACGATAATCACCTCAAAATCGTCGGTCAGCTTGTTCAGAACCGCAAGCGTCTTTCGTGTCAGTGTCTCCACGGCGGCCTGCTCATTAAAACACGGAAAAAACACGCTGATAGAATACGGCTTTTTCGTATCAGTCGTTTGTGATGGATGATGTATGGTAGTCATATTGTTTTGCGGCAAACCAGCTTTTGAGTTGCACTTTTGCCTTTTGCCTTTTAACTTTTCACTTTATTACCACAGGACATTGCGGGAAAGACTATCTTCCTCGGCTTTGAACCGCGCACTTTTCCGTGTCATTTCCGCTTTTTGGTCCGGGTAATTGCGGATAATGAAGTCCGCCGCCATAATCGCGGCGCGAAGCCGTTCGGTATAGCCGTTTTGCCGGCGATATTGTTTCTGATTGGCCTCAAAATCAGCCACACAGCGGCTGATCTGTTCTCCAATGACGGCAGAGTAGCCGAGAATCGCTCCGCTATTGAGCAGCGCATCGAAAGTGGCCTGGCAGGGACGAAGTCGAAATGCCTCCACCGCAGCCTGTTCAAGTTTATCCCTCAGCGAGGAGGAAAATTGTTCAGGAATCAGCCTGCAAAGAGTCGTATCCCGCGAGACCGCGTTGGGGAACGTCGCCTTGTCGGCCAGAATATCGTCTATCAGTCGTCGTCCCTGTTCTGTCCGGACATTGACCATCATCAGTTGATAGGAATCATGGTAAGCTGTCTTCCAGTAGCCGGAATATCGTAGGGCGTTTGTAAAGTAATACCCCGGTAGATAATCTTTCCGTTCGAAACTATATGCCAGCTCGCCGCGCGGAATCAGAACCACCCACGCCTGAAAGTGGGCCAATTGCCGGTCAATCCACTCCGCCGCTTCGCGATAGTCGGCTTCCGTCTGTTTTCTCCCGGCCTGACGGACTTTTTGCACCGCCGGACACCCCAACTCGTAATAAATATACTGCCACAACTGGAACTTGTCATGGTTGTATGCCGCCTGTGCCCGGCCGTCCATAAACAGTTTCAGCGGAATCTCGCCCGTTCGGGGGTTGGGCTTTTGTCCGAATGCGATAGCTCCGCCTTCGGTCCAGTAGTTGAACATCCGCCCGGTCATTTGGTTGTCGTTGATGAATTTGCACACGTCAATCGGTTTGACGTTCGAGGCGGTCATCCGCATAAAGACCGAATGATACTGACTGTCATCCGGCCACGGATCAAGATATACCTTCTTGAATTTCCAGCCCCAGAACACCCCGCATCCAAGAATAATTAAACTGTACACCGCCAGGCTGCCCTTCTGAAACCACGAAGGCGGGATAACGCTTTCCAGAATGCGTTCCCGACGATATCGAAGGCGTACGGTAATCGCCTGCCAGGCCTGCTGAATCAGAAGAAAAATCACCGGACAGGCCGCTGGTCCCGCGATGGCAATGAACCGTCGCGATTGAACCGCCATATACGTGGTGAACAGCGCTATCGCTAACATCGGCAAATCAATCTTCGGCCAGCTTTGATATGCCTTTTCAATTTCTGCCGGCTTGACTTTTTTCCCGAACTTAATCCGCGGCCGAAGCCGCTGACCAATAATCCACGCGACGAGCGCCACAATGAACAGAATGCACATCACGCCAAATGCCTCTTCTTCACCCACAGGATTAGGCGACGTTCTGGTTTTATCAAGAAAATCAAACGCCGGACGCCATTCATTGACGCTCCGCCACGACTCGGCGTGCTTGCTGATGCTGATTTCAAACGTATGCGTCAGGTTGGTCAGATGATACGGATTAAAAATAATCATCGCCACAAAAGAGACGACGCCGGCCCAGCATATCGTCAGCAGATTACGGAACGAAATCTTTACCAGCCGGTTGCGGGACATCAGCGAAATCAGATGCAGCCCGACGAAGGGCACCATTATCATATAGACATAGACATATCCCCCATGGAAATTGGCCCACAAAGCCACCGTGGGGACAAGCAGCCATATCCAGCGGATATTCCGATACACTGCAAGCGCCAGAATCAGCAGAAACAGCGGTACAAAAAAATTCGACCAGCATGCCGGACGAATGTCAAAAAACGTCCTGCCGACGACCATCGCCAGGCACGAGGCAATTGCCGCAAGCAGCGGACAGACCCCCATCACCCGCCCGTAGGCATGCACCACATACGCCGCGGCGAAAAACAACGCGAATTTCCACGCCACCAGCATATTATAGTTGGGGTTGTCGTCGCTCCCGAACAAATGCACCAGTTCGTAAAAAGTCAGGTGGGTCAGCCAGTTCTGGTTGATCCAGCCGGTGGGGTGAATTTTGCGGATGATGCCATGCGTCCACCGCGGCCAGGCTTGCAGTTGTTCATCGGTCGGTCCCGGCTTGTGGGAATTGAAACTGAACGGTTCGAACGTACCGACCTTGTGGTGGGCGTAATATCTTCCGCAGGCCAGCGACACCCACGTATCGCCCGCGGCGACCATGTGGGTCGAGGCATAAAATGCGAATACCGCAACGCCGGCCCACACAATCGCCGCGGCAATTATCGCAAAACCGGATTTCCGTCCCGGTTCGTTTGTTTCACTCATCAGCCGGACCCTTTTCACTTCTTTCAATCAAGGTCATAAACCTGCATTTTCATCAAAATCTCCACACAGGTCAAGCGAAATCATTTAGACAGTCAGCCAATAGGATTATACAATAATGATTATGAATCCGACCGGACAAAAACATAAACAACCACAAACCGCTTACGCGAAGGCTTGTCGCGTCATCCCCGGCGGTGTCAATTCGCCCGTGCGGGCCTTTCGCGAAGTGGAAATGCCGCCGGTGTTCATCCAGTCGGCCAAAGGCAGCCGTGTTTATGACATCGACGGCAACGAATACATCGATTACGTTGGCTCATGGGGCCCGATGATTTTGGGTCATGCGCACCCGGCAGTGGTCAAAGCCGTTCAGGACGCCGCCGTCAATGGTACTTCCTACGGCGCCCCCACCGAAGCCGAGACCCAATTGGCCCAGCGGATTACCGATGCTTTCGTTTCGATTGAAAAAGTCCGCCTGGTCAACAGCGGCACCGAAGCAGTGATGACCGCCGTTCGCCTGGCGCGGGCGTTGGCCGGCCGTGAGCTGATTATAAAAATGATCGGCTGCTACCACGGCCACAGTGACAGTATGCTCGTCAAAGCCGGGTCCGGCGTCGCCGAACTGGCCGCCGCCTCCAGCGCAGGCGTCCCCGCAGACCTCGCCGCCAAAACCCTTGCCCTGCCTTACAACGACATCGACGCCCTGAAGCTGGCCTTTGCGAAATATCCCGGCCAAATCGCCGCCATAATCATCGAACCCGTTGCCGCCAATATGGGCGTCATCCCCCCGCTGCCCGGCTATCTCAAAGCAATACGCAAATGCTGCAACGAAAACAAAAGCGTACTGATTTTCGACGAGGTCATCACCGGCTTCCGCATCGCCTTCGGCGGCGCACAGCAGCTTTATAACATACGGGCGGATTTGACTTGTCTGGGCAAAATCGTCGGCGGCGGTCTGCCCTGCGCCGCCGTCGGAGGACCAAAAAAAATAATGGATTTGCTGGCGCCGCTCGGACCTGTCTATCAGGCCGGTACTCTCAGCGGCAATCCCCTGGCCGTCGCCGCCGCCAACACCACACTGGAAATTCTCAAAGATGCCTCGGTCTATAAAACGCTCGAACAGCGCAGCGCAGCCCTCGAACAGGGATTGTCTCAAACCGCCCAAAAAGCCGGCGTCCCAATAACCATCAACCGTGTCGGCTCCATTATGAGTTGCTTTTTCACGCAAAAACCCGTGCGGAATTTCGACGACGTCAAAAATTGCGACCCGGAAAAATTCAAACGGTTTTTCGCTCAAATGCTGTACCAGGGCATTTATCTTGCCCCCGGTGCATTCGAAGCGATGTTTATTTCGCTGGCCCATTCACAGAAAGATATTGAAAAGACAATCGAGGCCGCCTATAATGCCTTCGTCAAAATCGCCCGAGATAATGATAAAAAGCCCCGAATGTCAGTGAGGGGATAACGAATCTTTGATGGGTGGCACGGTCAACTGGGTGCCCTGCTCACGCTTGCGTGAGCAGGATAGGCTTGGCCGTGGAGATAATAAAACAAAAGGAGAACAAAAAATGGAACAGAGTCCAAATATCAAAACGCCGGATTTGCTCGACACAACGGATTGTCTCGAGGCCATTGATGCGATTCGTTCAATGAAAAATTTTCTGTTCGTGATTATCATTTTGTGTCTGTTGATGACCGGCGTCGTCTTTTGCCTCGACCGAACCGACCGCATCGACAGAACCGGCTGTACAGCCTGTGCCGTCTGCCCGATGAATCCCGCCGCCGCCTGTTGTGCAGCGGCAATGCAGGCCTCGACACAACCCAACCCCCAAATTGCCGGCGCCGGTGACCCGATTCGCGCCGTCGCGCAGTCCGTCGCCGAACCCAACGCCGCCGCCAAAGTCTCCAAATCGAAAAAACAGCTTCCGGCGATCCTTCAGTTTCGACCCGCCTGTCAGCACGTCGCCCTGGCCCTCAAGGCCTGCAATTTCATTCTCGTCTTGGCCGCCGCGATGTACTGCCTGACATTATTGATGAGTCTGAAAATTTCGCTGGCCGGCAGACTCGGCGGCATCAGCCACATCAGCCGGGCGTTTTTCATTTCGCTCTTTGCTCTGGTGATTTTGCTGCCCTGGCAGGTATTGCTTCCCGGCGTGGCCGCCGGCGCAATCTTCCTGCCGTGCGAACTCCTCTGCCAATGGCACACAAAGGCTTCCACCTTCTGGCTGACGATGTGTTATCTGCGTTTTGCCGGCCTTTGGGTTGTGGTGCTGGTGCTGTTTATTGCGGCGCAAATGCGCTCCCGCAAATGGACCAAAGCCACCTTGAGGCGACTCGGCCTCGTACGATAATACGATTGCATCTTTGTCATTCCGGCGAACGCCGGAATCCAGAAATGGATAGTGGGCTCTTAGCCCACCGGTATTCTGATGGTTAGCCCCGCCATTTTATGGCGGGGTTTTTGTTTTTGCGTTTAGACCGATTCATTTCATCTTGCGTATGCGGACTTCGGTCTCCTTGAAATCCTTCAGCAGCGCGACCAGCGTATTCGTGTCCGTCTCTCCGTAATGATATGGATACAGAATTTTTGGCTTGAACGCCTTCACGGCATCCGCAACCATTTCCGGCGTCATCGTATAGGGCAGATTCATCGGCAAAAACGCAATATCAATCTTCTTCAGCGCCTTCATCTCAGGAGTATTCTCCGTATCCCCCGCAATATACACACGCGTCTGCCCAAAGGTGATGACGTACCCGTTCCCGACGCCCTTCGGATGAAACGGCTGTCCGTCAGGCCGCTTATGCACCAGATTATACGCCGGCGCAGCTTCAATCTTCAGCCCCGCGATTTCTTTTGTCTGGCCGTTTTTCGTTACCATCCCGTCGGGGATTTCCTCAAGGCAATCTTCAGCAATGATAATCTGTGTTCCTTCCTTTCGAATGGCATTAACCGCCTTGACGTCCAAATGATCGGAGTGGCTGTGAGTAATCAGAATCGCATCCGCCCTGGGCATCCTGGAATAATCCGCCTTTTCGCTTTGCGGGTCGATATGAATTACCTTGCCGCCGCATTCCATCATCAGCGTTGCATGCCCGATGAAGGTGATTTTCAGCTCGCCGATATCCGTCTTGATGACGTCCCGTTCAAACTTATTGGGGTCCTGCTTTTCCTCCGCCATAACCTGTCTCCCAATCCCAACTAACAGAACCAAAAACACCATCGTTGTGCGCGTTATCGTTTTCATACAAAAATCCTTTCCATATCTTCGCCTTTTTGCCTTTCCTGCCCCCGCGAAGTCTGCCGAATTTTTTCAATAATCAATCACTCCACAATTATCAATTTCTTCCCCGCCCTTTACTGAATGCTGTACGCTATACGCTGTATGCTGTATGCACTTTTTCCCTTTGCCCTTTGCTTTTGTCTTCACGAAGTGCTATTCCAGCCAGCTTTTGCCGATGGAGATATCGACCTTTAATGGCACGTCTAATTGAATGGCGCCGGTCATTTCGGCGCTAATCCACTTGGCGTGCTTGTTCGCATCCTTTTCGGGCAGTTCGAAAACCAATTCGTCGTGAATCTGCAAAATCATCTTGATCGGCAGGCCGTCCTTGTCGATTCGCCGCCCAATGGCAATCATCGCCATCTTGATTAAATCCGCGGCAGAACCCTGGATGACGGTGTTAACAGTGAGTCTTTCAGCCAGCGAACGGACGTTGTGGTTTTTGCTGTTAAGGCCCGTAATCGGCCTGCGCCGGCCAAGAATCGTCTGGGCGTAACCCAGTTTGGTGGCCTTGTCAATCGCGCCATCCATAAATTTGCGAATCGCCGGATAGCGGGCATAATAATCGTCGATGAATTTTTTGGCCTCGGACTGCGATATGCCCACCGTCTGTGAAAGACCATACGGCCCCTGCCCGTAAATAATGCCGAAATTGACCGCCTTGGCCTTAGTACGCATTTCCGACGACACTTCTTTAGCCGGGATGCCGTAAATCTGCGACGCGACGAAGGTGTGAATGTCCATATCTTCGGCAAAGGCCTTGAGCAGAGCCTTGTCCTTGGAAAAATGCGCCAGCAGACGCAATTCAATCTGCGAATAATCCGCGCTGAGAATACAGCCGTCCTTCTCCTTCGGCACAAACGCTGCGCGAATCTGTTTTCCCAGTTCGGTGCGAATAGGAATATTCTGCAGATTTGGGTCGGAAGAGCTGAGCCGGCCGGTGGCGGTGACGGTCTGGTTAAACGATGCGTGAACCCGCTGGGTCTTTGGATTGACCAGCAGCGGCAGTTTGTCAATATACGTATTCTGCAATTTGACCAATTGGCGGTATTCAAGAATCAGCGGGACAATCGGATGTTGATGCGATAACTGCTCGAGCACGTCGGCGTCGGTGCTGCGCAGGGTCTTGCCCCGGCGGACGCTTTGCAGACCCAGCCGGTCAAACAAAATCTCCGCAAGCTGCTTGGTCGAGTCGATATTAAACGGCAAACCCGCCAGGGCGAAAATTTTATCCGTCAGTTGTTCGACCTGCTTATTGATTGTTTTGGACATCCGTTTGAGCAAATCCGTATCGAGCGATACACCGTTGGATTCCATCCTCGCCAGGACCGATACAAGCGGCATTTCGAGTTCCTCAAACAATTTCTTCAGCGTCGGTTGTGCGTCGAGCCGCGCGGACAGATACTGCCAAAGCTGGTATGTCACATCGGCGTCCTCGGCGGAGTACTCACAGCCCGAGACGGTGTCAACCATATCAAACGTAATCTGGTTTTTGCCCTTGCCGATTAAATCCGAAATCGGTATCGGCTCATAATTCAGATAATCCCGGGCCATCGCGTCCATCGAATGACTCGACCGGTCGGCGTGCAGACAGTACGACGCCACCATCGTGTCAAATGTCCCGCCGTCTTTAACAGCCAAAGGCATCCCCGCGTTTTCCAGCACCGGCATATCATACTTGAGATTCTGGCCGATTTTGTAGCGCTTCGCATCCGCCAGCACGGACGCCAGCACGGGGCGGATTTTACTCAACTCTAATCGCTTTTGTCCCAGCGGCGCACGGACGGGCAGATAATACGCCTGCCGTTCCTTCCAGCAAAAACTCATCCCCACCAGTTCCGCCCGCATCGGGTCGATGGACGTAGTTTCCGTATCCACAGCGAAGCTTTTCTGTCGGTACAATCTCCGGAAAAACTCGTCAAACTTTTGTGGCGTGTCTATAAGCTGATAGTCCTTATCGGTGGTTTTTGCGCTCTTCTCGGCGGCCACGGCAAAGAGCGTCCCCTGCCGACCGGCGGCGGAGACTTCTTTGGGTATCTCATCGCTTACGCTTCGGGCTTCTGTTGAGATATTCAATTGGCCAAGCAGGCGTGTAAAGCCCAGTTCCTTGAATATGCCGGCGAGTTTCCCTTTATCAGGCTCGTGGATGGCGAATTTCGCTTCGTCTAATTTCACCGGAGCGTCGCAATCAATCGTCACTAATTTTTGACTCAGGAAAGCAAGGTCTTTAAAGTTGCGAAGATTATCGCCGCGTTTGCCTTTGATTTCATCGGCGTGGCTGTACAGTTCTTCAAGTGAGCCGTATTTCTGAATCCACTCTAAGGCCGTTTTAGGCCCGACGTCGGGAACACCAGGCACATTGTCCGAGGCGTCGCCCTGCAATGCCAGCACATCGATAAACTGGCGGGGCCGGAGTTTTATCTCCTCGTGAAGTTTTTGGAGGTCGGTTTTCTGGCCGGTCTTGATGTCGTAGGTCGATACATGCTTTTGCAAAAGCTGGAGCATATCCTTGTCTTTGGAGCAGATATAGGCGTCGATACCCGCTTTAGCGGCTTCGGCTGTTAGTGTGCCGATGAGGTCGTCGGCCTCCCAGCCGTCTATCCGAAGCATTGGAATATTCATCGCTTCTAAAATTTGTTCAATCCGGTCGATCTGGCGCGGCATATCTTCCGGCATCGGCGGACGGTGGGCCTTATATTCGCGATAAATTTTGGTGCGAAAGCTCGGCGTTTTGGAATCCATCGCCACCACCAGCATATCCGGCTTTTCACGCTCCAAGAGGCCGAGTATAGCCGTGGTAAAGACAAAAACCGCCTTGGTGGGTTCGCCGGAAGGGCTGTTGAGCGGCCGCATCGGGGCATAGTACGCCGCGTAAATATGGGCATGACCATCGACAATAAATAGCTTTTTCGTCTCCTTGCTCATAAAAAATACTATAGCAACTTACGAGAAAAAAGTAAAGGACACATACTCAGAAAACAACTTCTGGTCCCCTTTCTCCTTTTCTTATTTGCTTCCTTTGATTTGGATACTGATGATTTTTCCTTTGAGCACGTTGTCTGCCTCCGCCATTGGGAAAGAGCCTTCGGCAACCACAGTAACCGTCTGGAATCCCGCTTCTTTTATCGCATTCAGATAGTTCTGTTTCCCGGACGCTGCGGCAAGCCAATCCGTCCATAGTTTGTCAACGCTTTGCAGGTCATGTTCAGTAAACTTTCCTGCGGTGACCAGGTCGGATACGAACATCCTGCCGCCCGCCTTCAAAACCCTGTGTACCTCCCTGAACACAGCTACCTTGTCCGGCGAATGATTGATGACACAATTGCTTATGACAACGTCAACAGAATCATCCGGGACCGGCAGTTTTTCCATTTCGGCGACTTTGAACTCAACGTTTTTATAGTTACCTTTTCTTGCACTGTTATTCGCCTTCTCGACCATTTCGGGTGATATATCCAAACCGATGACCCTGCCTTTTTGACCCACTTTTTGTATTGCGAGAAAGACGTCCAATCCGCCCCCGCAGCCAAGGTCCAGAACGGTTTGGCCCTCTTTTAGTTCCGCAAGTGCCGTTGGATTCCCACAGCCATGTGTCAGGGCCGCCTCTTCGGGTACACTTTTCATTTCCTGTTCCGAGTATCCAATAGACTTTGCATATTCAAAAGAATCAGAAGAGGAATTTTCCTGCGACGCGACTTTTGCGTATTGCTTTCTTACACGCTTTTTGATGTCGCCTTTGCTTTTCATGGTCTATCCGATATCCAACAACTTCTGTTCTCTTCCCTTTAGTTCTTTTTAACTTTGTTCATAATCGCCACCCGCACAGCGTGCATCTTCCGGCGGACCCAGAGTTCAAGACGCGGATGAAAACAGAACAAAAACGGCACGCCTATAATAATCAGCGGAAAGCCCATCACCACCGGCGTAATCCATAAAATGATTCCGAGAATAATCAGAACTGTCCCGATGAAAGGATAGAGCAGCCGCTGCCACAACGGCCTTGGCCGCAAACATTGCTCTGTGATGCATAACTCCTTCGTCTTCTTGCTCATAGCCCTAAACTATACCGCCATATCGGACAAAAAAAAACTCTATTTTACTGCACCCCACGGAGGAGAATCTCCCAAAAAGATTTGCCTGGCGGGGGCAAAAGTGATATATTTACCTGTCTTTAGTACACATTGAACATCCACTAAGAGCCTATCCGAATAGCTCTTTCGTGATGAGGTCGAGCGAAAAGGCACCAGGCCAAGGCGGCAGGGGCAAA
>CAZWMN010000037.1:0-25738 GCA_964635075.1 uncultured Pirellulales bacterium | reverse complement strand
CTTTAAGCCCCGAAGGGGCGACAGAATTTGAACTTTTCTACAGAGCAAAATCAAATTCAATCGGACCTGTCGGGCAACTCCTTCAAAAAAAGTTCGTAGTTCGTAGAAAAAAGAACCAAATTTTTGTTACGGGGGATGGCCAATTGGATAAAAACAATTGCTAACGATGTAAAAGAAAAATACAAGGCAGTGCATTCTCAATACAACCACGGTCAAACTTCGTTTGACCGTGCCGCCCATCCTATTTGCAATTACCCTTTGACAATTCCCGGCAGGTCGTTTTGGATGGCGTCCTGCACAATAGACAATAATTTTTGCAGCGTCGCCTCGTCCATCGCCGGGGCCGGCATCAGGACGATGACGTCGCCCAGCGGACGCAGCATCGCGCCTTTTGGCCGCATCGCCGCGCAGACTTTGGCCCCGATGGTGTGCCGGTATTCAAATGACGTCTTGGCAGCTTTATCTTTAACCAGCTCGATGCCGGCCATCAGGCCGCACTGACGCACATCGCCGACAAAGGACAGCGACCTTATTTTTCCCAGCGCCGCGGAAATCATTTTAATTTTGGCGGGGAGTTTCGCCAACAATTGCGTTTTCTCGAATAAATCGAGGCTGGCAAGAGCCGCTGCGCAGGCCAGTGCGTTGCCGGTATAGGTATGGCCGTGATAAAAGGTCTTGAACTCCTCGACGCGGCCTAAAAATGCGTCGAAGATTTTCTGTGTTGTCAATGTCGCCGCCAATGGCAGATAACCGGCGCTGATGCCCTTGGCTAAGCACATCAAATCCGGCTGCACGTCTTCATACTCGCAGGCGAACATCCTGCCCGTCCGGCCAAAACCCGTCGCGACCTCGTCTGCAATCAGCAGCACATCATATTTGCGTGCCAGTTGTTCGACGCCCCTTAAAAAGCCCCTCGGATGCACAATCATCCCCGCCGCCCCCTGCACTAACGGCTCGACAATAATACCCACAATCTCGCCGGCGTGTTTCCTGAGCAGATATTCCATAGCTTCAAGACTGTACTGAGTACATTGTTCAAGCGTGCCGTCAAAACGATAGGGGTGTGGACCGGGCACAAACAGCGTCTCAAACAGCAGCGGCTTATAAATACCGTGGAACAACTCCATTCCGCCGACGCTCACCGCCCCGACGGTGTCGCCGTGATAGGCCTCGCGCAGGGCGACGAATCTGGTGCGTTGTTTTTGGCCGAGGTTATACCAGTATTGATAGGCGATTTTCAGCGCGATTTCCACCGCCGTCGCCCCGCTGTCGGAATAAAATACCTTCGCCAAATTCTGTGGCGCGATTTGGATTAACCGTTCGGCCAGTTCAATCGAGCGCGTCTGTCCCAGGCCAAGCAAGGTGCTGTGAGCAATACTGTCTAATTGGGCGCGGATGGCATCGTCGATTTCCTTGACGCGATGGCCATAAATGTTGCACCACAGGCTGCTTACGCCGTCGATATAACGTCGGCCCTCGGTGTCGATGAGATAGAATCCCTCGCCCCGCTCAATAATCACCGGCTCGCCGGCCAGCCAGTCAGCCATCTGCGTGAACGGATGCCAGAGGTATCGCTTGTCGAGGTCAATCAGGTGTTGTGTATTTTGCTTCCACACGGGGGGAATTTGTACCATAGTTTGCTGCTGAAATCAAGGAGGCAGGGATACGGGATAAAGAGGCGGGATGCGGCTATCGACTCGCAGGTTCAAGCGCGGGGGCCTCGCGTTCGTGCTTCAATAACGCCAGAAAGAGGCCGTCAAAGTCCGGCATAGTATCATCGGCGTATCGTGCGCCATTTGCAGGGTTTATCGAGGCCGGGCGCACCGCGGGCGCCGAGTTGACAGAGTCGCATTTGCCGCAGCGGACTTTTCTGCCGGCGTATGCGTCGCCGATTTTATAGTGATGGCCGCATTTTTCGCATTTGAATTCTATCATCATCGTTTCTCGCTTTTCTTAGAGTATTAGATGCTCCTAATGTGTTTGGCCGTTTTATTGCCTTCATCATATAAGACTGAAAAATCGCCCGTTTCGTTTCGCAAAAATGTGAAAATTGAAAAATTATCCCTGAATCCCCTTTTTTCACAGCAAGCACGGCCATTTTGAATTGTAAAAAATTTATCACTCGCAGCGAAAGACAAGAACACAGGAATACAGGTATGCAGGACAAGAGACGAAAGACGAGAGAGGAAAGGAATTGTTTTTAATTTCTTGTCAGAGTATCTGACGCCAGGCTTTTTCCAGTAATTCACGAACCCCTAACTCATCGGCCCAGCGGCGCAGCTCAGTCAGGTCCAATCGGTCTTTTTGCATATCGACCAGACCAAGGATATCGTTCCACTGTTTTTCGGAGACGCAGCCGGCCTGTTTGTACCAGTCCAGTTTCAACAGCAGGATATCCTCCGGACACACCGCCCAGACCGTCTGAGACAGGCCGGGGATAGAAACCTGCCTTCGGCGCAGTAAAAGCTGTTTTTGGAACAGGGTTTCATTGCGGACGAAGACGTCGATTTTAAACGCGGCGGCGATATGAATGACGTTGAAACTGCTGCGTTGAGCGAGGGCCTGGGCGACGGCTGGCCGGCTGACGTAAAAATCAGGCGCGAGGCGTTTGACTAACGTGTCGGCCGTGGATGGGAACGGCTCTACGGTAATGTCGGCATCTTCGGTGAAGCGGACTTTGCCATAGACGGATGCGGCCATTGAGCCGCCCAGCGCATAGACAATTTTCAGGTCGTCTAATATCGCCAGAAAACCGGCCAGGGCGTCCAGCTCAGTCGGGAAGTTTTTCTGCCGTCCGTTTTCCATAGACTTCCATAAATAGTTTTGCCCCCAGATGTTGGCGTTTCCAGAGCAGTTGGAGTTGTTCCTCGGAGGCCTGCGGGTATCGCATCGCCAGCCCCGCCAGGGCCAGCGCCCGTCCGGTCCGGCAGGCATAAAATACACGCAGCAGTTTCTCCCCCTCCGGCATCTGCCGGTACAGGCGATTGACAATTTTTTTGCTTTCAGGGCTGGTATCGCTGATTTCCATCGGACCTATTGTACGCCGTGCGGGCTGTTCGTTCAAACTTTTTCTGCCTCAGAGATTACAGTTGATAGTCTATAGACTATAGTCTCTGGTCTCTTGACTTTTAAATTGATTGCAATTGCCGCTAAAAATTGTATGATTGATTCAGCTTTTAAGGGGCTTGTATGAAGCAGTATGAGGCAGTGATGTAATCACTTTAAAAGTGCGGCTCCGCTGTCGTCAAGTCCATCTGTTCCGTAAATTTCTCACAAAATCAATTATTTTTTGCCTACGCAAAATTGCTACCTACAGGTAGTCGATCTCTGGGTAGCAAAGCCTACAATTCTACGAAAGGAGACCGATTATGAGCGATATCCATTCGCGTGTGCGGAAAAACATCCGCAAGGTCAGAATCGAGCGAGGATTCAGCCAGGAAAAATTAGCATTATTGGCAGATGTTCACCGTGCCTATATCGGACAAGTAGAGCGAGGCGAGAAGAAAATCGGCCTAACCAATCTTGAGAAAATCGCTAAAGCTCTCGGTGTTGACATAAGGGACTTACTGTGACACAAACACTGCTTGAAACAAAGTTTGCCAAACCTTTTCTAAAATGGGCTGGCGGAAAAGGACAACTTGTCGATGAAATTGATCTGCGCCTGCTACAGGAATTGAAAGAAGGAAAAATCAAAACGTATATTGAACCTTTCGTCGGTGGCGGCGCGGTTTTCTTTCATATTGCGCAAAAGTATCCGGACATAGACAATTATATCCTGATTGACGTCAACAAAGACCTTGTTAACTGCTATAAGGCCATTCGAAACAGTGTGGAGGAAGTAATCAGCGAATTAAAACTATTCGAAGAACTTTATTTTTCGCATCGAAGTAATGAAAAGAGAAAGGAATTGTTTCTAAAAATCCGGAAATCATTCAACACTGAAAAGGACATATCTTTTTCGTCTCAAACGGCGGCCAAATTAATCTTTCTGAATAAAACCTGTTTCAATGGTCTTTACCGCGCAAACAAAAAAGGGTTGTTTAATGTGCCCTTCGGAAAATATAGAAAACCCAACATTTGCCCGGAAGATAATTTGAAAAAGGTCTCAGGACTTTTACAGAAGGCAACAATCCTTTGTGGAGATTTTTCTCGTTGTAGAGAATATGTTGACAGGCATAGTTTCGTTTATTTTGACCCGCCTTATAGGCCTATTTCCAAAACAGCCAGCTTTACTTCCTATGCCAAAAATAGTTTCTCTGATGAAGATCAAATACACCTTGCCGAGTTTTGTAAATGGCTGACAAAAAGAAATGTGAAATTTCTTTTAAGCAATTCAGATCCTAAAAATGAAAACCCCAAAGACTTCTTTTTTGAAACCCATTACCCGGAACCAGAAGGATTTTCTATCGACAGAGTAAAAGCAAATCGGGCCATCAATTGCAAGGGCGACAAAAGAGGGAAAATTAACGAATTGATAATTACCAACTACGAGGTGGCAAATGAAGTACGTTGATTTTGGTTCGACAATAAGTTTTTATGAGTTTTGCCAATCTGAATTTAAAGATCCTCATTTCAATCTAGATGAGTACAAAACCGAAATAAACTTGCTTTCCAAGCCGATAACGATTGATTATTTAGTGAAAGTACTTGAAAGCAATCCAAAAACTTTTGATATTTTCGAAGAAATCCTACAACTTCAGCGTTTTACTGACGCTCAGTATATTAATTTTTGTTTTGATGTACATACACTAAATAATGCAGATAACAATATTTTGCGTAATCATATCGAAAAACAGATCTTTAAGTTCGAAAATGGAAATCCTAACGAAAATTTTCAGAAAATCTATACTACTATCACCAAGACTTTGACTCCTGAATTACAAGATATCGTATTTTGCACAAAACGCGCGATTGTTCAGTATGCCGAGAAACTCTCTAATGCGAAATTAGCGAAGGCCCGGCAATTGCTTTACAATCATATCATAAATTCAATCGCCACCCGCTTGAGAATTGCAAAATATCTTGTTGAAAATCTCAACGCGGGCGATCAATTAACGGCATTAAATTTAGAGAACTATTTGCGATATAAACGACAACCGATAGATTCAAAAGGCTTGCATGGCAAATTCGGGGTCATAAAAATATCACAGATATTAAATGCTGACGACTTTACAGATATTACGCACTTGGTTACGAATAAAGAATTACAACCAGAAAAATCTGTAACTATGAACAATGTCCCAGAGTTTTCCTATGTTACAGAAAAATATGTTGCCGGTATAAATAAGCGAAAAGACCATAAGCCGAAAAAATTTGACTTTGTGCTGTTGTATGCGGGGAAACCACGGGTACTGATTGAAACAAACTTTTATTCCACATCAGGTGGGGGCACGAAAATAGGGATTAATCAGGATGAATATGTTGACTTGAATGAAGACATAAAAAAATACGCTTCAGAAAACAAATGCAATTTAGGTTTCATTTGGATTACTGATGGTAATTATTGGCTATCAGGTAACGGTGAGGATAGATTTACTAATTTGAAAACACACTACTTCACCGACCCTATTCAATTGCTAAACTTCAACCTATTTAAGAAATCTCTTACTGACATCAAGAAAATTATGGGACATCAAAAATGACCTCTCCACATACCGAATTCGTTCACGAAGCGACCACGGTGTGGTCGTTTCCTGTGCGGGGGACGTGGGCGACGCATAATAATAAGTACCGGGGGAATTTCGCTCCGCAGTTGGCGCGGAACATCATCGAGATGTATTCACAGCCGGGGGAAGTTGTCCTTGACCCGATGGCGGGTGGCGGGACGACACTGATTGAAGCCAAATTGCTTGGGCGAAGATTCATTGGGGCAGATATCAATCCGGCAGCGGTGAAACTGTGCGAAGAGGCGGTGGAGTTTTCCTTCGACGAAGTCGAAGGGAAAATAAATCCGAAGCACGAAACCCGAAATCCGAAGCAAATTCAAAATATGAATGAATTAAATTCAAAACAAAATAAGACAGCATGGGCTTCCGCCGTCGTTGAAACTATGGCGGACAAGAAAGCCCATCCTACGGGAAATGACAAATCACCCACAAGCCTTCGGCTTGAAGGTACCACCCAAAAGAGCAACCTGCCCACGCAAGCGTGGGCAGGGCACCCAATGAAAGAGGGAAAGATTGTCTGCGCCGATGTACGGGATTTATCGTTTATCGGCAATAATAGCATTGACCTGATTTTGACGCATCCGCCGTATATGAACATCATCCGCTACAGCGACGGCATTGCAGGCGACCTGTCGGCGATATCGTCGGTGAAGAAATTCTGCGCGGAAATGCGCATCGCAGCGGGAGAACTACACCGCGTCCTCAAGCCGGGGAAGCATTGCGCTACCCTGATGGGCGATACACGGCGGGGCAGGCATTTTGTGCCGCTGGCGTACCGTGTGATGGACGTATTTTTAGACGCGGGATTTATCCTCAAAGAAGACATCATCAAAGTCCAGCATAACTGCACGACGACGAGCCGATGGGTGGGCAAGGCGAAAAAAGCCGGCTTTTACCTGATTATGCACGAACATCTGTTTGTGTTTAGAAAACCGGACAAGGGAGAAGATTTGAGCCGGGTGAAAGAATCGAGAAAAATAAATAATGTTGAATGAATAACGATTATTGCAGGAATGGAATTTTGCCGGTTTTAACAGATTCCTCGCTGCGCTCGGAATGACGACATGCGCAAAATCATCCGACTGCGACAAACCGTCACCCCGAATCCCCTTTATGGGGTGAGGGGTCTGCTTAATCTGTCATCGCCGAAGGCGATTCCTTACCCACAGAGGGTTTAGAATGACATCTTTCCTTTTTCGATTTTCCGCTTTATAATTCACATACCAAAACAGCATTAGGCACGAGGCAAGAGGCATAAGTGACAGAAACGGAAAACAAAATCGAATTATCGACTTCGGTGCAGTACTTGAAGGGCGTCGGGCCGGCCAGGGCCGCTGCGCTGGAGCAACTGGGGGTGCGGACAGCCGAAGACCTGCTGAATTATTTCGGGCGGGACTGGTCGTTTGTGCCGGAGGTCGTTCCCATTGCGCAAATCCGTCCGAATCAAACGGCGTGCATCATCGGGCAGGTTGAGCGGACGGACTGGCAGCCGTACCGGCGAAAACCGTTCTTCGAGGCGATGCTGGCCGATGCGACGGGCCTCTGCCGGGTGATATGGTTTAATGGCAAATACTTAGTCGGTCAGCTTGAGCCGGGGAAAATCCTGCTGGTCTATGGCAAGGCGGCCCAATACAAGCATCAACTGCAATTTACCAATCCAAAATTTCATATCGTGCCGCCGGAACAATCCAGAGACGGCGAGGCGTTCAGCGGGCCTGTTTATCCGGCCAGTGCGGAAATCGCATCGTGGCAAATCAAGCGAATCGTCAAAACCAGCCTTGACAAACTGTGCGCCCTTGTGCCGGAATTGTTCGACAATGCGTTTTTGAAAAAGAATGACCTGATTGAACGTACACGAGCCTACGAATGGATTCATAACCCGGCGGATGAGAAGCAGCTTGACAGGGCCAAACGGCGGCTCAAATATGACGAACTCTTCCTGATGCAGTTGGGCCTTGCGCTCAAACGCCATCACCTGCGTCATACGGCCCCGGCGACGCCTCTGCCGTGCAGCGATAAAATCGATAGTCATATCCGCAGACGGTTCCCATTTATGCTCACCGAAGACCAGGACAAGGTCATCGCGGAAATCGTCGCGGATTTGGCTAAATCAATCCCGATGAACCGGCTTTTGCAGGGCGATGTGGGTTCGGGCAAGACGGTTGTCGCATTGTACGCGGCGCTCGTGGCGGTGGCCGATAAGCAGCAGGTGGCGATTATGGCGCCGACGGAGATTCTGGCGCGACAGCATTATGAGAGTGTGGAGCGGTATCTGAAAAACAGCAAGGTCCGGCGGATGCTGCTGGTAGGGGGGATGCCTGCGCTTCAGCGCAGCGTGCTGGTGCGGCAGATTCAAAACGGCAAAACAGATATCGTCATCGGGACGGTGGCGCTGATACAGGAGGACGTGGATTTCGCAAACCTGGCGCTGGTGATTATCGACGAGCAGCATAAGTTCGGCGTGCATCAGCGGGCAATGCTGCGCAAAGGCAAATCGCCGCACTGCTTAGTGATGACGGCGACGCCGATACCGCGGACACTCACAATGACGGCCTTCGGCGACCTCGACGTCTCCACCATCCGCCATAGTCCGCCCGGACGCGGAGAAGTCATCACGCGGCAGGCACGCGCGAAAAACCGCGACGCGGCGCTGAACTTCATCCGCAAACAACTGCGGGCGGGCAGGCAGGCGTATTTTGTCTATCCGAGAATCGATGCGGAAACGTCGTCGGAATCGGCCAACGGTGACGTCAAGGCGGCAACGGAAGAACATCGAACGCTAAGCCGGGTGTTCCCCGAATACAACGTGGCGCTGCTGCACGGGCAGATGGAGACAAGACAGAAAGAGCAAACGATGGCGGATTTCCGCGCGGGTAAAATTCAGGCGCTGGTCTCGACGGTGGTGATTGAAGTGGGGATTGATGTGCCGAACGCGACAATTATGGTCATCGAAAACGCTGAGCGGTTCGGACTGGCGCAACTGCATCAGCTTCGCGGACGCATCGGACGCGGAGCCAATAAATCATACTGCTTCCTGTTTTCGCAAAGCGACGACGAGACGGCGATGGCGCGGCTGGACATAATGACTCGCAGCAACGACGGATTTGAAATCGCCGAGCAGGACCTGCGGCTGCGCGGGCCGGGGGAATTGCTCAGCACGCGACAGCACGGCCTGGGGGATTTGAAAATCGCCAATATCATAGACGACTTTGACCTGCTGAACCTGGCGCGACGCGACGCGTTTGAAATGATTAAAGACGACCCGTCGCTGAACGACCCTCAAAACGCGGCTCTGCGAAAGACACTCATCGATAAATTCGGCGCCTCGCTGGGCCTGGTGGACGTGGGATAATAAATCACCTATCTCAAAATGTATAACCAACGCTATTGACAACCGCGTAAAGTCAGATAAACTGTACGCTTTGTAATGGACAATTTGTAGCCGAAATTTGTGCCTGACAGCACAAATGCGGGGAACCCGATAACAGGGGCGAATTTCGCAAGAACAGGGTACTTTCAAGCCCGAGCCCGTCAGCTAACCTCGCAGGCGTTTGAAAGAGCAATGGCAAAAATAAAAAATCGTCCTTTGCAGGCGTTTTTTTATCCCCTTTGCTCCAAGGTAAAGGGTTTTATGAATTTATTGATAAGTAGTCTTCGCAAAGCGACTGCATTCCAGATACTTGTATTTGGCTATGCCGCTGTTACGCTAATAGGCGCCACACTTCTTTCTCTGCCGATCTCGTCGGCAGAAGGCCAACATCAGCCCTTTGTTGATTCGCTGTTTGTCGCTACTTCCGGTATCAGTACTACCGGTTTATCCGTCGTCGATATTGGTTCCTACTACAACCTTTTCGGTCAAATTGTCCTGCTTTGTATTTTCCAGATTGGCGGAATCGGCTATATGGTCTTTGTCATCTGCTTTGCCTATCTGCTCGAGATGGATTTGCCTTTAATCGCAAAATCCGTAGCCAGAGAGTCCATGCCGGGAGCGGACTACAAAACTCTGGGACGGTTTTTCGGTTCCGTTGCGATTTTTACTGCGATTTTTGAGGTCGCCGGGGCGCTGCTATTAACTCTATTCTGGCAGAAGGAATTCCCCCTTTCCAAGGCTGCCTATCTTGGAATATTTCACTCCGTCGCCGCTTTTTGTACCGCAGGATTCGGGACTTTTTCTGACAATCTCGTCCGATATAAAACATCACCCCTCGTGAATTGGACTATTTCCATTGTTTCACTGGCCGGCGCAATTGGTTTTATTGTCCTGTATGATGTCTGTGTTTATTTCCTTAAAGTCATAAAAAAACAATATCCCAGAAGATTGTCCGTTCATTCCCGAATTGCACTCCTTGTCTCCTCGGTGGTCATCGGTCTCGGTGTTGCTGTGATTTTCATTGTCGAAAACTGGCCCGCTGAAATGACGACCGGCGAGCGATTGATGGCATCGTTCTTCCAGTCTGTTTCCGCCTCCACCACCGATGGCTTTAATACCCTCGACATCGGGGCGATGACTCCGGCGAGCCTTACTTATATGATGTTTCTTATGTTTGTCGGAGCTTCGCCGGGAAGTACCGGGGGCGGAATAAAAACTTCGACTTTCGGCCTGATTCTGGTATTTCTGTGGTCTCAACTGAAAACCGCCAAAACCGACACTAATATTTTCAAACGAAAAATCCCTAACGACCTTGTCTATAAGGCGTTCGGCATCTTTGCCTGGTTTGTCGTTGTCCTGGCGGCGGATATGCTGATATTATCCTTTACAGAAAAGGCTTCCTATCTTCAGCTCCTTTTCGAAACCACCTCGGCGCTGGGCAATACCGGTCTTTCCATGGGGATTACGTCGCAACTGACTTCCGTCGGGAAATTTGTTCTGACCCTCACGATGTTTATCGGCCGCATCGGACCTTTGGCCGCGGGGTTCTTTCTGATAGGCAAACAAAGACCGGTTTTTTGTAAATATGCCACAGAAACCATTCTTATAGGTTAAAATATCAGGATGGAAATACTATGAAAAAATTTGTAGTAATCGGATTGGGAAGTTTCGGAACCAACGTCGCGACATCGCTGGCTCGTAAAGGCAACGAGGTCATTGCCATCGACAATAATGATTCCACTGTCGATAAAATCAAAAACTACGTCTCGGAAGCTATCGTCGCCGACGGCACATCGCTGGAGGTGCTGACCGGTATCGATGTCGCCAGTGCCGACGCGGTCATCGTTGGAGTCGGCCCCAATATCGAGCCGAGTATCCTGATTGTCCATCTTCTCAAGCGGTCCAACGTCAAATATATCGCCGCCAAAGCGCTTTCCGAGGAACATTTCAACATCCTGAAAATTATTGGCGCTCACAAGGTCGTTTATCCGGAAAAGGACGAGGCGGTGCGCCTGGCCAATATCCTCAGCGCCCGCAATCTTCTGGACTATATACCTCTTTCTGAAAAATACACCCTTATTGAAGCGCCCTGTCCCGAAAGACTCTGGGGCAAAACCATCAAGACCCTCGATATCAGAAAGGGGTATAATCTTCTTGTTGTCGGCATCAAAGATGCCGGCAAAAACGGAGAAGTCGAAATCCCGGATCCGGATGATATTTTGAGCCGCAACCACACGCTTTTTATTATTGGAACCCAGCAGGATATTGGAAAATTTGTGGAGGGTATCGAACCCTCCAACTTCTAAGCGATAACCTGATAGTCGCCGGGGCCGATATTGACCTGGCACGGCTGCCGCAGGAGTAAAAGAGTTTATAGTTTATAGTTTATAGTTCAAAAAATAAAACCTCTGTGGCTTCATTTTACAACAATCGTCAATCGTCAATCGACAATCGTCAATCATTATATGTTTCCGACCTGGACGGGACACTGCTGAACGGCAGCGGGAAATTGTCCGATTTCAGCCGGGACAACCTTAAGCGATTATTGGAGGCGGGCCTGAATTTCACCGTCGCCAGCGCCCGGGCCATTAACGAAATCAAGCCGGTGCTGGGTGACATACCGATTAAGCTGCCGGTCATCGCCATCAACGGGGCGTATCTGTCCGATTATAAAACCGGCAGACACCTGATTATCAACAGCCTCGAAAAATCAATCGCCGAAGCTATTTTCGACATCATCCGTAAAGCGAATCTCTGGCCGTTTGTGTGTACCTTCAACGGCGCAGACGATCGCCTGTATTATCAAACGCTGTCCCATCCGGCGATGCACTGGTATCGCAAGGCGCTGACGGAATTGGGAGATTTACGCCTGCGCCAGACAAAACAGCTTGCCGGCACATTAAAGGAAACCGTCCTTTCACTGGCGGTGATGGGCGACAAGGAACCGGTGGGGCAGGTGGCTCAAACGCTCGACGAGCAATTCCCCGGGCGGCTGGAAAATTTTTATTTTGAGAACCCTTACTCGCCGGGGTTCTGGTGGCTGACAATTCACGACAAAAAGGCCTGCAAGTCCATCGCCCTGAAAGAACTGCTGAATATGACCGGATTCAAACGGGAGCAATTAACTGTCTTTGGCGACCATATCAACGATATTCGGATGCTGGAACTGGCCGGGAAAGCTGTCGTCGTCGAAAACGCCGACGAAAAGGTTAAACTCGTAGCGGACGAGATCATCAGAACAAATGACGACGACAGCGTCGTGCGGTATCTGCTGAAAAAATTAAAAATCAAACTGCTCTGCAAAAAACTTTTGCGATAAACAGGCTTATGCGGATATAAGAAGGCAAATGAAAAATAAAAAAGACAAAATATCAAATACCGCTGCTGAAGAGAAAATCCGTTTTTCAGAAATGAAGGATATTGCGCCGGTATTAAAATTGCTGGAAGCGACGCGGTTTTTTCGTCCGGATGAGATTCTGATTGCCGAGGAGGTGATTACGGATGCGGCCAGTAAAGGGCCGGCCAGTCATTATCAGTCGTATGTACTCCAGCGGAATAATGCGGTGATCGGCTGGGTCTGCTGGGGGCCGGTGCCTTGTACACTGGGAAGTTATGACATCTACTGGCTGGGTGTAGCGCCGGAATGTCAGGGTCAGGGGCTGGGTAAAAAACTGATGGATTTTGCCGAGCAGCGTATTCGCGACGCTGGCGGAAGACTGTTTATCGTTGAGACCTCCGGACGCGAAAGCTATCTGCCCACGAGAACATTTTATGAACACCTCGGTTATACCCCGGCAGCCCGTGTAAAAGACTTTTACGCCTCCGGCGACGATAAAATCATCTATACCAAGCCGGTTTAACGATATTCAATGTAAGCACACAAAATCATACCGACCAGTTCGTCTTTTTTGAATTTTCGTGGTAATTTACAATAAGTCTTTGATTATAAATGGTTTAGGAAAGGAAAAACATTAAATCTTTTCGTGGAGTGGAAAGGAGAAAGTGGAAAGAAGAAAGCGGAAAGGAGAAAGTGGAGAGGAGAAAGTGGAAAAGAGACCGCAGGAGAGGATTTTCGGTTTCCGAAATGCCCGTCGTCTCCGCACAGCCCTTTTTATTGTTCCGATTTTAATACCACCAGTGGGACTGGTGGATGGAAATACCCGCCAAAGGCGGATAAACTCTGGACGTTGCCCCATTTTTAGTTGAAGGTTCTGGCTGCTCCTGATTCATTTCATACGTTATCAATCCTTTTTCGTCAACCGATTTTTGGTCTGGACAAGTGGAAGTATCTCAATCGATCATTCGATGACCCTTGACAAACGAAATTGAGCCCTATCATAATTTCCGCGAAAAAAAGTTTACGCCGGAAGAGGATACGGTTTTTAACTGCTGATAGTCAACGCCTATAATAATGCCGCCCGGTGGTCAACAGCTGCGATTTTTCCGTGAGACGCATACCTTCGGTGGGTTTGGCCTTTCAACTTCGTCACGAAAAAAAACGGCATGGGTTAAAAAATTCATTTGCTCTATTTTTTTTGCCCCGTTAGTCCGATATATAATATTATTAGGGCTTAATATGGCAGGATAACAGGTATAGCACCGGTTTAACGGTTAGATTCGCAACGCCCTTCTTTCAAAAACAACCCGGTCCCTCTTACTATTATGGGTCCTTCCAGAGATGCGGAGCAGAAGGCAACAACTTGGTAGAAACACAGGGATTGACCTGTTAGGCAATGTGCCCTGGGGTACTCATCTTTGCCTGTTCTACGAAACCCAAAAAGATTTAATTGATATTCTTGTTCCCTACTTTAAGGCCGGCCTGGAAAATAATGAGCTCTGTATGTGGGTAACTTCCGAACCTATTAGCGAAAAAAAGGTCAAGGCCGCATTGAGGATCGCTATACCTGATTTCGATAGATACTTAAAAACAGGTCAAATAGAAATCATTCCACACAGTCAGTGGTATCTCGAAGATGGCAAGTTTACTCTCCAGCGAGTTCTTAAAAGGTGGATTAACAAGCTTAATTGGGCGTTAACGGCCGGTTTTGATGGCATAAGAATAACAGGCGACACCGCATGGCTCGAAAAGACAGATTGGGAAAATTTCTCCGATTACGAAAGGCAGGTAAGCAGCGCTATCAGTAAATATCGGATGATAGCAATTTGTACGTACTGCTTAGATAAATGTAGGGCATCTGATATTGTGGACGTAGTCAGCAGCCATAAGTCCGCACTTATCAGACGGAAAGGCAAGTGGGAGGTCATCGAAAGCGATGAGCGCAAAAAGATTGTGGAAGTATTACGAGTTTCCGAGAGCAAATACAGAGCGCTTCTTGAGGGCCTCCCGGAAAAGGTATTTCTCAAGGACACCAACTCAGTTTATGTATCCTGTAATGAGAATTACGCCAGGGATTTCAAGATTAAGGCCGAGGAGATTGTCGGAAAAACGGATTACGACCTCTACCCCAGGGAATCGGCTGAGAAATACAAAGCTGACGACAGGAGAATTATAAAATCCGGCAAAACAGAAGATATTAATGAGAAATGTATTCAGAATGGCCGGGAAATCATTGTCCATACCGTCAAATCGCCTGTTAGAGACAAAGAAGGCAATGTGACGGGAATATTAGGTATTTTGCTGGACATCACTGCTCAAAGACAGGCTCAGAAGAAGCTATTGGGCTATCAAAAACGGCTCCAGGACCTGGCCTCGAAAATGTTATTGACCGAAGAACGCGAACGCAGGCGCATTGCCGTTGAATTGCATGACCATGTGATGCAGGATCTGATCCTGTTCAAAATTAGTTCAGGCCAATTACGGGGGAAAAATTTACCGGAAGAACTGGTTAAACCGCTGGATGAAATCTATAAACATCTCGACCGGATCATTGACGAAATGCGGTCTTTAACATTTGATTTGGGTTCTTCCGTCTTATATGAGCTGGGGCTTGAAGCTGCAATAAGAGAGTGGCTTTCTGATGAAGTGCAGCAAAAATACGGAATCCACACTGAGTTTGAAGACGACGAGCGCCCCAAACCTTTGGATGATGATGTTCGTGCTGTTTTGTATAGAGCCGTTCGGGAACTGCTGGTTAACATAGTCAAACACGCACAAGCCCGGAAGGTGAAGGTTTCTATTGGCCGGGATAACCATCATGTACGAATTGTGGTCGCAGATGACGGAATCGGCTTCGTCCCATCCCCGCAGTTGAACAAGACAGGAAGTATCGGGCTTTTCAGCATTCGTGAGAGACTGAATTATCTTGGCGGCAGTATTGAAATAGAGTCTAAACCCGGTCAGGGAACACACATTACGCTCATCGCGCCGGTAAATCGCGAAAAAATTGAGAACGATGAAAGTCAAAGAGGTCATTATGAGCATAAGAATTGTAGTGGCGGATAATCATGGAATTCTGCGACAGGGAATAACCGCTTTGATTGAAAAACAGAGTGATATGGAAGTGGTCGGCGAAGCGGATAATGGATTGAACGCCGTAGAGATGGTCCGCAGGCTTCGACCCGATGTGGTTATTATGGATGTGACGATGCCGGTGCTGAATGGCATCGAAGCGACCCGCCAAATCAAGAAGGAACTGCCGGAGACCAAAGTCCTGGCTTTGTCAATACATGCCAAAAGGGAGTTCGTGATGGATATGGTCAAGGCGGGCGTTTCGGGTTATATGGTCAAGGAATGTGCGGTTGACGATTTGATCCGGGCCATTAGGGTGGTTATGGATAATCAGTCGTACCTGAGCCCTCAGATTGCAAGTATTGTCCTTGAGGGCATTACCAAAGACAGTATTTTCGATGCGGTGGGAAGATTGTATGAAACGCTGACCGTGAAAGAAAAACAAATTCTTCAGCTTTTGACGGAGGGCAGGTCGGCGAAAGAGATCGCTTCACAGCTTGGCCAGAGCGTGAAAACCATAGAAGCAAATCGCAGGCAGATTATGGAAAAGACCGATGTCGGAAACCTTGCGGATTTAACCAAGTATGCCATTCGTCAGGGTTTAATAACCGTCTAAATGGAAAATTCAGGTCTGCCGATAAAGTAATTAATCACGCCGCTTCATCCAATGGAGTCTTGATATAGCCATTGGCTATCACACATCGCTCCTTTGGATTTATCCATAGTGGTTGCCGCGATTTTGATATTAAGATGGTTGTTCATACTGAAAGAACTAAACTTATTTACCAAAACCCCCGAATCTCTTAGTAAAAGCGCCCTTCAACTGCTTTAATTCCGCAAATCGCATCCAACTATTCATACCTTCCCCGCATTTACCAATCCTTAGGTTAGCTTAAAAGCAGTGAAAAACTTCTTAAGGTTATCCGAAATAATGCCGAACCAGAAACATCATTGAGGTCCGAGAAAAGCCGCCTCGAATACGCGACCCTTGGACTATTATCGCCTCTTTTGTTTTTTGGCAGATAGATTAAACACGAAAGATTTCAAATGGGACACAAAATGGAGACACAAAAGAGAACCGCTGGAAAGCAGATTACACCTTTCAACACAGCAACTTTAACGTGTGAGCTTCTGACGATTCACCGAATGATGTCGATATTATTGAGCTGAATTTGAACGCACGTATTGTAGCGTGCGTTTTTTTAATTTCTATTTTTTTAGCTTCCCCTAAGGGGAACGAAAGGAGCATTAACATGGCAGTCGAAAAAGCAATTGGTTCCAGCAGTCTGGTTGAGGTGATTGACCGTATCCTGGACAAGGGCGTCGTAATTGATGCCTGGGTGAGAGTCTCTTTGGTGGGTATTGAAATACTCGCCATCGAAGCCAGAGTCGTAGTGGCCTCAGTCGAGACCTATCTGAAGTATGCCGAGGCCATTGGCCTGACCGCAACCGCGGCGTAAGGCGCTGACACAAGGGGAATTCTTGCCGAGCTATCCTTATGCACCACAGTAGAGAAGCAGAAAGCATGGCTCGCCAAGAAAAGCCTCTTCTTGACATGAGCAATCTCAAAAAAGGGTAAAGACAATGCCTCTGGTCGCTGAAAAAGAAAATATCCTTGAGAACATCATCTCTTCTTATGAAGCCAGGATACAAAGTGTTGAAGCATTTTTCGAAACCACCGGCCGGATCTTCCATGATTTTCAGGACTCTCTTCTTAGTACAAGGCAGGAACGGGAAAAAATCAACGACCAATTGAGAGAAAACCTTGCCAGAAATGGTTCTCTGCGAAAGAAGGATTTTGACCGGATGATGGGCATTATTTCTTCATACTTGGACGAAAGTGAACAGAAAGTAAGGCTATTGTCCGGGAAGTATCTTGGCGAGCAAACAAAACTGGCACAGCAATTAAGAGAAAGCTTGAGAAACTTTCAAGAAGCCCTGACCGAAGGCCATGCTCAAAAGGTCAGGGAACTGCAAACGGTCATTAAAGAAATCCTTTCCAGGCAGGATGAAAGTAAAATCGAGGTTACTTCAAAACTGAAAGAGTTCCAGCAGGGGCAGCAGCAAACATCGGAAATGCTGAAAGACCTTTTAGTCAGGGGAGAGAAGCTGAGAATAAGGGATTTTAAGGCAATGCTTGGCGAGTTCAAAAGGCAGCGAGCCGAACGTATAACCTGCCAGGAGCGGAGACGTCGGGAAGTGAAAGAGTTGCTTGGTGAATTCAAGGCCAAACGCACAGAGATAGAGCAAGATCGTCTTGCTGAGCCGCGGGAGGCTTAAAATGCGGATGGTTCATAATGACCAGAGGTATCATAAATAACATTATAAATTTTTACGATACTGAAACAAAAGTCTTAAATGTCTTGATAGCTAATACGCAGAAGACGCTAAACGATTTAAACAGAGAAAAAAAGGCCGCTGAGCCGGCAGAAAGAGTTGAGAACTTCGTAAAGGATTTGACTGTGGATTTGAATAATATGCTGACGAAGTTTTATTTTCTCAAGGACCGCAAAGACAGAAAGCAGGAGCAAATGACTGACAGACAGGTGAACACTATAGCTGAATTTGCAGTTTTTGTTAAGACCTTAACCGGAAATGTAGGTTCATTGCTCAAACGTTTTCAGGCCGGTCAGACTTTTGAAGAAAAGATTGATAAGGAAATAAGAGAACTCGAAGCCGGCGTTAGACGGAGACTCAAGGAGTTTGATGAGGCTTTAGATGAAACCAACCGTGCTTTAACCATTCGTTTGATTAGCGTTGCCCGGAATATCGCCGGCAGTTTTGCCGATCAATTGGGAAATCTATTTGGCCGCTCGAGTATAAAATCGGTCAAGAGCGCCGAAAAACGTTCAAACCATCTGATGCCGTTAAAAGCGTAAAACGATGCAAGAGACAAAAATACAAACTGTTTTAAGTCATTTGAGCAGAGAGCTTCGTCAACTTATCGACGCCACGGGCGAAATACCTTATGTCGCTCTGCCTCCGGAAAAGCCGGAGATTATTTGTTTTGCCGGGAAAATCAAGGAATTAACCGGCTATGACGCCAATGAAATCCTGGCCGATAGAGAACATTGGGGAAAAATGATCCATCCTGATGACCAGCAGATGGTTTTTGCGGCTTTTGCCAGATGTAAAAATGAGGGTATGCCCTTCACCATAGAGTACCGGATGGTACGTAATGACGGCTCGCTGTGTTACGTGCTCGATAAGGGTGAACCTGTTTTTAATAACAAGGGTGAAATAGCCGTTGATGGCGTAATAACCCCGCTTGAAGAGGGCACAAAACCAGAACGTATTCCATTGTTGGAATTTGAAAAAGCGACAACGTCTAATACTGTAAACTCAAATGGCTTCCAAAAGGTTTAAAAATTAAAAAGGAGAATCAAAATGGTAATGGCAATCGCAGAAGACATGAAGAAACTTACGGAGAACATTATTTTTTCTAATAATGTTCGGCTAAAAGCGGTGGGTGATCTGGTGGCAGATACCCATGAGACCCTCAACAGGTTTTCTGTGGATAGAAAGAAAATGGCTGCCGAACAAGCCAAGGACTTGGCTGACTTTACAGATGGATTATCAAAGAATGTGCAAAGTATGCTTAAAAGTGCCCGAAACATGGTCCAGCAGTTCCATAAGGAAAACATGCAGATGAGCAAGGAGCAAGCCAAGAACTTAGCAGATTTTGTCAACAGTCTAATTAGTAATGTCGGTTCGATGCTGAATAGCTTCCAAAAAGACCATGCCCATATGTCAAAGGAACTGAAGGCTAAACTCACCAGGGAAATAAAGGATATCCAGGCAGAGGTTGAAAAAATTCTGGGTGATGCTGACAAGCTTATGGGCGAGTTTAGTGCTGATATGGCTGGGGCCAAGAAGGCTTGGCAAAGCATGTCTGCGGTTCTGGTTAAGTCAAGAAAAGCTGGCTTTATGATGCCTGGGATTGCTGCTGGAAAAAAGGCAACTACAGTTAAGGAAGCAATCAACAGGAGCAAAGGCAAGAAAAAGGCCTCAACAAAGAGCAAAAGCCGCAGGCAGCCAGTTAGTGCCGGCGTCTAATAAAGCAGTGGAAAATTGTCTGACGCCAAACTGTTGCCGGCTGGCTCATGCTACGTAGCGAAACGACTCGCTACTTCGCAGAGTAGCAAAAGGCCAGGGAAGTGCAAACCCGCCGCAGGCAGGTAAATACAAATTCAGGGAGGTCTTAGATTATGAGCCAGACAGCATCTGCTACGGCCCAGATAACGTGCGCTTTTTGTAAAGGTAAGGGAAAAGACCCCTTTAACTTATTGAGTGAACATGCTGCCTGCCAGGTCTGCGGCGGCACAGGTAATGTTGAGGTCATAGAGCCGGCGATTAGATGTGCTTTTTGCAAGGGCAGCGGCGTCTATCATAATACACGGATTACCTGCACTGTATGTAACGGCAAAGGTGTGGTTACAGCTCCCCAAAGCCCAACTGAATGGTGCCCTGAGTGTGAAGGTACAGGTACGACAATAGATAGTGGAATGGCCTGTCTTGAGTGCAAAGGCAAAGGACTTGTTTCGAGGTGAAATACGTAACCAGACTAAATTTATCCAGAGAAGGCTATATCAGAAAAAGCAAAGAAGCTCTGGGTAAATTACAGGCTATCGAGGAGAACTTTAGAAACAGAGAAAAGAAGATAAGAGCAGAGTTGGAAAAAGTGAGCAAAATCTGGAAAAAGTTAGGGGAGAGATTTAAGTGGTGGGGCTCGCTGCCATAAGAAACAAAATTTCTAACAGAAAAGGAGTGAAATAGAAATGATTGATGAAACGACAACCGTATTGGAACCGGCTCCCATGCCGGATTTTGTGGAAACAAAGTACATTAAGAATATTACTAATAGAGCCCTTTATTATATCAAGGCGGGCTTTCCGGTTCATTTCAGGGGCCCTTCGGGTACCGGAAAAACAACGCTTGCCATGCACATCGCCGGTAAACTCGGAAGGCCGGTGGTAATCATGCACGGAGACGAGGAGTTCACAACCTCTGACCTGGTCGGCGGCGAGCATGGCTACAGAATCCGAAAGGTGGTGGACCGATTTATCTCCAGGGTTCTGAAAACAGAAGAGGATATGGTCAAGCGGTGGGTGGATAATCGGTTGACAGTTGCCTGCAAATATGGATTCACCCTGATCTATGATGAGTTCACGCGTTCCCGGCCGGAAGCGAATAACATTTTGTTGTCTATCTTGTCAGAGAAGGTGATGGATTTGCCGACGGGAAGAGACGGAGAAGAACCCTATTTAAGGGTCGATCCGAACTTTACCGCTATTTTCACCTCTAATCCGGAAGAATATGCGGGGGTGCATCGCAGTCAGGACGCCTTGAGGGACAGAATGATAACCATGGACCTCGATTACTTTGACTATGAAACAGAGGTGGCCGTCACCGAAGCCAAATCCAAACTTTCCAGGCCGCAGGTTGAGAGGATAGTCAATATTGTAAGGGGTTTGAGAGAATCGGGAAAGTGCGAATTCGCTCCTACCGTGCGGGGCTGTATCATGATCGCAAAAACTCTTAAAGTGCGAAATCTTAATCTGTTTAAAGCCAACGGCGTTTTTACACAGATGTGCGAAGACATCCTGGCCTCCGAGACAAGCCGTGTGGGTTCAAAAACAAACCAAAACAGGGTTAAGGAAATAGTGGGCGAACTGGTGGCCAAAGAACTTGGGACACAAAAACACATAGTTATTCCTCCCAAAACCGGCCGGGGGGATGCTGTTTTAAACCGGGAAGAAATAGAAAACTTGGTTGGCGTAAGATAAAAAGATAAGGAGATCATCCTAATGAAAACCGTACAGCAGCTATCAAGCCTGAACAACATAAAAAGCGTACATTCTATCGGCGCGACATCCATACCCAAAGCCCAGCGTTCAGGCCATCTGGAACTATACGTGCTCGACAGCGAAAAAAACCGATTGGAAAAGGAGCTCTTTGTACTGGATAAGAGGAGAAACACGGTCAGAAAGCAATTGGACAGCGTTAACGACCGGATTGAAAAGCTGCAAAAACAAATTTTGGAAAAACGCGGAGCCAAAACCGGCAAGACGCCGAAAAACCCGCTTAAGACCATGGTCTTAAATTATTGAGATTGCTGTTGTAATGCAATTTCAACCGGACATAAAGACAAAAAAGCAGAGGACTATAAAATGGGCAAAGAGAAAAACAAAAAAAGCAAAGAAAAAGAAACAGAAGGTCTCAACATTGACTTTGGCATAGGCAACCTGGGCCTTGGCGGTTTATTCAAGGGTATCGAGAATCTTGTTGACATGGCTGCTAAACTGAAAGATGCCGGCGGCCAGATCAATAAAGAAGGCGAGATAGACTTAAGCAACCTCAAGAAAGGAATGAAGGGGGTGTTTGGGGTTTCCATAAAGACTGCGATCGGCGGAAAACCCGTAGTTGAATCGTTTGGAAATGTCAGGAAGACTCCTGAAGGACCTAAAGTTGAGGAAGAAAGAGAGCCTATCACGGATGTTTTTGATGAGGAGCAAGAGATTCGAATCTATGCCGAGATGCCAGGCGTTAACGAAGCTGATATAAAGTTAGACTTGAAAGAAGATATCCTCGATATTTCAGCGCAAACCGGAGACAGGAAATACCGTAAAGAAGTCTTGCTTCCGGCAAAAGTACGGGCCGACACAATGACTTCTTCTTACAACAACGGCATCTTAGAGATCAAGGTGAAAAAGTGAATGGGATTAAAAGGGCTGAAAGACGCTTCCCTGAAGCTGATTTTATTCGGCGGCAAAGGCGGCGTAGGCAAGACAACCTGTGCATCCGCCGCAGCCCTGTATTTGGCGGAAGATTTTAAGACGTTGATTCTCTCAACTGACCCGGCCCATTCGCTTGCCGACAGCCTGGGACAGAAACTCAGCGACCAGCCAAAAGAAATAAAGGGAGTAAAGAATCTAAGCGCTCTTGAAGTCAATGCCGAAAACGCTCTTTCGAAATTTAAGACCGAACACGAAGACCAGATAAGGAAAATTGTGGAAACCGGCACCAACCTGGATGTGGAAGATATCGATTCCGTCTTTGCTTTACCCATACCCGGCATGGACGAAATTATGGGTTTCAAGACAATGATTGACCTGATCGATGAGGCGAAATTTGATAAATACGTGGTCGATACCGCGCCAACCGGTCATGCCCTGAGACTTTTAACCTCGCCGAAGCTGTTGGATGACTGGGTTAAAGTAATGGCAAAAATGAGATGGAAATACAGATATATGGTTGAGCGATTTGCCGGCAAATATAACGGTGATGAAGGCGATGATTTCCTTTTGTCTATGAAGAAAATCGTGAAAAAAATGGAGGAGTTGCTTCGCGACCCAAACCGGTGTGAATTTATAGCGGTCACGATTCCGGAGGATATGGCGATTTTGGAAACAGAACGATTAATAAGCAATTTGAGCAAATACGGCGTTACCGTCAGGCAGTTGGTGATAAACAACGTGTTGGAATCAGACGGCTGCGGATTTTGCAAAGAAAAAAGGCGGGAACAAGACAAGTATATAAACCAGATAAAAGACCGGATGAACGGACTGAGAAAAACGGTTGTCCATTCGCGTCCCCATGAGGTTAAAGGATTAAAGACGCTGGCGGATTTGAATACGCAGTTGTTCAGTTGACAACGAAAGGCAGGCGGTATGAAGCAATTGAAAGTAAAGGAAGCTTTGCCTAAGGATGTGGGAAGGGCTATTGCCAGAATAGACCCTGAAGATATGAAGAGTTTAGGCCTGGAGGTGGGCCAGATAATCGAGATAGAAGGCAAAAGGAAAACCGCCGCCAAGGTGATGCCCTGCTATGCCGAGGACCGGGGGGGAAAAATAGTCCAGATAGACGGTATTACCCGGGAGAACGCCAAAGTCGGCCTTGATGAAAAGGTAACCCTCCAGAAGATCGAAGCCGGAGCCGCCAGGAAAATCACGCTTACCCCTTTGAACGCCGGAGGTGCGCTTCAACAGGATAAAGACGCTAAATACATCGCGTCTTTGATAGAAGGTTTGCCTTTAACGAGCGGTGATAAAATAAGGGCCAGGTTATTTGGCACTAAAACCTGTGACTTCATGGTGGAAGACACAGTACCGGATGGTGTGGTATCTGTCAGCTCTGCAACCCTGATAAGGGTAAAGTCAAAGGAAGGCAAAATTGAGAAAGCCAAAGTATCGTATGAAGATATTGGCGGGCTGGGTACCCAGGTTCAGCGAATCAGAGAGATGATTGAACTGCCCCTGAAGTACCCCGAAGTCTTTGAAAGGCTTGGCGTCGAAGCCCCCAGAGGGGTTTTTATGTATGGCCCGCCTGGGACGGGTAAAACGTTGACAGCCCGTGCGGTAGCCAATGAAACCGATGCCTATTTTACCAGTATAACTGGTCCTGAAATTATGGGCAAGTTCTACGGTGAATCTGAAGCCCGCTTACGAAGTGTCTTTGAGGATGCCCAGAAACATGCCCCTGCCATAATCTTTATCGATGAGATTGATGCAATAGCACCAAAGAGAGAGGATATGGGTGGTGAAAAACAGGTTGAAAGGCGTGTGGTCGCTCAGCTTCTGTCCTTGCTGGATGGGATAGAATCCCGAGGCCATGTTATCGTTATAGGTGCGACGAATATCCCCAATACCATAGACCCCGCCCTAAGGAGGCCCGGCAGATTCGACAGAGAAATTTCAATCCCCATCCCGGATAAGAATGGGCGGTTGGAAATTTTAGAGATTCATACAAGAGGCATGCCTTTGGCGAAAGATGTCAGCCTGGAAAAGCTGGCTGAGATTACGCATGGTTTCGTAGGGGCGGATTTGCAGGCTTTGACCAGAGAAGCCGCCATGTCGGCGTTGCGGAAAATCCTGCCCAAGATTGATTTCGAATTGTCGGACATTCCCTATGAAACGCTGCTCAAACTGGAAGTGACGATGGATAACTTCTTTGAGGCGATGAAGGAAATAGAACCCTCAGCCATCCGAGAGGTGTTTGTTGAAGTCCCCGATGTAAAGTGGTCCGATGTGGGCGGTCTTGAGAATATTAAACAAGAGCTTAAAGAGGCCGTGGAATGGCCGCTTAAATATCCGGATGTCTTTAAGAAAGCCGGGACTACGCCGTCTAAGGGAATTTTGATGTACGGCAAGCCGGGCACGGGAAAGACGCTTTTAGCAAAAGCCGTTGCCAATGAAAGCGGCGTCAATTTTATATCCATCAAGGGTCCCCAGCTTATCAGCCGGTATGTCGGAGAATCGGAACGAGGGATAAGAGAAACGTTCAAAAAAGCAAAACAGGCGGCCCCGACAATCCTTTTTCTTGATGAGATAGACAGCCTTGTGCCGCGGAGAGGCTCAAGTTCTGCCGATTCGCATGTAACCGAAAGAGTAATCAGTCAATTTATGACTGAGATGGACGGCATTGAAGAGCTCAAGGGCGTGATGGTTTTGGCTGCGACCAACAGACTGGATTTGATTGACCCTGCGATATTGCGAAGCGGCAGATTTGACCTGTCGTTTGAACTGCCTTTGCCGGATGAGAAAACCCGGGAGGAGATTTTCAAGATACATACAAAAAATAAGCCCCTCGAAAAGGATGTCGATTTAAAGAAACTGGCTAAAGAAATCGAAGGCAGGACCGGCTCGGATATCGAGTTTGTCTGTCGCAAGGCATCTATGTTTGCGGTCAGGGAATACATCGAGCGCCATTCGGCAGAAGAGAAAATGAGCGCGGATGGAAAGCTCGAAATTTCAAAACTGCATTTTGACCAGGCGATTAAAATGCTGAAAGAACAAAACGGCAAATAAGCAATAAAACGGGTCTCAGGGAAGGGACCGGCAAATCCTTCCCGGAGAATGAAAAGGTTTGTTATGAGTAAAGCAGGCAAATACATTTACGGCGTCATAAACTCCAATGCCGAAGAACTGTTTGATCCGGGTGAGATGGCAGCATTTGAAGACATCTATCCTTTTAGAAGCCCCGCTGAAGTTGTAAACAGCAGCGAAATCTCTAACCAGGCATATACCCTATCCTTCCGGGACATCGCTGCGGTAGTAAGAGATATGGAAATGGTCGATTACAGTCATATGCCCAAAGACACCTTGGGCAGATTGCTTGTCAGCCATCAGCAATTAATCGAAAAAGTAATGACTAAGCATACCGTTATCCCTATGAGGTTAGGGACTTTTGCCGGCAGTGACGAAGAAGTAAGACAGATTCTATCCAAAGGATACAGGACGATTAAAGACATTTTTGAAAGGGCAAAAGACAGCATAGAGATTGATATAGTGGCAA